>NZ_JAMXFD010000022.1:0-84057 GCF_025370875.1 Laspinema palackyanum D2c
TAACGACTTCAGTCGTTCTCTTCTCTTAAGTTCGTAGTAACGACTTCAGTCGTTCTCTTCTCTTAAGTTCGTAGTAAGAATTGAATTAGAAGTAATTCTTGAGCTACTTTTTTCCCTTAAAGTTAACTCCCGGAAACGACTGAAGTCGTTACTACGAACTCGGATAACGACTGAAGTCGTTACTACGAACATTGATACAGTTTTATCATTTAAGCCTAACAATCTCTCTTTTGCTACGATTGCCACGGGTTAACTGTTGCAAATTAAACGAATAACGCTCTAGTTCTGAAAATTTTCGTTAATTTACATAAATTGTTATATTTGTCAACCCCCCGAGGAATGAAACCGGGAACTCGGCCATCTGGAGACCCTTTTGAGGGGTATTGATGCCCCAGGAAACCGAATCCCGGGGGAGTGAAGTGGTGCTTATGGCCTAAAAATCGCTACAATCCAAGTAGATAAACTGTTTTTTGTGTCAAAATTTCAGCGGCTTGAGCAATGACCTCATATACTACGACAAAAGCTGACATGATAGAACTCCGGCGGCTCAAAGGCTTACTGCCGCCGGAATTGCAAAGCTGGGTCATGGTCGAAAAAGCGATCGAAGTGAATCCCCCCTTGGTTCGCAGTGAAGAAATCGGAAGCGATCAGGTGGAAGTCCAAATTGACCTAGTGAAGTGGGAACAACTCGCCCTAGATCAGCGCAACTTGCTGTTTTGGCATGAAGTAGCACGCATCCAAAACGACACCATTTCTAAAGAGGGATGGGAAATGGCGGCGCTGGCGATCGGGTTAGGTGGTGCAGTGGGAGAACTGTGGGTACAGGATGGTTTGCTGCTGTTGTTGGCACTGTCTCTGTGCGGCGTGGCGGGATACCGACTTTATCAGAAAAACAATGGAGATCGCACCTTAAAGGAAGCAATCGAAGCGGATGAAAAAGCGATCGCCCTTGCGACTCGTTTTGGCTATTCCCTTCCCAACGCTTATAAAAGTCTCGGCAGCGCCTTAAAAACCCTCGTTGAACTCACCCCGAAAAAACGCCAGCGTAGCAAATACGAAGCCCGGTTGCAAGCGCTCAAACGCAGTGCTGCCAAAGCTAAAGCTAAAGTTAAGGCGGCGCGGGAAACTACCACGAATACGGAAAGCGTGTACTAACCCCCACCGCACCCCACTACAACTGACCCAACATTTTATGGGTTTGTGGGACCACTCTCACGGGTTTCAGCCATTGTTTCATCACTCCTTGCCACGCCAGCACCTTTGTGGGTGCTGGTGATTTTATGGCAGGGGTCGGGCGATCGCCAAAGTTCGCCGTTTCTCCCGCATTCAGCGGCGTCACAGGTTGCAAAAACACCGTCACGTTGGGGTTAATCCCCGCTACCAATTGCGCCGCCTGTTCCAACTCCGCCTCTAAGGTGTCATCAGAAATAATAATTTTGACAAATACTTCCACTCCGGCAGCACAGCAGAGGCTCAAAAATTCCTGATGTGCCTGCCAATGGGTTTCTCCACTGACACTCGGCAATTTGATATCCATCCCCACCAGATCCAAATGAGGCAAAATCCTCTGCAATTGCTGGGGACGATGACCCCCAGTTTCCAAATACAGGGGTAACCCGGTTCGTTGTTTGAGTTGTGGCAAAAATTCCACCAAAAAGGGAGTATGGAGTAAGGGTTCACCGCCGGTTAAACTGATGCTGTCATGTAAACCCGGTTGATTTTGGCGATCGATCCAGTCTAGGAAGAGAGGGAGGGGGACGGGGTTGGGGTGAATTTCAAAATCGCGATCGCCGGGAGTTTTTTCAATCCGGCAGGTATCCGGTGCCGTCCAAGTATGAGCGCTATCGCAATAGTTACAGCGCAAATCACATCCGGCAAAGCGAACGAAAATTTGACGAGTCCCCACATTCAATCCTTCGCCTTGAATACCAGAAAATACTTCGATCGCTCTTACAGTGGGAGGAGCGGCAATAGTTGCAGTCATGATCAATCGATGGATTCTTTACGGGATTAATGTTTTGTCTATAACAACCCCGCAGGCTGAAGCCTGGGGCTATACGGACGAAGCCCGCCTGCGCGGGCTAAGATAGAAAACAGACTTGATATCCAATTCAGTTGTCTCAAGTTTTCTCTTCAGCCTGCGGAGGCAGGCTTTGTCCGTGTAGCCCCAGGCTTCAGCCTGCGGGGTTTTATTTGAGACAACCGGATTTGGTATGATTAGGGGTTGTGCTTCGGTGGAACTTGGCCGAGTTTCTGCAACTGTTGTTGCACCTCTACTTCCACTATAGAAGGGATTCGAGCGATCGCCTGGACAATTTCCCTCTCCAGTTCGGCGATCGGCGTTTGTCCCGGTTTCCCCGCAGGCAGTCCATCCAAACACTGTTGTAGCGCGGTAATCACTTCCGCCAAACTTTCCACCTCTTCCAATTCCGGGCGCTCTTTAAATTCACTCCGCAGCCGCTGTAACTGGGTCGTTACAACCGTTAGAGTTTGCTCCAACTCGGTTGAGCGCGATCGCAGTTGTCGCACTGCCACCACCACGGGCTCAATCTCTTGGGCGATCGTCATCTTCATCGCTTCCGGGGCAATTTTCACTTCCTCCACCGCCACCCGAGATGGCATACTCTGTCGTCGGCGATTCACCAAATTCAACCCCAAAGAAACGATCACCGGCGCTGCCGCATAAATCACCTGCCCAGAAATAGCCGCCAGCACTGACCCCAGCACTACAGCCGCCAGAGAGACATATTCAGCAATATTCAGCCAGTCACGCCGATCCATCAAGTCACCCCAGGTACTGAACATCCCTCATTTTAAGCCTTAACCTGGAAACTCTACCGTTCCTCACGGAAACTCTCGTCCCAGAATCCTTGAGTTTTCCGGCTCATAGCAAATCTTCTAAATTCACTTCAATCCAATTTTGACGGTTATTGATGTTTTCAATAGCATTTATTAGCTTATCTCGGTTCGCTTTTGAACTTAATAAATATTCAGTTTCATCAATTTCAGAAACTACAATTTTTATATTTTTACCCGCAAATTTTGTTTTAACATCATCTAAAAATTGACTATCAATTTCATTAGCATTCAATCGATAAATAACCGACATAATTGTTCCCGATTTGAGAGGCCCATCTTAAGCATAAGATAATCCTAACAGAGCCACCGCTCCAACTTCAACCCAGCCCCACTCCTGAAAACCCAATCCAGAAATTTCCTACGAGCCTGCTTATCGCGGTAAAATCGATTCGTTTAAATCAGCAGCACCCCAACTGCTTGCCGTGCAATCCCAATTTAACTATGATTGATTCTCCTTCTGCAACCGAACAAACTCCCGGAAAAATCACCTTAGACACCAACTGGTCCGAGTTATTGCAACAATTGCTCGATCGCCAATCTCTGACGATGGATCAAGCGAGTCAACTGATGACGGGATGGCTTCAAGAAGAAATCCCCCCGGTGTTATCCGGGGCCATTTTAGCCGCTTTGCAAAGCAAAAGTGTTTCCGCAGAGGAACTGGCAGGGATGGCAAAAGTATTACAATCCCAGTCTGCCTATATGGAAACTGGGACAAATTGCGAAACTCGTAAACAGGCGATCGATACCTGTGGCACCGGAGGCGATGGGGCTTCGACTTTTAACATTTCCACCTGTGTTGCCTTTGTCGCTGCTGCTGCTGGGGTTAAGGTTGCCAAACATGGAAATCGATCGGCATCGAGTAAGGTGGGTTCTGCCGATGTGTTGGAAGCGTTGGGTGTGAATTTGAATGCACCGGGTAGTCAGGCGATCGCCGCTTTAGATGAAGTCGGCATCACCTTTCTATTTGCACCCGGTTGGCATCCGGCCATGAAAGCGGTGGCCCCCCTGCGCCGCACCTTAAAAGTTCGCACCGTTTTTAACTTATTGGGACCTCTAGTTAATCCTGTGCGACCCACCGGACAGGTGATAGGCGTCTGTGACCCCCACTTGGTGGTGCCGATCGCCCATGCGTTACGACAATTGGGGACCGAATTAGCGATCGTGGTGCATGGACGGGAAAAACTCGATGAAGCGGGATTAGCAGATGCCAGTGATTTAGCCATCCTTGCCAATGGAGAAGTGCAACTCAGTACCATCACCCCGGCAGAACTCGGGCTAGAACCCTCACCCACGGGAGCATTGCGAGGCGGGGATGTCGCAGAAAATGCCCAGATTTTGCAGTCGGTCCTCCAAGGTGGAGGGACTCAAGCGCAACAGGATGTAGTCGCCTTAAATGCTGCTTTAGCCTTACAAGTTAGCGGTCTGATCCCCGTAGGGGACCATATCCAGGGCATCGCCTTAGCCAAAGAAATTCTTGCCTCCGGTGCCGCTTGGACCAAACTACAGCAATTGGTGGCATTTCTGAATCAGTAAGATAGCAGCGGGTTAGAAACCGGGTTTTTTCAGAAAATGTGTTGGAATGACCCGTTAATCTGGGGGAGAAACCCGGTTTCTGGTCCGTGGACTCTAAAACTTGACCCGTATCCTAGCTGGGGTCAAGTTTCAGTCACACCTCAATTTTGAGTAGCAGAGGTGCGAGTTCGTAACTCAATGATATTTTCCTTGATGGTGATATCGTAACTGCCAAAAAAGTTTTGTCCTAAGAGACCCATGCCTTGGAGACCCCCTTCAACACCGGGTGGGGCGATCGTGACGAGGAGTTCTTCCAGGGTCGCATCCCCCACTTGGATTTTAGAAACTCGGCCCACTTCCATTTCCACCTCTGAAGCACTCGCGGTGGAAATTCGAGCTTTATCGAAGGGGACTACATTTAAACTGCGGGCCATTGTGGGGGTAATTAAGGTGGCACTCGCCCCCGTATCAAAGAGCATCTCGAATTTCTCTGTGCCATTGAAGATAACATCTACCACCGGAATGCCGCCCTGACGACGTTTGATAGGGATTTGAAAGACGCCGGACATGGCCCCTTCGGGGACATCTGTGGTTTGATTGGGGCAGAGGTTTCCTAATTCAATGAGGTTGCCATTGGAATCAATAGCGAAACAACCGGGATATTCCTGAGCGAGGGCGACAGGCCCCATCAATCCTAGACTGGTCACAGCAAATAGGGTAGAGAGAATTTTTTTCATTAAACTTTTTCCTCTTGGCAGTTAGAGCAGAAATGGAAAGGGGGCAATGGCTAAATCCAGCCGCTCGGAATTCAGGGTAGCATTGGGCAATGCCCAACCTCCGGTGCAGATGAGTCAAGTTGGGTTATGTCTATTATGCCCGGTTGATTCAGGAAAGCGAAACCCCGGCAGCCAGACATTCACAGACCCTGACGCCCAGGGGAAATCCACCGGGGAAGCGAACTTAGGTGAGGAAATATGGCTCACGGGGGAAAGCCAGGGAGTTGCGATCGCTTCTTTACATTACGGCCAACAGATACGCGCCAAGAAAGCAACTCATGGAATAATAGGATCTTGCGGAAGTCAAACGGCTGGGTCCCTCATAGACTAAATGGACCCCTTACCCGTGACTGCCGAAACATGACCCCTGAAGCTAGTGAGGTTTCTATGTCTCTTTCTGCCGATCGCCCTGCCTTGCTCGTACTAGCAGATGGAACGTCCTATCGCGGTTGGTCCTTTGGAGCCACTGGCACGACCATTGGTGAAGTGGTCTTCAATACCGGCATGACAGGCTATCAAGAGGTATTGACAGATCCCAGCTACTGCGGCCAGATCGTGACGTTCACCTATCCCGAATTAGGCAATACCGGGGTGAATCCCGACGACGAAGAATCCCAACGTCCCCAAGTGCGCGGGGCGATCGCTCGGAATATCTGCAAGCGGCCCAGCAACTGGCGCTCAACCCAGTCCCTCCCCGACTACCTGACCCAAAACAATATTCCTGGGATTTACGGCATCGATACCCGCGCACTCACCCGCAAAATTCGCATGGTTGGGGCCATGAATGGTGGAATTTCCACCGAAATCCTCGACCCCGCCGAATTATTAGCCCAAGTGCAAGCGGCCCCCTCCATGAAGGGCTTAAACCTCGTCCCAGAAGTCTCCACCTCAACGGTTTACGAATGGACCGAAACCACTGACCCCCATTGGGAATTCAGTCCCCAAGCTCAAGGCATGAACGGGGAAACATTCACCGTCGTTGCCCTAGATTTTGGGATTAAGCGTAATATCCTGCGCCGTCTAGCGAGTTATGGATGTCGCGTGATTGTCGTTCCTGCCACCACTTCCGCCGAGGAAATCCTCAAGCACAATCCCGATGGGATTTTTCTCTCCAATGGACCCGGAGACCCGGCGGCAGTGCTCCAAGGAGTCGAAACCACCAAACAATTGCTGAACTCTGAAAAACCCATGTTTGGGATTTGTTTAGGACACCAAATTTTGGGACTCTCCCTGGGTTCGGATACCTTTAAGCTCAAATTTGGGCATCGCGGTTTAAATCAACCGGCAGGGTTAACGGGTCAAGTTGAAATTACCAGCCAAAATCACAGCTTTGCCTTGAGTGACGATTCTTTAAGCAGCGAGGTGGAAATTACCCATCTGAACTTGAACGATCGCACCATTGCCGGTTTGCGTCACAAGTCTCTGCCAGTGTTTTCCGTCCAATACCACCCCGAAGCGAGTCCGGGTCCCCATGACGCGGACTATATTTTCAAACAGTTTGTCGATTCCATGCGTGAATCTCGGACTGCCGCGAAAACTGCCAGTTAGCAGGGTGCGGAACTTAAAACCGGGTAATTAATTGGCAAAATTCCTTGTCAATCGGCAATCGGACCGATTACAATCTAAAAATCTAAAGGCGCTGCTCATTGACAAACGGCCAGAAAGCCTTTAAAATGGATCGTCGATTTGAGGAGTAAGGATTTAATCCGAGATTTGCTGGGCATCTGCGGATAATCGGGTATAATATCCGACAAGATCTGAACATGGAGCAGCCACTCGCGCCTTCCCTTAGACTTTTCCGCCCTACCTTTGAGACTTCCTTGCTTGGTTGCCGAGGTGGGTGTGGATTCTTGAGTCTAAGAGGGTACGAGTCTAATCATCCTCATCGACCTTAAACCATCAAGCGCTTTTGGAATCTTTCTAAAAGCTTTGCGGGATACCGCCGCTGTCACCTTCCAGGGTGATAGTGCCATCGCTGCATTGTCCAGCAATAGCCGGACAAATGTCGCGTAAATGTATCAGTATGCAGCTAGGAGGGCGTTATTCCTGAGCCATTAACCCTGACCGTTAGCCTAAGAGGCACGCGCGAAGTCGGGAACGATTACCAACTCTTCCGTCTCACTGGCTTACTCGATGCCTTTTCGGAAGCGACCTTTCGGAAGGCTATCAGTCAGTGTATTGACGAGGGTCCCACGAACATTATTTTGGATTTATCCAAAATAGATTTTGTTGACAGTTCTGGTTTAGGTGCGCTGGTGCAACTGGTAAAAAAAGCTCAAACTGCTGAAGGTACCTTGCAAATTGTCAGCAATCCCCGGGTGACCCAAACGGTCAAACTGGTTCGATTAGAGCAGTTTCTCTCTTTGCAGCCATCGGTGGACGCTGCCCTAGAGAAAATCAAATCCACTTGAGTGTTTTACGCTCTAAATAGGCTATCCAGTTCAATTTTGATACTGGATAGCTTGTTTATTTGGAGGATGGGCCCATGTTTGTAGTAACGACTTGCTGTCGTTTGACCCAGGGGGAGTATGGGTCCATGTTTGTAATAACGACTTGCTGTCGTTGCTCTCGTGTCACGGCTTAAGCCGTGACACGCACGATTGGCGGTTGAAGCGCCTGCGTAATGACTGGATGCTTTACCTGCAAGGGGGCGTTACTTGGCCTCAGCCAAGTAACGCGGTAACGACTGAAGTCGTTACTACGAACGAAGAGGACGACTGAAGTCGTTACTACGAACGAAGAGGACGACTGAAGTCGTTACTACGAACGAAGAGGACGACTGAAGTCGTTACTACGAACTTTCTCCCCCATCTCCCCCATCCGATAAGAACCCGATCGCGAAATGTTATAATCCCCTTATCCCTCGGCACGATTCACCGGGTTAAACCCGATCGCCTTGGATAGTTATGCCCTAGGGCAGAGGGAAACTTCAGGCGATCGGCTGACCTACCCCGCCTAATCCGGGGACTAGAATGTGAGGCGAGGCAGTGACCCTGGTAAAATTTTCCCTTTTCAAGAATTCAAAACATAAAATGGTAACCCAGTTAATCCAGTTAGGGGAGTTTGGACGTGGGATCGGGAATCATTAACTCAAGTGGTTTAGTGCGGGCAGTATGACAGCAACCCCAGAAGCAACAAGCCCAGAAGCTAATCTAGTCGCTGATGTCCCCCCCGGTGCTATGGCGTTTGAGCGCCAGGACTACTTGTCCCTGATGCTCCCCGTCAAAAAATTATCGGCCCCGGAAATTCAACAGCTATCACCCATCGCCCTAGCCTATCTGGGAGATGCAGTGTACGAACTGTTTATCCGCGCCTGGTATTTACGACCACCGAAACGCCAGAAGCTCTATCATAATTGTGTGGTGTCGCAAGTGCGAGCCGAGACCCAAGCACGAATGCTGCGATCGCTCGAACCGTTCCTAACCCCGACCGAACTTGAGATTCTCAAACGCGGGCGCAATGCTGCCACGGGAGGGCCAAAACGAGTTGATGCCGCAATTTATCAACAGGCAACAAGCTTGGAAAGCCTGATGGGATATTTATACCTCACCGATCCCAACCGCTTGATCTACCTATTCACCCAATTAAATCTCGAACCCCTCGAAAGTGGTGGCTCTACTGAACTATAAAGTCAGTTCCACCCATTACCCTCACGCTGATTCCCACCCTTGAGCTTCCCCAACCGGGAAAGAGACTCAACACCACATTGGGATGAAGCCATCTACCCCCCCAATCATAATTGTCATGCCTGGTAAACCCGAAAATTTGAAGCCCTCAGTCCGATCCAAGCGAGAATCTTATCCAAAAAAAGACAGTGGACAGGGATCGTCTTATCCGAAAAAAGACAGTGGGCAGGGATCGTCCTACCCGAAAAAAGATTATGGACAGGGATCGTCTTATCCGAAAAAAGACAGTGGGCAGGGATCGTCCTATCCGAAAAAAGACAGTGGGCAGGGATCGTCTTATCCGAAAAAAGATTATGGACAGGGTTCCTCCTACCCGAAAAAGGACGGGAAAAGTCGCAAATCCTTTCCCCCGGGTTCTGCCCAACCCGCCCTTGACCCAGATACAGACCTCAAAGATATGATTTACGGTCGCCATACTGTATTGAGTGCTTTAGAGGGAGAGCGGCAACTGCATCGGGTCTGGATTACGGCTCAATTGCGGTATGATCCCCGCTTTCATACGGCGATCGCCACCGCCAAAGCTACGGGAACGGTGATTGATGAAGTGGATTACCGACGCCTGGATCTGCTGACTCACGGGGAAAATCACCAAGGGGTTGCCGCACAGGTTTCTCCCTATACCTATTGGGAACTCCCGGATCTAATTGCCAATGCCTTAAAGGTATCCGATCGTCCAGTCCTCCTTATGGGTGATGGGATTAACGACCCTCACAATTTAGGGGCAATGATTCGCACCGCTGAGGCGATCGGCGCTCAGGGGATGGTGATCCCCCAAAGACGAGCGGTTGGGATCACATCAACGGTGATGAAAGTCGCCGCCGGTGCCTTAGAATTTTTTCCGGTTGCCCGGGTGATCAATCTCAGTCGAGCCTTGGAAGAGTTAAAGGAAGCCGGGTTTTGGATCTATGGCACTGCCGCCAACGCGCCTTCGGCTGTGAGCAGCATCGAATTTAGCCGACCCACGGTTTTGGTCGTGGGATCCGAAGGGGAAGGTTTGAATTTGTTGACACAACGTCACTGTGATGAGTTAATTTCTATCCCCCTCCAAGGAAAGATCCCCAGCCTGAATGTCTCAGTAGCAACGGGCATGGCGCTTTACGAGATTTTTCGTCAGCGATGGACCCAGCGTCCGAATATGGGAAATGTGAAGAAAAATACTGTTGAAAAAATAAATCCAAGGGAGTATAAAGAAATGTAAATTAACCCGTCTGCTCGAACCAAGACTTAATAGCACCTCGTCGTCATACAACGGTAAATAGGGGAATGATATGAAGGAATTGAAAGAAATCTTGATTAGCTTGCTGAACCTTTTAGGCTGGGCCTGGTGGGTAGAGATTGCCACAGACAATCCTCGGTGTACTTACTACTTTGGACCATTCCTGAGTAAAACGGAAGCCGAAACCGCTAAAAACGGATATATAGAAGACCTCGAACAAGAAAGCGCTCAGGGCATTTCCTTTGCGGTCAAACGCTGCAAACCCAGCGATCTCACGGTTTATGAGGAGCCGGGGGAGATGAATAGTCGGGGAAAATCCCCGGCATATAGCGGTTAGTTTGAATTGGGAGGCTGCCTGATTATTGGGAAGAAAGCTCGGATGGTGCAACGACTTGGGGATGGCGATCAATCCAGCGATCCATATCCCCGAGGACTTGCGCCGGTATTTCCCAAGGAAACAGGTGAGCGGTATTGGGGTAGCAGATGAATTCAGATTTTTTTAGGTGATCAGCGGTTTCCCGACTCGAATCTGCGGTAATGTGGCGGTCGGCTTCCCCCGCCATGACTAAGGAGGAACAAGTGATTTGTTCTAGGTCAGAGAGTCGGTTGTAGCCCCCTGTGAGGGCGGCGTTGAGCGCATTACGAGCCGGACGGCTGGTTTGAAGATAGGCAGACATCCCCCGAGAAGCGAGGTATTGGTAAGCGACGGGAGTATGTTGCTGAATTAGGTAACGAAAGAGCGATCGCCGGCCCAAGGTTTCGATATTCCATTGCCAACTCGGAACGACTCGATTAATAATCCCGGAGACTCCGGTAAAGGCTAAATCTTGCCAACTAATCGGGGGATGGGAACTCCGGGGACGGGCAGCAGAAGCGACTAACATCAATCCCGTGACGCGATCGGGGTGTCGCAACGCCAGTTCCATTGCCAAAATCCCTCCCAGAGACCAACCTAAGAGTAAAAAGCGATCGACCCCGAGGCGATCGAGCAATGCTTCTATATCCTGAAGATGGTCCGTCATTTGAAAGCGCCCTCGGGTGCGGCTTTTCCCGTACCCTCGCAAATCTGGGGCAATGGTTTGGAATCTTTGGCTCAAATGGTCCGTAAACACAGACATGGAAGCCCCGTGACCCGGATGGCCATGCAAACAGAGAATCGGAAAGCCGGATCCCCGGACAAGCGCACTTAAGTGATGCGGCGAATAAGTTAGAGGTGGAGTGGACACCATGTCGAATTGCTCAGGTCAGAGGTTTTCCTTTTCATAGTATCGGGATCGACTCCCTAGCGGCTACTGATCCCCCATCTGGTATTGCTCGCTACAACCCCTTGCCTTTAGAGTTGACCACTGCGGAAGAGATATTCTGAGATTTCCGAAATAAACTGACGAATACTCGGTTCGCTATAGGCACCATCGTCAATCACGGTAATAATGTAAGTCTCGCCGAAGAGATTCATCGCTACCGTGGTGCCGAGGACGCGAGAGGTTTGCCCGGTTTTTTCCCCTAACCAGTGACCGAATCCTCCTTCTAACCCAGCGAACCCGAGTTCATGGTCATATTGCCGTTCCAGGGAACGAATTAGAATTTCATCGCCGAGATGTTCTCGGTTATAGATTTGAATCATCATCTCAGTCAGATCATCGCTGGTGGTGGTGTTCCTGCCGATCGCCACATTCTGAGGATAAATGCGATCGCCGACAAATTTAGAATAAACCCGCGTTTGTTTAAAACCCCGTTCTTCTAACACTTGATTAATGTAATCCCACCCCAAATAATCAATAATTTGATTGGGGCCGATATTGCTACTGTGACCGATCGTGGCATCTAAAATCGTTTGAATGGGATATTTTTCACCCACCCGCAGGTCCGAGGCATCCTCGGTATAGTTACCCCGATCGACATGAATCGGGGTATCAAACCGGAGTTTTTCCGAGGTGACTTTGTTCATTAACGCCACGGCGATCGGGACTTTCATCAAACTGGCGGCATCTCGCGCCGGTTCATTTCCGCGCAACCGACGGCAGATATGAGTCGTGAGGTGACAGATGGTAATTTTGACTTGGTTCGAGAGGCCACTGCGTTGAGCAATGGGAATTAAAAATTCCGATTGTGCCACTTCCAGACGGTACGAAACCGCCTCTAAATTGGCTTGATATTCAGGGATTTTTGCCTTGGCGCGATCGCCATAGTCGGAATCAGCGGGAATTTGATGCAAATTATCCAACGCTTGTTCCCAAAGGGATTTGAGCGTTTGTAAGGTCTCAACGGAGGAATTCCCCGCCTGACCCAACTCTGATGCTTGTACACCATATTTGAGTGCCTCTTCCCAGTAGGGTTTGCCATTGAGTTGTTTCGCCAGATTTCGTTCTACCGTTTCCATGCGCGCCAACAGGGTATCGTATCGTTGCAACAACGGCGCGAACTCAGAAGGGTAGGACCATTGATCCGTAGAGACAGGCGTTGAGTCAGCACAGTTCGGATCAGAAAGCGAGGGATTGTCTTGTGGAGTGGGGCGATCGCCACCGATGCTAGTCCCGGAGTTCGTCTCCATTGCAGTGGGAGAACAAGTCAGCGGGGGGGCTTTCGCTTGGGGTTGCGGCATCCACCACATCCCCGCCGCCAGTAGACTCAGAGAACTTGTCAGTGCGATCGCAATCCGTTTTTTACCTCTGTGCATATTGCACACCCTACCTCACCGAATAAAAACCATCGACGTTGGTTATTTTACTGAATCCTGCACCAAAAAACCGAAAACAATTCATAGACAAGAGTTTTACGGAATCCACCCCACATCACTTGTAGCAGAATAGATCCCATCAGTTCTCGGTTAAACCGCTCCACTCCAACAAATTACCGAAAATTCCCGAGAAACTCTCAACCCTTGCTCCCCCTGGGACTGAGTAATCATCTGAGTGGCGCTCAAGTCCGCGTCGGAGTGACTTGCGCCTTATGCCATGCCACGATCGATGGAAAAACCGGGGCCATTTTAGAGGGGGCCACCAATAAGGATCTTGATGCTGGTTTATTGCTGGCAATGGCGAGTAACACTGCCGCACTCTATCGGCAGACGGGGGTCAATCCATTGGAACTACCCAAAGGCAGCCATACCTATACCAATAGCCCAGGGGAACTGACCAAATTGCCGGACTCCGAAACCTTATGAATCGTTGACGGATTCATAAGCAGTGCAACGGGGGGCGGTAATTTTTAATCAAGCCGGTTGTGTGGATTGTCATAGTGGTCGCTACTTTACCAATCATGAGGTAATTCCGCAACGGGTAGTGGGGACCCAGCCCGAACGGCCCCAGGCATCCTTGGGACTAAAGAAACTGTTCCAAGACCCGACGACTTATCCCCCGAGCGTCCAGGTCCCGCTTCCGGAGAATCCCCCGGTGATTCCGGTGCCAACGGATATTACACCGCAACGGTCGATTGATCTGACGTTTGGGATTACCGAGCCTAAGGGTGGATACAAAGTGCAGCACTTGATTGGGTTATACCTGACGGCTCCTTATCTTCATGATGGCGGTGTAGCAGCGGCAGCCGATGGGTTAAGCCCTGATGCAGAGGGCAAGTTCCCGGTAAGCCAATCCCGATCGCATTGGCTTACCGGGAACCCTGTTACAAGGGATAAATCCGGATCCGGAAGCAAGTTTAAGAATGCGGGTCGATCGCCGCTTGCGTGAAGCCATGATTGCCGCCAACCGGGCGAACCCCAGTCTACAACGGGCTAATATTGACGGCAGGGGACATGATTACTGGGTGGATGAAGAGGCTGGATTTACACCGGGAGATCAGACGGATTTGATTCAGTTTCTCTTATCCATTGATTTCGCAATTGCCCTAATCTGGTGATAATCAGGTTACTGGGAAGGATAAAAGTTCAATTTAGTGAGTTAGAGTTATTAAGGGAGGAGAGGTTGATGGAAGAATTGATGCGGGGGTTATTGGGCGATCGCATTACGCTAAGGGATTTCCAGAAAATAAATTCTGCAACGCCGTGATAAAATAAGCATTAACCCCGTGCGCAAGGAGAACGCAGATGGAATTAACAGATTCGGTGAAAAATTTATTAATTGAGACAGCAAAGCAATTGAAAGGAGCCGCGAAACGTCGTTTCATGGCTCAGACGGTTAAAGACTTAGGCTTTGGGGGTCAGAGTCGAGCTAACAAAGAACTGGGATGGGATAGGGATACAGTAAGGAAAGGAGTGCGGGAACTAGAGACCGGCATAACTTGTGTAGATAATTATAAAGGCCGAGGTCGCAAAAAAGCTGAAAAACATTTGCCGCATCTCTTAGTAGATATTCAATCGATAGTAGATAGTCAGAGTCAAACAGATCCTACATTTAAAAGTAACCGCTTATATACCCGCTTAAGCGCAGAATTCGTAAGAAAACAGCTAATTATCCAAAAAAACTATACGGAAGAAGAGTTGCCCACGACAGAAACCATTCGACGGAAACTTAACCACTTAGGTTATTACCCGCAAAAAGTGAAAAAAAGTCAACCTCAAAAAAAAATTCCCGAAACCGATGAAATTTTTGCGCAGATGGAAGCGATTAATAAAGAAGCTTTACTCTCTCCTACCACGTTAGAAATCTCAATGGACGGCAAAGCTGCCGTTAACATTGGGCCTTTTTCCCGAAAAGGAAAAACTCGCGTCCCAACGTTCGCTTGCGATCATGATTTTAATTCAAACAGTAAAGTCATACCTTATGGGATTTTTTTACCTCAGTCAGATGACTTATTTTTATATTTTATAGAATCGAAAGTAACTAGAGAAAAGCATAGTTGATATTTTAGAAGAGTGGTGGCAAGAGTTTGGCTCCAGGTTTGGGGAGTGTAAAACTCTGCTAATCAAACAAGATAATGGGCCAGAGAATCATTCACGAAGAACTCAATTTATGAACCGCATTGTCGAGTTTGGTGAAACTTATAAAATCAACGTGCGTCTGGCATACTATCCGCCATATCACAGTAAATATAATCCGATTGAGCGGACTTGGGCTGTGTTAGAAAATCATTGGAATGGCACCATTCTTGAGGATATCAAAACCGCTTTACAGGGGGCAAAAACCATGACTTGGAAAGGCAATAATCCCGTGGTAAAGCTTGTGAATAAGACCTATCAAACAGGAGTCAAGCTAACTTGTAAAGCAATGGAAAAGCTGGAAACCAAGCTCACTCGTTTGATAAACATAGAGCCAGACAATCAGTACAACTTGGGAAAATGGTTTGTAGACATCTTCTATAATGCCCCGTGAAGTTTGCAGATTTTATTTTGTGGAAATCCCTAACCTGGCTGATTTTTATCATTGGGTTTTGTGGCGTGACTTACAGTATCTTGGATCGCGATTCTGATAGGCGATCGCCCGATTAACATCCCAGGAGCAGGGAGCAAGAGGCTCCCTACTCCTCATCCAGAAACTTACTCAGTTTCCGGTAAGGGCGGGCGGAGGGATAGATACACCAAAGGACCCAGTAAGGGAACGATCGCCACCGCCCAGAAAACCCGAGAATCGTGCCCACCCCGACGGGCCATATCATCGCCCAGTAGGATTGGCAAAACTAACTACAGTAAGGCAAAATCCCAACTCATTAAATATAAAAATCGACGGGTTTGCCACTGCTTAATAAATTCGTCAAAATTGCCGAAATATAGGGCATAGATGATTAAGCCAATGGTCCTAAGAAGCAGGGCCACTCCTGTTAAGCGAGCATCAAAAAGTTTTATGAACCCATCTTTTTTACCGGAAAAGTAAGGGCGGCTTTCCCGCAACAGGAGATAGGGCATCATCCCCATGACTCCAGACCCATTGGATGCTAAAAAAGAGGGCCAAGCGGGTATCGGTTGCATTCGCTCATCAATAAACATCAACCCGGCATAAATTAACGGCCAAACTCCCATAAAACTAAACAGGTTAAACCCATAAGCATTCACATCATTCAGTTGCAGTTTGACCATTTTTCAATCAGGGTTAAGTTGCCCGTTTGCTCTAAGGGTTCGAGTTGTAAAATATAGCCAACAAACAATGACCAAATTATTAACAAAAAATTTTTAAACCCATAACCAAAAAGAACCTTTGAGGGAATGGTTTCTGGATATTATAAGAGACAATTTGCGAGAGTTCCTCTGTCTAAAGTGAAGGTTTCCCAGGAAAAGAAACACAGGAACTGACCCAGGGATGGTGCATTCCGGGCAGATTTTGGTGTTGAGCAGCGTTTTGGGTGGGTGGCCCTGATTAACTCTGAACGGTGGCATGGGGTTTGTAAAGGGAACGGATGCCTTCTTGACAATCTGAGGATGATGTCACTACAAATTCTGATTTATTTAAGTATATTTACTCAGCATCAGCCAAATTGCTGATTTCTGTTAAGCTATTTGGCTGATGTAGAAATAAAAGGACCGCGTAGACAATGAATGGTTGGGTGATTTCACTTATTCGAGATTGAGGTTACAAAAGTTCAGGGGATGATCGGTTGAGTGAGTCATCGGAGGGCTGGTGAAAAAACCGAAAAAAAAGAGGGTCAATATGGGAAGCATCTGCGAAAGGATTCACTTAACAGAAAGGGAATCAGGAAACAAAAACATCTATCCCTCGGTGGATATTACAAACGAAAAATCTCAAAACAAAGCTCATCGCTGGTCCCTTTTGAGCGGGAATAAAATGGATGGGGTGATTGACAAGAATGAGTCTTACCCAATCCCTGTTAGCAATCGAAGGGGAACTAGACCCCCAAGCTTTTTGACGATGGAGAGCGGCTGGTATCGATGCCGCAGTCTCTAATTGAATTGGATATAAATTCTGCGGAAAGATGCGGGTTTTCCTATTTTATGGTATTGGAAGAAAAATCTTCGGGTGAAGCCCCACAGTTTCTGATGAGCTACTTTAGGTACCCTAGGGAGCAGAAAAGCACCTGGTTTAAGCCAAAGCAATCCTCCTCCCAAAATTGGAGGTTAATATCCCTGATTGCTTTTGCCCATGATGGGTTAAACCCCATATCTAAAAATGACCAACTTGGCATATAGTCATGAAAGTTAGTAAATTTTTATGAAAACTTGGTAACAGGCTGTACTATAACAAGTTACAAGGTTTATTCCCGATTTCAGCGAAGTTAAATCTCGGATATGAAGCAATTTTTTAAGTGCAAAAATTGCAACTGTTTTATAGACTAATGAAATCAGAAGACTTTCGTATCAGCTAATGCTAACACTCAACTTTGCACATTTCCGCTTGAATGTGGCACCATTTTTGTTGCCTATCCAGCTCTATTTTGCGCCAGGACTACCTGCGCCGGATATTCACGCGATGTCAGTCCCAGTGACCAGACCCTATGAGGAGCGTCCCACCACCGAGGCGAATTCCGATTGTAAGGAGAACGATCAGAAAGAATGCGATCATCATCGGGGCAGTCGGGAGGAGCGTTCGGAACGCTAGTTTTTTAAGGTTGACGGCTAACCCTGTTGTGGGGAACTGAACGCGATCGCTTCATGAGGCGGCGGGTCACAAACTGTGGCCCGCCAGTCTACCTCAGACAAGTGAGACTCAACCCCGAACAATCTGCTCGATTTTCTGCGCTTGCACCGGCAAGGCAGCCGTAAAAACTTCCCGACCCTCTTGGGTAACCATGACATCATCTTCAATGCGGATGCCTCGGACATCGTGAAACTGGGCTAATTTATCCCAGTTGACGACTCCATCATATTGCTCACGCCGTTGGGGGTCGTTTAAAATCGCGGGGACTTGATAAAATCCCGGTTCAATGGTGACTAACATTCCCGGTTGTAGCGTCCGGTTCAGACGCAGGTAACATAAACCAAAGCGATCGCTGCGATCGCGACCCTCCTGATATCCCGCAATATCTCCCAAATCTTCCATATCATGAACATCCAATCCCAGGAGATGTCCCACCCCATGCGGAAAAAATAAGGCATGGGCGTCCATTTCCACTAAATCCTCGGGATTGCCACGCAGAATTCCTAAATTTACCAATCCTTCAGCGATCGCCACCGCTGCTACCCGATGAATATCTGCATATTCCACCCCAGGACCCACCTGCTCAATGCAGGCGTCATGGGCCGCTAGAACCACCTCGTAAATATCCCGTTGGGTGGGGGAAAACTGCCCGGAAACCGGCCAGGTGCGCGTGACATCTGCGGCCCAACCTGTGGCAGTTTCTGCCCCCACATCCACTAACAGCAAATCTCCCGGTTGCAAGGGGTTATGGTAATGCTGATTGTGCAGAACCTGCCCCTCAACCGTGACAATACTGTTATAAGCACAGGTAAAATTCTGGGCCATAATCGCCCCTTCCATTGCAGCGCGGACCATTGCTTCAGTTTGAGCCCGTCGAGTGGACATCATTCCCACGAGATGAGCTTGGACGGTACAGGCAGCCGCTTGTAACAGTTCTCGAATGGCGGATTCATCGTGGATTAGACGTAATTGAGCGATCGCCAGGGCCAATTCCCGATCGCCAGCAACTGTGGGGTTGCCTTGATCGGGAAACAATCCCACCGGGCGATCGAGGATATCCGCCTGTTCCATGCGCGTCTTCAAATCCGATGCAGCAACAGTTGCAGCATTTTGGCTGCGAGATTTTAACTCGGAAAGGGGAAATGCCGCATCTGCGGCGATCGCCTCGGCAACCTGCGATCGCTTCGGCATTTCTCCATGCCAAAGGGTACTACCGGGATGGGGATCATCCATAAACAGTTCCAATCTGCCCCCTTCCAGACGAATGGCCGCATTTTCTAGGGAGACTCCGGCAAAATATAAGAAATGACTGCTTGGGCGAAAGGGATAAACATTCGCCGGAAAATTGCGGGAACAGGGACTTCCTGACCACAAAATCACGGGAGTTGCAACTTCATTTGCCAGCTTGCTGCGGCGTTGCTGTAGGGCGGTTGCCAGGGAAGTTGCAGGAGTGGACATTTGCATGAGGGATAATTTCACCTTGCGATCGAGTTCGGTTTTATCATCCATCATAGGCAGTAAAGAGATCTCAGACTAAAGTCCCCCGAACCTCGTTATCTTAGTTTGTAGTAACGACTTCAGTCGTTATTTCCCCGTTCGTAGTAACGCCTTCAGTCGTTATTTCCCCGTTTGTAGTAACGACTTCAGTCGTTATTTCCCCGTTCGTAGTAACGCCTTCAGGCGTTATTTCCCCGTTTGTAGTAACGACTGAAGTCGTTATTTCCCCGTTCGTAGTAACGACTGAAGTCGTTATTTCCCCGTTCGTAGTAACGACTGCAGTCGTTATTTCCGGTATCGCGATCATCAGAAGGGGTTTAAACTCCCTAACCTGGTGGCGATCGGTGCCAAATCTCTACTACGAACAGGGGAGAACGACTGAAGTCGTTACTACGAACAGGGGAGAACGACTGAAGTCGTTACTACGAACGTGGAGAACGACTGAAGTCGTTACTACGAACAGGGGAGAACGACTGAAGTCGTTACTACGAACGTGGAGAACGCCTGAAGGCGTTACTACGAACAGGGGAGAACGCCTGAAGGCGTTACTACGAACAGGGGAGAACGACTGAAGTCGTTACTACGAACGGGGAGAACGGTTACCCTAATGAAAGAGGAGTCTTCATTCCATCCAACCCATGAACGCATCTAAATCGGGGTCAGTGCGCCCTTTAAAACCGAGTCACTGGCCGATCGCCCAATTACCTGGGGTCAGTTCCCAGGACCAAAATCTACTGGAAAATTGCGGGATTACCACCACTCGGGAACTGCTGCGCCGGGGGAAAACGCCTGAACAACGGCAGGCGATCGCCTCGGAGTTAGGCATCCATCTCCAATATGTGAATAAATGGGTGGCAATGGCTGAATTAGCCTCCGTTCCAACAGTCGGCTGTGAATATTGTGGATTATTGTTACACGCCGGGATTGCTTCGATCGCCCAACTGGCTGACTTACCCATCCACCGATTACACCAACAACTTTTAAGGGTCCAAGTTGCCAATCTCCAACGCCGGGACCTTTGTCCCTCTGTGGATGAAGTGACGCGATGGATTCAACAGGCGCGGACACTTGTGAAAGGATGAGGGATGAAGGATGAAGGATGAGGAATTACTCGTTTTGGGGTGGCACTAAGACGCCATGCAGGAAAATATCGGCCAATCCTTCCGCCATTTCCTGCATCGCTTTGGGAGAGGAATCGTTTTCCAGGAGGGTTTGTTGACTGAACCCTGCCACGGCAAACATTCCGAGGAACACATGAGCAACCAGGCGCGGATTCATGGGACGATAAATTCCCCGTTCCATTGCGGTTTCAAAGAATGCCTCAGCGACATCGGTCATTTTGGAAATCACCTCGGCTTGAATGCGATCGCGTAACTCCGGGTGAAACTGAGCCTCCAGGAAGCAAACCCGCATCAAATCCGCATTTTTGTGAATATTCAACATCCGCCGCCGCATCACCTGCGCTACCGCCTGATAACTGCCCATTTCGCTGAGTTCCGTGAGCAGATCCGTGAGGATTTCGATCCATCCCTCCGTTGCCAACTCCACCAAAATTGCTTTTTTATTGGCAAAATGACGGAATAGGGTTCCTTCAGCTACACTAGCAGATTGAGCGAGGTCCCTGGTGGTGGTGCCGTTGTAACCCTTTTGGGCAAATAACCGCTGCGCCGCATTTAAAATCCGAGTGCGCGTATCGGTTTCAGCAGGTTGGGAGCGAGTAAATATATTCATCGTTAATAGAAAATAGTGCTGTGGGAAATCACATCAATAGCGTTTTTTTCTAACCCCGGAGGACTCAACGAACCCGAATCAAACAGAGGAATAACCGCCCTTGCATCACTTAAAATGGCTGACCCTCAATCGAGGAGTCACCCCCAGACTGATGAATCAAAATCACCGCTTTTTTTTATTGGCTATGTCAATCTCTAGGTTTCGGATGGCGATCGCAAAATTGGGAAAATCCCTAGGGACTGGGAAATGGTCCCACTCCCGACCCTTCATGATCGCCCTTTTGGTCACGCTTCTCCTCTGGTCCGGGATTTCATTAAACCCGGCACTGGGTCGAGAGCAAGTTTCCCCAGCTAAAACTCAGTCAATCCAGCCTTACTTAGACCGGGTTGCGGAGAAAATTAGCGAGTTTACCCTCGATAATGGACTCAAGTTTATCGTTTTAGAACGACATACCGCCCCGGTTGTTTCATTTCTAACATACGCTGATGTTGGCGGCACCAACGAACCGGAAGGCAAAACCGGCGTTGCCCACTTTTTAGAGCATTTAGCCTTTAAAGGGACTCAGCGCATTGGGACCCGCAACTATCGAGCCGAGAAAGAGCTGCTCGAAAAACTCGATCGCCTTGATGCTCAAATTAGAACCGCTACAGCCGCTGGAAAAACTGCCGAAGCTCAACGGTTACAAGCCGAATTTGACAAAACCGAAGCGGCTGCCGGTGAGTTGGTCGTCCAGAACGAATTGGGTCAAATTGTCGAACAATCCGGAGGCGTTGGACTCAATGCTACCACGTCTGCCGATGCCACTCGCTATTTCTACAGCTTTCCTTCCAATAAGGTAGAACTCTGGATGTCCCTAGAGTCTGAGCGTTTCCTTGAACCCGTCTTTCGCGAATTCTATCGGGAAAAACAGGTGATTCTCGAAGAGAGAAGAATGCGGACGGATAACTCCCCCATTGGCAAAATGATTGAGGAATTTCTACAAACTGCCTTTGTGACGCATCCCTATCGCCAACCTGTGATTGGCTATCCCCAGGATTTAGTCAATCTGCGGCGTGAAGATGTCCAGGAGTTTTTTGAGACTTATTACGTTCCCAACAATTTGACGATCGCGGTTGTTGGAGATGTGGACCCAGAGAATGTGCGGCAATTGGCACAGACTTATTTTGGGCGCTACAAAGCCGGACCCACTCCTCCGAAGGTGGACAAAACCGAGCCTCCCCAGACGGAACCGAGAGAGGTGGTGGTTCGGTTTCCCTCGGAACCTTGGTATTTAGAAGGATATCACCGTCCAGCTATCAATCATCCGGATAATGTAGTGTATGAATTGATGGCTCAAATTCTCAGTTCTGGACGGACTTCTCGCCTCTACAAATCCCTTGTAGAAGAACAGCAAGTGGCTTTGACGGCGCAGGGTTTGAATGGATTTCCCGGAGAAAAGTATGAGAATTTAATGCTATTTTATGGCCTGACTGCTCCCGGGCATACGGTGGAAGAAGTGGCAACTGCTTTGCAAGAGCAAATCAATCGGCTGACGGTGGAAGAAGTGTCCACAGAAGAGTTAGAGCGGGTTAAAACCCAAGCCCGAGCGGGAGTGTTGCGATCGCTGGCTTCTAATCAAGGGATGGCGAGTTTGTTGGTGGAATATCAAATTAAAACCGGCGATTGGCGCAATTTATTTCAAGAGTTAGAGCAAATTGCGGCGGTGACACCCAAAGACATTCGGCGCGTCTCTCGTCAAACATTCCGGCCCGAAAATCGGACCGTGGGACTGCTGCTGCCCGAGGAAAAATCGTAATGAGTCAGAGAATGGTTACATCTAAGAATAAGCCCACAAAATATTGGATTGTGCTGTTGGTTTTGCCGGTGATATGGTTGCTGTTTAATGCGGGGATTGTCACCGCAGAATCAGCGAAGCATTATACGGATTTGGAGTTTGCACCGCCTCCGGAAATTGTGTTACCACCTTTCGAGCGCTTTGAGCTAGAGAATGGCATGGTGGTATATTTGATGGAGGACCGGGAACTGCCTTTAGTTTCGGGGACGGCTTTAATTCGCACAGGAGATCGCTGGGAACCGGGGAATCAAACTGGACTCGGCCAAATTCTCGGTCAAGTATTACGAACGGGGGGAACAACGTTGCATTCCCCGAATGAATTAAATGAGTTGCTAGAACGTCGCGCTGCTTCAGTGGAAACGAGCATTGATACCACTTCTGCATCAGCTAGTTTTAGTGCCTTAAGTCAGGATTTGAATGAGGTGTTTGGACTGTTTGCTGAAGTGATCAGAACTCCGGCATTTGCTCCGGAGCAAATTGAGTTAGCAAAAAGCCAACAATCTGGGGCGATCGCCCGTCGGAATGATTCCCCCAGTGCCATCGCCTCTCGGGAATTCCAAAAGCTGATTTATGGGGAAAATAGCCCCTATGCTCGGACGATTGAATATGAAACCTTGAGCAATATTTCTCGGTCCGATGTGGTGCAATTTTACCAGCGCTATTTCCATCCCAATAACATGATTTTGGGCATTGTAGGAGATTTTGAAAAGGCGGAAATGCGTAGGCTAATTGAGCAGAAATTGGGCGACTGGAAACCCGGTCCAACCATCAGCAAAAATATTGCGGAGTTATCCCCAACTGCTCAAGCTCAACAAGGGGGAGTCTTTTTCGTGGAACGCCCGCAATTAACCCAAAGTACAATTCAAATCGGACATTTGGGTGGGGAGTTAAATAGTCCGGATTATCCGGCGTTGTCGGTTCTGAATGGGGTGCTGAATGGATTTGGCGGACGGTTATTTAATCAGGTGCGATCGCGCGAAGGATTAGCCTATTCTGTCTATGGCGTCTGGAGTCCCCGCTATGATTATCCGGGAATGTTTATTGCCGGGGGTCAAACGCGATCGGAGGCAACGGTGCCATTTATTCAGTCTGTTTTTCGAGAAATCGAACGCATTCGCACCGAGCCGATTACTGCCGAAGAGTTACAGTATGCTAAAGATACCACCCTCAATTCCTTCATCTTCAATTTCGCCGATCCGAGTCAAACCTTGTCTCGGTTAATGCGATATGAATATTATGGATATCCCGAGGATTTTATCTTCCAATATCGGCGCGGTGTCGAAAACACGACCATTGAAGATGTGCAGCGAGTCGCACAAAAATACTTGAACCCGAATCAGTTAGTTACCCTAGTGGTGGGGAATCCGATGGAGATTAACCCTCCCTTAAGTAGTCTGACTCCTGATAATCAGGTGACTTCCATTGACGTGACAATTCCAGAACCCTCAAGAAGTTAATTCTTCATTAGGAGTGGCGATCGCCCCTACCGGAAAAGAATAACGACTGAAGTCGTTACTACAAACAATCAGAAAGAATTTTCCGATGTTCGTAGTAACGACTTCAGTCGTTTCTTATCCCGACTTGTGAGGTTTAGATTTTTTCCGAGGAGAATTTTGAGTCGGCGGAAAAGTTGCCGCCAGTTTAGCTAGTTCCCCAGCAATAAAGGCATCTGGTGACTCGCCTGCCTCCGATGCAATCCCCAGGCGGATGAAGTCTTGCCAGACGGGTTCGGAGAGTAAATTGAGAGCAAGGGTGCGATCGCCACTGGCAATAACAGCCATCACCTGCCGCCATGCTTCGCACAAGCTATCCAGTTCCTGGGAATCCGGGGTGAGTTCAGATAGCTGGGAAAGCGCCTGATTCAAGCTAGGGGAATCCGGGGACATTTGCTGCGATCGCAAGCCCTGACAAGCAATTTTTAGCCAAATCGGGAGCAATTCTAGCCACTCCCGGTCCTGAATCTGCTGTAAGGCAGTCTCTGCCATCCCCAACCCACCCCAGATACTTAGAGAGGTGGTGGCGAGGGATTCATCTTGAGTGGTAATTGCCTGCTGCCAGAGGGATTCGGCGCGTTGTTGAAATTGGGTAGAGAGAAACTGGTACGCTTCGCTGACGATTTCGGGAAGGGTGACTTGATAGACAGTTTCTCCCTGGGGTAGGCGATCGCCTCCATAAGTTAGCCAATTATGTGCGCTACAGATATAAGTTTGGCGATCGATGACAACTTCTTTGGCGTGAGACTGTTCCAACTCGACGACTTGTATAGCGGATAATCCTTCTGCTGTCTTTATCGCTGCTAATTTTGTCAGCCATTCGGGAGAAAGCTTACCCATGATATCTATATCTGTAGAGGCGATTCGCGAATCGCCCCTACAGTCGGAGGATTCCCCGGATCTATTTCCCTGTCCGATGAGAATCCAAACCCCGCGTTTGACGAGGGTTTCTAATCTTTGTAACAGGCGATTATCTATTCCTTTTTCTGTGAATATAGGCGAATAAATTAACACCTGATGCGTGGCAGTTTCGAGGGTTTCTAAAAATTGTTTCTGAATCTGATTCTCGGGGATTAAAATTGCACTGCCGGTTTCGGTGGGATTTTCTCCGCCATTATCCCGATTAGGAGTTGCTGCTTGTCGGACTTGTTCCAGTCTAGCTTCAACTTCTGGATTCTGCGGTGGTAAACTTTCCTCACCATTGGTAGAACGGATTGCAAACAACTCCGTTAGGGAAATTTTTCCCTCAGATTGAAGCATTTCTAGCCAAAGGGTGGCGGATTGTAGTAACTGTTCTCCGCGTCTAAATTGCAGGGTTAAGTGCTGATTTAGGGTATCAAAAATAGCAAACAGTGCCACGGATTGCCAACGGGTTTCGGGCGATTCAGCGATTTGGAAGGCGGTGACTTCTTTGCCAGATTCGGGACTGTGGAATCCCAATCCTTGATGGATGAGGCGTTGCTGGACATCGGTGAGGGTTAGGGAGTCTATCGGTTGAATGCGGCTGTTGAGGGGAAGAAAATCGCCTAAATTGGGGAGATTTAAAGCGGATTCGCGGAGAGGATTAACTTCAAAGGTAGTCGCCTCTAATAAAGGGTCAGCGATCGCATAGATAGGATGACTTTCTGGCGGTTGCGGGACGGACCCTTTTTCATAAAAAGCTCGCCCTTCTGGGGTGAGTTTAAGGGAACCGTCGGGGAGAACATTTAGGGTATTTAATACCTTGAGATTGGCGGTGGTACTTCTAACAAAAATGGGGTCCAAACCCAAGACTTGGGCGAGTTCAACCTCGGTGGGTTTCGGGGTAATTTCTAAGCTGGCCCGGAGGATAAATTCTTCTAAAACATTGAATTTTCTGGGCGCAGTTACCATTAATTCTATGCCCGTTTGAAGCATAGCATAGCGGAATTGTCTAGCGGCAATTACCGATAAGCCCGGACTGGTTTTTTCGAGTTTTTCCACCGAGGTTTGCAGGGAGGAATCAATGGGTTTAGGGGAGGATTCGAGAAACATCAATTAGACCTCCTTGATGACGCACAACATTAGACACTTCTGAATAAATTCGCCCGACTTCCCCATGATGATGGGCGAATAATTCATGACAGCCAACGATAACCAGCAATTCCCGGGCGCGAGAAAAGGCCACATTCACCCGTTCAGATTTTTTAGCAAATCCCACTTTTCCTTCGGAATTATTGCGAACCATGCTAACAATAATTATGGACCTTTCCATCCCTTGAAATTGGTCAACAGTTCCGGTTCTAATTTGCAGAGAAGGGAAGCGGCTGTCATCCAAGATTCGTTCTTCAATCCGGTTGAGTTGGGCGCGATAAAAGGTGATGATACCAATTTCTTTGGGGGGATGACCCTGGGCGACTTTTTCGGCCCAAGTGGTTTCCATATCTTGACAAAGTTGCTCGATCGCCTCAATTTCTTTGGGATTAATAAAGGATGTCCCTTCTTTGCGTTCGCCAAAGGTGGAATCTTGGGGCATTTTCACCCAAATCAGGTGTTGATGTGCCTGGATGATGGCACTATCCAGGTGATGTTTGCGGGCTTGATCCGGGTCTAAAATGCCGCATTGGAGACGGCGATCGTAAAATTGATTAATCGCCCCCATGATGTTGGGATGCATCCGATATTGAATCGTTAGCATGGTTTTGATAGACTCGGGGGCGGCATCAAATTGCAGTTTAAAGAAGGAGTCTTCTAAAAATTGCAAGGCATCTTTACTGCTGCCCATTTCGATGGCAATATCTTCAATAGTATCATCATTCAGCATAGGCGGTAACTGACAGCGATCGCCGACTAAAACTAACCGTTTAGCTTTGAGGGCGGGAATTAATAATTCCGGCGGTGTGCATTTGCTGACTTCATCGACAATCACCACATCAAATTTATTAAATTCTTCGGAAAAGTCTCGACGCGCCGCTTGGACACAGGTAATCCCAATTACATTGGCATTATCCAGATAAATTTGGCGTAATTCAGTGCGGTCCTGTTCCGAAGGATTACGGAGTTTATCAATCCAATCTTGGACTAAGTTTTGATAGCGATTTAGATACTGTTCTTCCTGATTTCCCGCCTGTTCCCAGGTTTCAAACTGGGTTTTGACTTGGTGTAAAAAAGGCAAATCACAGCAGTGGTTCTCGGCAATTTGCGGCAGGCGATCGCGTAGGGTTTCCCAGGTTTGCCGCCACCAATTGCGATGGTTGAGTAAGGGTTCTGGCAGATTGGTAGTCAGTTGTTGGGTAATTTCATGCAGTTCCAGTTCACACTGTTCTAGTTGCTGTTGCAGCGGTTGCAAATTTTGTTGTTGCTGGGTGAGATAGCTTTCAATTAGACCCTGAATATGACCTAAAACTTCAAAGGGGGCTAAGGCAGCAATTGCGTTTTCTAAGTTAGTAATTCGACTTTCCCAGGATTGCACCAGTGTCGCAAATTCTGAGGGTTTTTCCCAAATTAAAGCCCGGTTAGCTTGATATCGCTGGACGCCGGTTAAAATTGCCGGAGGAAGGTGAGGTTGTTGGCTTAATTTTTGTAACTGTTCTAACGCTTTTTGGAGAGTTTTTTCTCCTTCTTGACGCAATAAATTTAGGGCAGATTGTGATTGTTCAAGTTGCGGTTTTTGGGCGGCAATCCAATGCTGAATTTGATGCCACTGTTGCCCAATATGGCTTAATCCCTGTTCCGTTTCCGTTTTCAGCGGGAGTAAACATTGGCGCGCCTGGGTGACAATTTCATCGATGCTAGTTTGGGCGATTTGTTGCAAAGTCAATTCGACTGACTGAACTTGCCACAAGGTGGCATACTGCTGTTGCTGCTGCTGTAAAATTTCCTGGGTTTTCACGACTAAATTCTGCCGTCCCGATGTCGTCAGTTGGGGATAATTGCCATATCCTGCCGCCAGTTCCCTCCATAAACTGCGATCGCCTGCTGAAAAGACAATCGGAGGCTGATTTAGACTGCGGTGCAAAAATTCATTAAAATAGGAATGATTGCCTTTGGTATTGCGAAAATTGCCCTTAGTTTCATAAGCTAAGGCTTTGAGAAATTGCTCCCAATTCGGCAGTTCCGTCACCGGATGATTGCCATAGTTGGGCATAATTGCCACATTCAAGGTTTGGGCGATCGTCAGTAAACTATCGGGAACATGAATCAATTTACTGTTAAAGGGTTGACCCGTTTGGACCGCTTGTCTTAAAATGGTATAAACTTGGGCAGGTGCTGTTTCTAACCAAACCCCAACCTCTTTAATCACGCGGTCAATTTCTAACTTACGAGTTTGTAAATTTTGAAAGCGTTGCTGGAGGGATTTTTGCTTCGTTAAGGCTTGTTCATATTCCCCTTGCAGTTGCTGCAATGGAGTGGAATCTGCCCGAAATTGTTGGACGGCAGCAGCAGCAGCAGCGATCGCCTCAGCAGTGCGATTCGCTTCTGTGACAATTTCCCTAAATTTAGCCAACTCTGGCGCAACGGTTTCGCAACACCAAGCTGCCAACCCAAATGCACCGCGATCGGGACGAATCCATCCCAATTCTTGGGTTAAAGGTAATGCCACTCGCACTGCATCAATAAAAGTTTTAACCCTACTATCTTCCAAGGTATAAGGGCGAATTTCAGCCAATAACTTCACCACATCGGGAGATTCCCAGGGTACATTTGGCGCAGCAGCTAACAACGCTGCCAACTCCTCACTCACCCGTTTTACTTCGGGATTTTGCGCTTGTGCCGCCTGATACTGCTGTTCCCAAATTGCCCGATTTTCTAGTAAACTCTCCTGACGTTCTTTCCAAAACAGGCGATCGCTGGCGAGTGCTTCTTCCGCTGCCAAATACACCTCAAATTCCGCCGCTACCTTCCGCATTTGGTGATAAAATACTAAATCATTGCGCCGTTTTTCCAAATCCGTCTCACAGTGACTCGCCGTATTTTGCAGCCAAGTCCCGATCGCATTCTCTTCTAAATAAGGCGCACCTTCTTCCTGTACCTTCTCCGCTTTTCCCTTTCGCAACGCTCGAATCACGGGACTATGCACCAATCGACTCAAAGCATTATCCACCGCTAAATTGGCTTGAGATGCGATTAAAGTCCGTCCCCCTCGGCGCGCCACCTGGTAGCAAATTTCCGCAATTACTGTGGTTTTTCCCGTCCCCGGAGGACCTTGAATTAAGACTAAATCTTTGGCAGATAACACCATTTCCACGGCGGCAATTTGGTCCGGATTGGCAGCGGGTAATAGTAACTCCGCCCTCTCCAGTTTAACCGAGTTTTTCGGAACCCTTGCCTGTCCCGCATCAAAGAAAAATTGGCCTAAAAAGGGATTCTGACTATGACCCTGTTCCAGCCGTTTTAAGGCGTTCATTTTATGAGTGATTTGACTCAGTTCCCCAAAGGCTTCAAACAATAAATATCCGCTTTCGGGTAACTGATAATAACCCCCTGCCATCAACTCTAGCAAATCAGAATCCGGCTTAATTCTCAGCAACCGCCGTTCAGTATCCACCGAGTCAATTCGCCCTAAAATTCGTCCATCCCGGCCATTTTTTCCCAGGGGAGAACTTTCAAATAGGCGAAGCTGTTCGCTGCGGGCTTTATAAGTGCGACTCCAGAATTCCCCTGCGGCTAATTCGGTTTCGCTGCTGCCGTCAATGGTTGCCTCACGACTGTCCAATTCAAAGCTAATCCGGCGCGCATCCGCCCCATAATTATGACCGATAAACGGTACACAAAACTGCCGTGATTCCGCAATCCGTCGTTCAATTTCTACATAAACTCGCCATGCCTGAAGTTGTTCCTCAGTGGGAATTAAATCTCCAGAAACCGGCAGTTTTGCCATGCGTTTTAAGGCGGAACGAGGAACGCCTAAATCATACTGATGATCCGGCAGCAACCGCAGACGACAGAGGACCGTAAACCCATCCCCGCGTCCCCGAGTTTGGGGAACAAAAGTCACATCAATTAAACGTAATCCACCCCGTCCATCGGGACTGACTACAGCCTTTAAAGATAAGGTTTTGTAGCGCTTTTCTAACAGAGGAATTCCCGGTTCATCCCGATCGCAAGCAAGGGTAAGTTGCCACCGTTCCTCTCCCGCATCTTTCCCCGACCCCAGACGGCGCAAGTAAAAAGAGTGCGATCGCTGTTCTAACAGTTGTGCGAATAACAGTTCCGCCCGATCGCGACGACTGCGAAAATCCTCATCGCGATCGCTGGGTTTCTCCCCTGCCAGTTCCCGAATCACATTGGCGATCGCTGTTTTGCCAACGAACCGATACCCCCACTTTGCCTCCTCCTGCTTGGCAGCAGATTTCTCCGAGGGTACTACCGTCGTCACCCACTCCACCCGACTGATAATCTCCGCAGTAACCTGAATCTCGCGCTTGTCCCCCTCGGAACATAAATATACCGACCCTGACAACCGAGTTCCTGCGGGGATTCCCTGGGAATTCACCGCCATCTGTAGCGACTGTAACCCCGGGGACAAATACTGCGATCGCACTTGCAACCAATCCAAGTCCGACACCACCTGACAAGACTCACCCAGTTGCAGTTCCCAACCCTTTTCTACCTGGCGATTCGGTTCAATCTCCCCAAACTCCAATCGCCCTGGAACCGCCCAAATTGCGCCTTCCCACTGGACATTTTCCGCGCTTCCCGTCAATCTCACCTGATGCAAAATCGGCGCGGTATTTGCCTCACCCCTTATCGCTACAGCACCCGTTTCACCCCCAACAGTTCGGGCGATCGCCAAATTCTCCAAGCGCACTCCGGCAACCGTCACCACCACCGCAGGCGCATCCACCGCAAACAGCACAGAATCACCGCCACTCCCGCGAATCGTCACTGCACGCGCGATCGTGAAGGTTCCCTTGTAATCTCCCGGTTTTAAGGAGATTTCATATCCATCCCGGACAATTTCCAGTAATTCAACAAAATTGGTGGGATCTGCTTCAATCGACGGCACAATCACTCCTGACTCATAGTGCGGCATCTTGGCGATCGGGCGATCGCCTGGGCGTGAAACTGTGGTTTCATTTTACCTTAAATTGTCTCTCCCTACAACGTCCCATTTTCAGCTATTATCCCCAGCTTTGTCTTAGATTAAGTATCACAAATCATGAAACTTGTCAATCCGTGATTTTTCCTTCTATTCTGACCTGATTTTCTTCATTCTGATCGCTGCTATCATCCGCCGTTACTTCCAACTTTTGAGCCAAAATTTCTAAGCGGTGGTGTTCTTTTTTTAGTTTTTCTTCTAACTCTTGAAGTTGGTCTCTGCGCGCTTCTAATTCTAGGGCTCGACGGGAGAGTTCCTGACTTTGTAAAGTCAAAGATTGCCGCCATTGTTCAATCTCATCCGCCTGTTCCTGTAAAAAATCCGGCGTCAATCCTTTGGTCAAATATTGTTGAACCAGATTAATCGCCCATTCCGTCGCCTCATTGATCGTGCGAATTTGTCCCCCAGTGGTAATATCCGCTAAAACCAGAATTCCCTCGCCAAAGGCATTGGCTTCTGTGGTGACAATTGGCTCAGTTTCTGACACCAAAGCCCAGATATCTCCAGATTTCTGACAGGCGAGTAGTCGTAACCCTGTTTTGCCTAAGAATCCTTTTTTTTGCACCTGAGCTAAGTATATCATTGCAGTCTGCTTCAAAAGGTGATGGATTGGAATGGGCGAGAATTGTCGGTTTCCGGTCCCATTCTCAATGAGAGAGAGGACCGGAGGCAGATTTATCTTCAACAGTTAGGGGGTTTCGGGATTATTCACCTCTTAATTGACGGAGGCGATCGCGTAAAATTTCCCCCTGCTTTTCCGCTTCGGCGAGGCTGTCTCGCGCCCCTTGGACCACTTCTGGCGGGGCTTTGTCCACGAATTTAGCGTTAGATAATCGCCCAGAAATGGATTTCACTTCTCCCTCAATTTTACCCAAACTTTTCTCCAGTTTGGCACAGAGTTGTTCTATATCCACCACTCCTGCTAGAGGCACTAATACTTGGACAGTTCCCACCACTCCGGCGATGGTTTGTTCCGGTTCTTCCGCTAAAGCTGGGGTAATCGTCAAGTCTTCAACTTTGGCTAAACCTTGAATATAAGATTCCCCGCGATGGAGAATATCCCGTTCTTTATCGCTGTCACTTTGCAAAATGGCTTTAATTTTTGCCCCAGGTTTAATATCCACCTCGGCGCGTAAATTCCGAATAGTCCGAATCGACCCAATAATTAACTGGAAGTCCGATTCTAAGTCACTATCCATCAAATTAGCATCAGCTTCGGGATAGGATTGCACCGCTAAGGATGCCGTTGACTCTGCTTGGGTTAAGGTATGCCAAATTTCCTCCGTGATATGAGGAACAAACGGATGGAGTAATTTGAGAATTCCCTCTAAGACGAAAGCGAGGGTTTGTTGCGCCACCCGTCGGGAAGCGGCATTTTCTCCTTGTAAGCGCGACTTGACTAATTCAATATACCAGTCACAGAAATCTCCCCAAATAAACTCATACAAAGTTTTGGCAGCATCCCCTAATCCGTAGGTATCGACTGCTTCACAGGTTTGTTGCACCGTGTGATAATACCGCGACAAAATCCAGCGATCGCACAGTTCCAAATTCGAGGCATTCTCTCCCGGATTCCCCAACTGTTGCGGCGTCTGTCCCTCTAAATTCATCATCACAAACCGCGCCGCATTCCACAGTTTATTCGTGAAATTCCGCGACGCTTCCACCGATGCCGACTCATCGGTAGTCCGATTATATTCCAAGCGAATATCTTGACCCGCGCCCACAACTTCCCGGATTAAGGTATAACGGAGAGAATCAGTCCCATATTTTTCAATCAACAGCAACGGGTCAATCCCATTCCCCGAAGACTTGGACATTTTTTTGTTATTTTCATCCCGGACTAATCCGTGAATGTAAACATCTTTAAACGGCATTTTCTCCGTAAAATGTCCCGCCATCATCGTCATCCGCGCTACCCAGAAGAAGATGATATCAAAGCCTGTAACTAGAGTTGTCGTGGGATAATAGGTGCTTAAATCTTCAGTTTGGTCAGGCCATCCCAAGGTAGAAAACGGCCATAATCCAGAGGAAAACCAAGTATCCAACACATCCGGGTCTTGTTGAATTTGGACGGCTTCCCCAAATTGTTCTTTTAGTTTAGCGGTAGCTTCCTCAGCCGATTTTGCCACCACAAACGGCGTATCATCCGCAATCATTCCCCCGGTTTCACTAATCGCATACCAAGCGGGAATTTGATGTCCCCACCAGAGTTGGCGAGAAATACACCAATCTTTGAGTTTTTCCAACCAATCGCGATACACTTTCGTCCAGCGATCGGGGACAAACCGAGGGGAATTTTGCTCATCCAGGAACGTCAAGGCGCGACTGGAGAGAGAGTCAATTTTAACAAACCACTGAGTTGAAATCAGGGGTTCGACCGGGACTTTACCGCGATCGCTATAAGGAACCGTATGCTTATATTCCTCCACCTTCACCAGCAGTCCTTCTGCCTCCAACTGCTGCACCACTGCTTTTCTGGCATCCTGGCGATCGTGTCCCGCAAAAGGTCCGGCATTCTCATTCAATGACCCATCTTTATTCATAATGGTAATAAACGGCAAATTATGCCGCATTCCCATTTCAAAATCATTCGGGTCATGGGCCGGAGTTACTTTAACACAACCCGTCCCAAAACTTGGATCAACAAACTCATCTCCCACAATCGGAATTTCCCGATTCATAATCGGCAGCGTTAACATTTTCCCAATTAACCCTTTGTAGCGATCGTCATTGGGATTCACCGCAACTGCCGTATCTCCTAACATTGTTTCGGGTCGAGTCGTCGCCACCTCCACAAATCCAGATCCATCACTCAGGGGATAGCGAAAGTGCCATAAATGACCATTCACTTCCCGCTGTTCCACCTCCAAATCCGACACCGCAGACTGACTCGCCGGACACCAATTCACCATATATTTACCGCGATAAATCAGTCCCTCCTCATGCAAGGCGATAAACGCTTCCAAAACCGCCTTGGAAAGACCTTCATCCATCGTAAACCGTTCGCGAGTCCAATCCACAGAAACACCCAACCGGCGCAACTGATTCGTAATCGTATTACCAGACTCTTCTTTCCATTGCCAAGCGCGTTCCAGGAACTTCTCCCGTCCCACTTGATCCCGCGTTTTGCCATCTTCGCGCAGTTGCCGTTCCAAAATCGTCTGGACCGCAATACTGGCATGATCCGTCCCCGGCAACCATAGGGTATTGCGCCCTTTCATGCGATGATACCGCACCAGCACGTCAATCAGGGCGCTTTCAAAGGCGTGCCCCATGTGTAAACTACCCGTAACATTGGGCGGGGGAATCATGATACAGTAAGGCTCTCCCGGGTGATTCGGGTCCGCTTTAAAAACCTGATTCTCTTCCCAAAACGCCTGCCACTTGGCTTCTGTCGTCTTGGGTTCATATTGACTCGGTAAGTTAGGAATGGTGGAAGTCATCGGGAATATAAGGTGAACGGATTACAAACTGATCTATCTTACGATTTTGCCACAAGCCTTTGACGGAAACGAAGGGAAAATAATCAGGACCCCTCCAGGAAGGATGGCAATGGCGGCAGTTGTAGCGGGACCCTGACCCTAAAAGCTGGGGACGTAGGGTCCTAGGGGAAGAGTCTACCGCGTTTTGGAGGGTCCTGGCGATCCAGAAGGGTCGGGAAATTGGCATCCGTAGCTGGTTGGGGTCGCTTTTGTAGGTGATCGGCTGAGTCTAACGCAATAGGCAATGTGGGGAATCAGGCCCTTAGAAAAAAGGTTGCCAAAGCGGTAGAAAAAGGGATTTAACAGAATCCAGGAAATACTAACCTAGCCTACCCCGTGTCGAGTCTACCTAGAACCCGAATATAGAAAAATTCCTGGCTTTGGAAAAGAATAAACCCTAAATGTAGTATAATGTAGTGTTGAATGGTAGAATTAGCTGTATCGGCTACTCAGTTGTCGAGCAATCTACCTATAAAATCATAAATAATGTGGAGTTTCCGTGAAAAATTACTTTCAAAATCAGGAATATGTTTTGAAATGGATTAGTTTTTACTATCTAGGTTTCCGCTACCAAGGTCGTGGCGTAATGACCTGGAATCCAGAACAAGGATTTTATATCCAAGCATTTTTAGAAACTCCTCAAGAATTTCCAAAAACTACCATTGAATTAAATAAACCCGATATCATCAGAAAACAGCATTTAACATCGATTCGGATGAAATCCACCAATTTTACCTGGGCTATTGTTCCGAACGTACATTTGGGCGATCAGGGGGAAATGATTCTTTTAGAAAATCGGATTTTTATTAAAGTTAGCCGAGTAATTTTTTATAATTGTTGGGGTTTTTCAAATAAACCTAATAACAATTTGTGGGGTTCGGCACTATATAAAACTGCAAGCAAATTACGTTTGCCAGATAAGGTTAGTACAGAGGTATTAATTAATGATCAACAACGAGAGTTTAAAGAAGAATTATCAGGAATTTTGTATGAAGACGAAAACAATTATAAATTGGTGGGGCGTATGATTGACGACAGATATCTTAAAATTTCTTGGTTACTGCCTACTTCTCAATGCTCCAAAGTAGATAATTGGAAATGGTCAGAAGCACTTCAAGATTCTTTTTCTCTTTTGTATGGGGAAAGTATTGAGTTGGTGAGGCGTGAAATTCGGCGGGGATATAATAAAATTTATAGTGAAATTAAACATCAATCCCGGTTAGATTCTCTAGGTGTTTTATCTCCATTAAAACAAACCCAGCAGCTTAATAAAAGTTCTTTAATGTTGCTGACTCAGTTTTTTGTAACCGAAGGAGTGAATTCTGGGATTTGTCGCCAAATGTTTAAACAAATGCTGGAAGCGTCTCGCCAGGAAAGTTGGCAAGCTAGAGAACTACTTCTTTCTACAATCCTTGAAGCGGCCCTAAGAACAATTGAAAACCATCCTTTCAAGCCCAGAGATCATTCATTTCAAGTAGCAAAAGCCTTAAAAAATTTTAGAGAAAAGTATTTCTCAAAAGACTGGAAACCAGAGATCAAGAAGATACTCGATATTTATGAAAATATGCGCCATCGGAATGCCCATCCTGATTTTTTACTGAAAAAGGGTGGATATTTATCCGAAGAATATAGAGAAAAATCAGTTGACGATATGATTTATTTAAGCCGATTTTACGGATATATGATTTTAGCAATGGCAGGGTTTCAGGATTTAGAGCCTCAGTTTCCTCCCCCATTTGCTGAGTGGAAAGCAACAGTTAAAATTGAACCACCACAGAAATAAATGTAAAATTCCTCAAATGCTTTCTATAGGGCTTGCTGCATAGGTGAGCGAGCGCAACCCAAAACCTAAATTCGGGAAAATTTGCCTTCCGTTATGTCTCAAAAAAGTGATCGCCTTGACTGTTACCGAATCACCAAGGCGATCGCTGTTTAATTTATCCAATATGTTCTGTAGAGAAGCGCTGATTCACTTGTCTACAAATCCCGATTATAATTGTCAGTCACGGGAGGAAAAGCCGCCATCAATTCTTCCAAAGAATTTACATTCATCAGCCTTTCGGCAAACAGTTCTAATTGCTCCCGGTTCAACCGTTGCAAATTAGCTTCCACCGCTTCCGGGACTTCCCCAAACCGACACCGGATTAGGTGTTGGATGAGTTGTCGTGTTTCTTGGCGTCCTTCTTCCACTCCTTGCTGTAAAATGTCTTGACCCCAAGGGGATTCCAATAATGCCTGGGTTGCAAAATTCAGGATTTTCTCCACGATATTTTCTCCTAATACATAGCTAGAAAAAATTCCCAACAATCGTTGTAAATCTTCCGACCGTTCTTCCTGTTGTATTCGGACTGCGGCGCGACGTAAGATGGTTTCGTTTGCACCCCCTTTCATCACCGTTGCTAAGGGCAGTAGGGCCTTGAGTTCCGGTTGAAAGGCGAGCTCGGCATCGATTTCCCAGAGGTTGATCACCTCATAGTCTTGCTTTGCCTCTAGTCCCATAATACTCGATTCATAACAAGTGGGAATGGGGGTGTTCCCGGTTGGCGGAAAAATATTGACCACCACCGGATGCACGCGCAAATCATATTTTTCTTCTGCTAGTGCCGCATAAGCCCGAATCCGTACCGGCATCCTTGTATCCGGGCGAAATTGGAGTTCGGTTAGGCTAATAAATTCCCCTTCTTCCTCGCTATAGGCTTTGATGAGGATATCGCTATCTCGACTGAGCCATTGAAATTCTGAATCGAGGATGACTTCGGCGACTGTACCGGATGAGCGCGTCACCCATTTGACCCATCCATCGGGGTAGAGTCCGATTAATCTTTTGCCACTAATATCTGCTTTTCCCATTGTTTTATGGCGGATATTTATAACTATAATTATAACCTAAAGCATGGAGACAATTAATATATTATCATTTTAATATTGTTTTTTATTGCGAGGTTGAATAACAAATATTTATATTTTTGCACAAAATCTTGAATGCCCCTAGGTTCCCATCAAACCTATAATAATTTTTGATGGGAACCTAGGGGCAAATCAACTCGATAGGCTCTATAATCATGAGGATTAAACCAGGAATTACCTATGGCCTTAATTGATCAGGTTAAACAAGTCTGCGATCGCCTCGTGAACCACGGATGGCGAGAATTACTATTACAGCATGGGTTGGATATCACAGCGGCAAACCTGACAGCGGAATTGGGGAAAATCCTCCCGAACATCAACCGCAATCTTCCAGGATTTACGGATTTTGCTGATGAAGGGAATCGGGCGATCGCACCGGGGTCTCCTGCCCGCAGTTTACTCTATCATGCCTTAGCTGCGACGACAGTCGTTATCGGGGCTGAGGGCAATGAATTAACCGCCTTTCCTACCCTGGCTGAGATTGAGGCGGTGGAAAACTACGTCTATGGCGTCAAACCCCCCTCGTTGGCGGAATTACGGGTTAAGGCGAATTATGCACCCTTGGCGATCGCCGTCTTTGCCTCCGAATACCGTCCCGCCTCGGACACCCCCCACCAGAAACACGCGGATTTGTGCTTTTCCCGGACTGGGGTCGCCCGAGTGGGAACCTCTGAAGCCCTGTATGACGGCAAACATCGCGGGTTTTTACCCTTTGTAGAAGGGGACTCCCAAGCGATGCGGGTAATTCCAGCCCAGTATAGTGCTTATGTTGCCGTCATCCGTCGAGGCGATCGCCCCGGATATAAACCGATGCGGGTGCGCGATGGAGACGATCGCAGGTTATTCTGGTTTCCCTTACACAAACTATTTAGCGGCAATGAATGTATCCGTGATTTTAATTTAACCCTCAACCTAGAAGCTACTCATATCAACGAAAAACTTCGTCGCATCCATCTCCAACTGCAAAACCAAGGGTATGACACCGGCTGGAGTGAACCGGATATTAGCAATCCGCCCTTTATCTTTACCGAAGGCATCGCCGAATTCTCACAAAATCCCGATGATGGCATGGGAACCCTCACCCCCATTGTCCATCCCCTTCTCGTCGAAGCAGCAGAATATCAAGGCAAACCTCTCACTTATCAAGTTCCTGCCAACTATGGTTTAACCCTCTCTTCCAGCTTGCTGATTCCCTCAGACAACGAAGCGCGACGCGCCCCGGAATATGTCCACGCCCGTCACCAAGTCTTACCCAACGGGGCCATCACTGACCTGAATGAACGCCCGGATGTTGCTAGTATAGTAGCCCAAGGCGGATACAATGCCTTACATTACCTCGATTTTACTGCCGATGGCTGGATCGAAGCCCTCTGTCCCGAATTAGCGATTCAAATCCCCCGACGGGTTCCCGCTTATTCCCTGGTAAGCGCCCCAGATTACTTCCCCACCTGCGATCAAAGGCATCTGATGGATTGGTGGGAACAATCGGTGCCAGAAGCTGTGAGAAACAGCATTTGGCGAATTCCTCCCGAAACCTTAGCCGATGAGCGAATGCCGCCCAATTTGGCCTTAACTGAAGCCGATTTTCGCCCGGAAGATACTACGGTAACGGCGATCGTCTCCTTACCCGGAGAACCCTTTGTCAAACAGCGTCCCCTCGACCGTTTCATCCTGAATCGCCAATCCTACCTCCCGGATGCGGCTGCGGGAATCTATGCGCCGGGATGGGATGTGAGCTTTGATCGCACACCAGAAGGCTTGGATTTCCTAGCTGCTTATGGTCTGGGCAGTCCCTTCCCCGAAGATTCTAAACTTTGTGCCGCACTTAGTGCGTTTTGGCCTGCGGTCTCACCTGACTCCGCCCGCACCTTTGAACCGATGCCAAGTTGGCCAACTGTCAGCCCTCTGACTGATGCGGAAATCGGGCAAACTGGGGACTTGCCTTGGGATGGGGTTCCGGGACCGCGCCTGGTGCAATTGAGCGATCGCCAGGTGGTGGAATATGAGGCGATCGATCATGTCGATTACGTCACCAATGCCTTACAGGGTAAATTCACCTTAGCCCTAACGGGAAAAGTTGATGTGCGAGAATACGAGGCGAGAGTGCTAACAATGGCTTATGTCTATCACGCTTTAGGCATTGAAGAGGAAAAATACTTTCCTCCCGGACAGTCCGAGGCACAAGACGCTGAGGCATTTGGCCGAATTGTCAATGAAAAATCCAAATGGGGTGTTCTCTCCTTCCGAGAAGTTACCCCAACGGAGACAGAACTACTAGAGGCGCAAACCCAAACAGGTCAACGCTTACGGGGAAAAACCTATCGGTTTGAAATGTATCGGCATGGCAATATCACCACTCCGGAAGATGTGCGAAAACGCTGGGTGGAAATCCGCGAACGGGTTACCCTGTTTGTCGATGGACTGCGGGTGTTGATGAAACGGGATTCTGGAGTCTGGGAATCGAAAAATGTGCGAGGTTGACGTGGCGATCGCCGGGAGTGGTCCGGGAGGAACTGCTGCCGCCATTGCCTTGGCACAGCAAGGGTTCCGAGTGGCGATCGCTGAAGCGGAACCCTTCCCTCGCCCTCATCCGGGGGAAACCCTCCACCCCGGCATCGAACCCCTGTTACAGCAGTTAGGAGTCGGCAATCGCCTCTTACCTGCCGGATTCCTGCGTCATCCCGGAAACTGGATACAATGGGAGGGCAGTCGCCGGTTTGAACCCTTCGGGTCCGATGAAACCGGCCCTTGGCAAGGGTTTCAGGCATGGCGGGCGGATTTTGATACAATCTTGCGCGATCGGGCGGTGGAATTAGGTGTCGAAGTCCACCAACCCTGCCGCGCCTTATATCCCATTGTCAGCGAAAACCGAGTAATAGGAATCGCCACCAACCAAGGTGAAATCAAGGCAAAATTTGCAGTCGATGCCACCGGCAGCAGACAGTGGTTAGCCAAACAATTAAAGTTAGCAATTCACCCATTTTCTCCCCCCTTAATCGCCCATTATGGCTATGTCCAAGGAGACTGTCCCATCCGAGATCATGCACCGGCGATCGTAGCGAGGGAAGGGGGATGGATTTGGACCGCCAAAGTCCGTCCCCAACTCTACCAATGGACCCGCCTTAATTTGGACAACAAACCCCTAGAAAAAAACTGGCAACCCGCCGAATTCCAAACCCTAAAACCCTGGGGAAAACCCGCCGTTGCGGATGTCACCTGGAGACAAGTTTCTCCCCCCGCCGGACCCGGTTATTTTCTAGTCGGAGATGCCGCCACGGTTTTGGATCCAGCCTCCTCTCATGGCGTCCTCAAAGCAATCATGTCCGGCATGATGGTCGCCCATTTGATTACCAACCTCTTGAATGGGAAAGCCTTTGAGAGTCAAGTTATGGCAGGGTACAGTCAGTGGATGGAGAATTGGTTTCAGAAAGATATCGAAACGTTAAGAAACCTTTACGCCTTACTGCCGAATGCCCCAGATTGGGTAAAATAATAGGGGAAAATACAGCCCTGTTTTATTCTGACAAGATTGATTAGAGGAGTGTAAGATTCAATGACTATCACCAACCATTTTATCGACATTGAAACCGAATCAGGAATCAGCATTCATAACCTGACTCCCTACATCAAAGACTTGCTAGAGGCAAATCCGGTTAAAAATGGTTATGTTTTGGTCTTTGCAAGACATACCACCACCGCTTTATTTATTAACGAATACGAAGAAAGATTGCTGGATGATATCAAGGTCTATCTGGAAAAATTAGCCCCTCCTGATGCCAAATATCTCCATAACGATTTGCATCTGCGCGTCGTCCCTCCTGATGAACCCATCAACGGACATTCCCATCTGATGGCAATCACCCTCAACAATAGCGAATACATTCCCATCGTTGAGGAAAATTTAGCCTTGGGGACTTGGCAATCAGTGATGTTAATTGATTTAGATGGGCCACGAAAACGCAATCTGCTGATTCAAATTTGCGGGGAATGAGGGGGTTCCCCAAAAGGCAGGCTTCCTCCCGGGGATCTAAACTGATGGAAACTCTATAAAAATCATCATAAAACCCGAGGTTTTCTATAGAATCCAGAAACCATTTCCGCCACCAATCCCGTCAGTCACCGTTCCTGAAAAGGGCATATAGACTAGGAAAACCCGCAGACCCTGACGGGGTTATTCATAGCACAGAACCAAGACTAATATGCTGCCACCATTAGCAATGGTAAGTTTTTCATCTTTGACGAAAAACTTACCATCCTCCCGATCGCACCGACAATCATCGTGGGAATTACCGTCCCCAGTAGTGCTTTAACATCTTTAGCAAACTGGCGCTATTTGGCTTGGAGTTGGGCTTGACTTAGGGTCGGCTTTTTCGGCTTTCGCTTGGACTTTTTTTCTAGGACTTCTTTTTTTTGGATTGGGTCTTAGATGCCTTTTCGCGATGATGTCTCCGGATCGATATGTAATCCAATCAACCCTCCATCGAATGTTTTAATTTTCAAGTCTGGCCAGACCAAACTCTTCACAAATTTCTGGCGTTAACTTCCGACGAGTAAAAACATTAAATTTTAATTTTTTTTCATTTCTCGATAGATTTTCGCTGGTGCCAATGATGTAAACAGCACCCGGAAATGGAAGAGGCTTAATCGGGTGATTTCTTTCTGCCATTACATTTTTGACTTTTTCATGAGCTATATAAAATTTATAGTATCCGTAGCCTCTGTTATATTCCGGATTTTCAGGCAAACCAATAAGGTCATAACGAAGCACATTACAACTTCCTGACATTCGATAAAAATTCCAGGGCTTTAGATAAATAACAGAATCATTGTTTAAATACTTATATCCTTGATTGATATACCACCCATTAGCGGAAAAATTGTTTTTGACAAATTGAGCCAGATTTTTGCTCACGCAGTCATCCGCATCCACAATCATGATATGGGATGGAGAAAATTCTTTGGCTGCAATCAATCCAGCCAAAATTTTTCGACCTTTATCCGTCCGGGCTTGTGCCATATGGCTCGGTTGGTTGCTGGGGTAAGGGAAATCTACTTCAAGGTAGTTAATCTTAGGATGTGAAAAATTAATGGTGGGTCGTTGGTTACAAACAACAATTACTTGAAAATCAGAGCAAGTTTGATTACAAATCGAACGAGCAGTTCTTTCAAATAGCAGGCAAACTTTTTCCCATGAAGCCGATTTTTCCTGGCTTTTAAGCGGAACTACAAAAACAAGCATAATTGTTTACACTCCAAATTTTTGGTTCTAATTATAGTAGCACCCCGGTCAGGGCTACTCAGGTTGGGCAGCCCTGTTATAGCGATTCGCCGACTCATCAGATACGGACATTTAGACGAGTCAGAAAAGCGATCGCAATAGCCTGTAAGCGTTTCACGTCAGCCAGTGTGGAACTCCCTTACATTGAGCTTTCCTAGGAGATGGCGAAGCTTGATGCTCTCCCCGACAAAATTGTACGCGAACAACTTGGCTAACCGCTATGTTACCATAATTATGGGAGATGAGGCAATTAAATAGATTTCTTGCAAAATTCTAAAAAGCACACTTTCTTCAGGGGGGGGTTGGACTGTCGGGGTTCTCATCTGACAGGGCGCAACAGTTGAGGATAGGTGCGGAAACTCTCATCTACAAGTTGGTTTAGGGATTTTGGCGTGGGTGGGTTATGTGGCGGTGACTCCAGAATTGGGGGTCAAAATTAACCCAAAAGTGGCGATCGCCACTGGATTTGGGTATCATAAGCTAGACTCTGCGAGAAAACCTATGCCTAGAATTAAACCGCCCTCCTCAATGCCGCCGAAAATTAGTTCCACTCCTCGCAGAAACTGTGAGGCAGGGGAACAAGTTGAACTCTATAAAATGATGACGAAGCGACAGCGGATTCACCATGAGATTCAGATGATGAAACAGCGGATGGAGTTGTTGAATTCTCAGTTAAGTCTATTGGATAGTCAAATTGAAGCGAAGGAAAAGACGATTCAGGAGGGGCGACAATCTTCTGATCAGGGGGGGGCGGCTTTTTCTGGAGAAATTAAGCCGATTCAGGACCGTTCAACTCAGTCTCACCCCCCCATTTGTGAACCGATTCCTCGGGGGAATTCTCATTCGTTTAAAACGTTTCATCTGGAATATTAAAGTCAGGCTGAAATGGGGGTGGAATATCCATCCCCCTTGTTCTATTTTTAACGTTTGTCAAGGGTTCGGGTTAATCGAGGACTGTGATGGAGAAAGAAGATAAACCATCCTCGCTGATGAACTCTTCGGATTCTATTTCTTCTTGTTGTTCCGCTTCCATTTCTTCTTCCATTGCTTGAATTTTGAGCAACAGTTCCTCTTCCTGAATTTCAAAGTCTTCTTCGGAAATGTCGCCCATGTCGAAGGCGAGTTGTAAGGCTAATAACTGTTTTTGGACATTTTGAATGTCATCGAGTTCGCTGGTTGCTCGTTCTAGGAGTTGTTCCCCTAACCAGACGATGCCGCCAAGGGGTCCGGAGATGGGAAAAGTTAACAATTCAAATAGCATAGGATTATCCCTGTGATTCGAGTTGGGCAAAGGTATAAGGGGCGGTAAAGTTATTATACCGAATTCGCAGGCGATCGCCAAAGTTTTTATCGATCGCTTCTACTGCTTCACTAAACTCCAGTTCCCGGTCCCAAGGAATTAAATAAGCGGCATTATAAATCATCTCTTCAGTCATCGGGTCGCTTTCGATGACTTCTTCCGCTAAGGGATTTAATCCGGTTTGAAAGGCAGCAATCACCGCTTGTTTTCTAAACTTTAAGCTGCTTTCTATCATCTGACCGATGTTGATGACTTCTTCCATGCTTAAAGCTTTTCCTAAACTGGCATCCCGTAGTTGTTTTAAACTGGGATTCTCTTCTAGTAACGCTTCGATTTCGTTTTGGCTCTCCCAAAATAGTTTGATGCTGACTTCCCTGCGTCCTTCCAATTTCTGAAACAGGGCTTCGAGCTTCCCCTGATAGGGAGCAATTAAGTCTCGGATTACGGTGTCCCAGGTTTTAACGACCAACCCAAAGCGCAGGGGGAGTAAGGTGCGAAATCCAGCACTCATCGCCTCTTCTAAGACTTTTTCATGGCCTAATAAATTGCGCCGGGAGGTGAGATATTTGGTTTGTTTGGCTTCGGAATAGAGGAAGTGGAATCCCTGAATGGTTTGGTTATGAACAGGTTGGCGATCTAGTCCAGCGATCGTCAAGGTGTCTGGCAGGGGATGGGGTAAAATTCCGTACAGATAAAACCCTAAACTCATGTTAAGTTATGGTCTAATTTATTGAACAACATTTATAGCGGTTGAGAGGTTAGCACTAACCGAAGTTTTGCCTGAATTAAGTTCAGGTTAGCTACACCCAAATCCAGGTCACCTTGGACGACAATACCGACATTTAAGAGGCGGTCTAGTAATTCTAAGATGGACGCTTCTTGACTGGGTTCGCCTGGATAATAGCTGCCCGGTTTAGGTAGGAGGGTTCCCACTTCTCCGAGGTCCAGGTTCAAATCATTGGGGTCAATCTCGAAGATATCGCACAATCGGAGGATTTCTGCTTCTAGTTTTTGCAAACTCTCGGCAGCAGCATCTAACTCGGTTTCATTGAGCACTTGGTCATCCATGCGACGAATCACTTGCGCTTCCATCAATTGCCGAATTAGTTCCACGAGGGTTAAGACGAGGGATGCTAACCCCGCTTTACTGTTAATAGCGCGACGAGTGGGGGTAATTTCGCTGAGTTGAGACGGGTTAGACGGGGTTTCAGCTAATGCCATGAGGGTGCGGTTTTCTTATAGGTTTGACCGGGTTTAAATCTCCCCAACGCTGCCGCTGGGTTCGGGGTTGGTTTCAGAGATTGAGGGACTGCTGGTGAGGGCTTTGAGCGATCGCATTTCGGCTTCTAAGACTTGCAGGCGATCGTGCAGTTGGCGGTTTTCTTCGATTAAATCTTGATTTTTACTGCTCAAATATGGGTCATTTTCCCACCAGTTGATTCCCATTTCTCGCGCTTTATCCACGGAAGCAATTAGTAAGCGAATTCGGATATGGAGTAGCTCAGTTGTGGCAACGGAAATGGAAATATCTCCGGCAATTACTATTCCTTTATCTAAGACTCGTTCGAGGATATCGGCTAAAGTCGAGCCTTGGGTGGAGGTGGCAATGGTGCGATTTGAGTTGGATTGAGCGCTTGAAGGCTGTATCGGGTTAGAAGACACGATGAATTTAACTCAGTAAAGGGATTTAATTAGAGTTTTGCAGGGTTGGCTAGAGTTGGCTGCATTCAGCCCTTCCTCAACAATTAGGTCGAAGCATCGGCAATTCCCGGGATGGGATTGATTGCGATCGCCCTAGCATCCAATCGATGAGAACAATCAGACTGAATGAATATCCTCTGCTATTTTTCCCTGTTTAAACTGCGATCGCCCACCTAAACCTCAGTTTTTTACGGTTTAAAGTGACCCCACTTTATTTAGATATTCTAACACGCCAATTTCCTTTAAACCGCTGCATCCTTGCTCTTTTTTCTTAAATCTTTCCTCTACCTGACTGCTAATGGTCATAGGTCTAACTATTATAAATCGAACTCCGTTGCTCTGCTCATATATTTTTATGAACAATCCTAAAGAAATATTGCAAAATCCCCGGTTTGCAGTATCGACTTCAGTCGTTACCCCCATTTCCCCGTAAGGAATCCAGCCATTTTCAAAATCCCAACGCTATCATCCCACTTCTCTTGACAAAACTCCCCAAACATGATTTAAAACTAAACCCTCGGATAGAGAAAAAGACTTAGAGAGAATTCCTAGACCCCTTCGGACGCCCAGACCCCTAAAAATCTCTCTTTAAAGTTTTGTTAAATTTGTAATTTCCTTGATAATGGAGGTGGCCGACTGAGGTACGATAACAACAAGCAGATTTCCTCAACAAATCCCCCATCGAATCAGGGTGTGGAACTCGCGGTAAACGGACGAGACGATTTTGCGATCGCCTCGAACCAGAGCCCTTGAAAAACACCGTGATTCGGAAAGATAAAACTCAGAGGAATTCTGGACTAAATCAGCCTAAAATCGGTGGGGGTAATGAGTTGGAAGGGGGTGGAGTTCAGCAAAACGGCAAAACACCGAAAAAAGGAAGGGAGGGACTGTTGTTTCAGTTCGACTTGTACAGATAAAATCAAGGCGAACGGACCCTGTTTTTCATCTAATTTTAGGGGTTAAACCGCAGTAGGAGGGTTCCCTTTGAATCTGGCATCTTGAATGGGGCCGCAAGAGGGGGAGAGCACCATCACTGGCATAAAAACCAAGTATTTTTATGTTAAATGGACTCAATCAAGTCATTAATCCACCTGGATCACGGGGTGGGAAAGTCCAAGTCTTTATTTACACTCTGGAGCAATCATCATGGCAGTTGAAAAAGTCAACTCATCTTCCAGTCTAGCCGAAGTCATCGATCGCATTTTAGATAAAGGCGTCGTGATCGATTTATGGGTGCGGGTATCCCTGGTGGGAATCGAACTGCTGGCGATCGAAGCAAGAATTGTCATCGCCTCGGTAGAAACCTATCTGAAATATGCGGAAGCGGTAGGGCTGACTTCCCAAGCTGCTGTCCCTGCGGCTTAATCCATTGTAGTGGATCGAAAATAGCCAGTAACCGGACATTAAACCTGCTGCCTGCGAAGAAAAGCAGCAGCAGGTATTTCCCATACATTAAAAATGGAAAATTGACCGGAAAGGGACAGTCCGACTCGGCCATGTCTTGAAAATTTTGCCCATAATTTAGCTGAGATTATACCCGGAGGAAAAGTCGTGTCTTTGCGAGAACAATGGAACGCTGCTAGGGTGCAACGTCAGCAGGAAATTCTAGTTCGGCAACAACAGGTCCTAGAACAGCGCTATGAGACTCAAATCAAATTAGAAGAAATCGCCGCCCATCGAGTCGAAATGGCGGCGGAAGTCAGCCAAGCGTTGCAGGACTTTTATGCCAACTTAAAAGCCGATGTTGCCGCTTTTCGAGAAGAAACGCGATCGCAACAGGAACAAATCTGGACTGCCGAAAAACAGCAGCGGAGTACCTATGTAACCAACCTGCAAGCGTATGTTTGGGGAACAGCGCCTACCCCAATTAAACCCCGTCCCAAACCCACTGGAGTTTCCCTGAATTCCCCTAAGCGCTAACTCAACGGACGTGATGCAAAGAGGTTATTTGTGACCACAGTTTTACAAGCCACTTCCCAGAATTTTGTCGATACACCGGCCATTCATCGTCTGACAAAACGCGCCTTGCGCTATCTCCATGCGGGATTTTCAGTTCACCTGCGCGGTCCTGCTGGAACCGGCAAAACAACTTTAGCCATTCATTTGGCTAATCTGTTGGAACGTCCGATTGTTTTAATGTTTGGCGATGATGAATACAAATCATCAGACTTGATTGGCAACCAACGGGGATACAACCGCAAAAAAGTAGTAGACAACTTTATTCACAACGTGATTAAAGTCGAAGATGAATATCGTCAATCCTGGTCAGATGCAAGGTTAACCACCGCCTGCCGCGAGGGATTTACCCTCATTTATGACGAATTTAATCGATCGCGTCCCGAAGTGAATAATGTGTTGCTATCAGTTTTAGAAGAAAAACTGTTAGTCCTGCCAACCAGTGCACAACAACCGGAATATATTCGGGCGCATCCCCAGTTTCGCGTAATTTTTACCTCCAATCCCGAGGAATATTGCGGAGTCCATGAAACTCAGGATGCCTTAATGGATCGGTTGATTACTTTAGATATTCCTGAACCCGATGAACTGACTCAACAAGAGATTGTTGTCCAAAAATCGGGATTAACCCGAGGGGATGCGGCAATGATTGTGCATTTGGTCAAAACCTTTCGAGAACGGAGTACGACCCACGAAAAATCCTCGGGTTTACGCGCTTGTTTAATTGTGGCTACAGTCTGTCACCAAAATAATATTCCCGTCGTCCCCAGCAGTGCCGACTTTCGAGAAATTTGTGCTGATATTTTGCTCTCTCGGGCTAAAATTCCTCATGCTGAAGGACTTGCCATTCTCGGGCAACTATTTAAAGAAGTCATGGCGGCAGAGAAACGTTCCGCCACGGTTGAGGTTTTAACCCATGGTAAAGTAGGATAGACTCGCCTAATTCTATCTTTTCTAGGGCTGTAAATACAGAGTTGGTTAGAAACCGGGTTTCTTGACAATATTTTGGCCTATTAGTAATAACTTTAGGCCAGAAACCCGGTTTCTTGCTCTTTGGATCTAAAAAACTGTATCGATATCCCACAGAACAATATCGGAAGTCGAATTTAACCTGAATGCGATCGCTCAATTAGCAGCTACGAATCCCCCAAGATGATTTTCAATAAATCCGTTGCCGTTCCACCCACCGCTAAAGAAGTTGACCTGGGCTATTCTTATCCAGATATCCCCTTGTTTAATGGGACTAGCGATTGGATTGAAATTCCCTATTCCGGAGATTTTAATCCCCGGCAGTTTACGGTGGAACTGTGGGTGGACTATCAAGGAGGAATTGGCTATCGAGCCATTTTAACCTCAGTTTGTAGTTCTGCTCAAGAAGGAAGGCGGGGCTATCTTTTCTGTGTGAATCCCGCCGGAAATTGGCAATTTTGGACGGGTAGCGGTCAACCGGACGCGCCTTGGGTGATGCTGACTGGACCGAGAGCTGCAAAAGGGGTCTGGACGCATTTAGCGACAAGTTATGATGAACCGTCGCAAACAGTTTTCTTCTATATTGATGGCACTTTAGTAGCGCAACGCTCTGGAATTCCCTTTCATCCAAATGAGCGCAATTCCCTGCGCGTGGGGGCTGGTGCCACGGAACAAAGTGGGGCAAGTCCTTGTTTTTTTCAGGGACGAATTGCACAAATTAGAATCTGGAATCGTCCGTTAAGTCTTGCGGATATTACCACTCTAGCAAACCCGGATTTAATGGGCAAGGGTCCAATAACTCTAACCCCCCCAATTGTTTCCTCTCCGGTAGAACCTTACCCAATTGCTTCCGAAACCCACCCCGAACCGGAGGTTTTATTAGAAGAAACTCCCTCCGTGATTAGGGAAGAAGAAATCTGGGATGAGGAGATAACTGAACCGGAACCGGAGGTTTTATTAGAAGAAACTCCCTCCGTGATTGGGGAAGAAGAAATCTGGGATGAGGAGATAACTGAACCGGAACCGGAGGTTTTATTAGAAGAAACTCCCTCCGAACCAGAACCGGATATTTTAATCGAAGAAACTCCCTTCATGATTGGGGAGGAAGAGATAGAAGAACCGCGAGAAATATTGGAAATGTCTCCAACTCTGGGAGGACCGGAACCGGAAACTGTTCCTGACGCAAAATCCTTACAGTCTGCTTTAATGTTCAATGGAATGAATAGCAGTGTAGAAATTAAAACGCCCTTTAAAAATAATCAGACTTTTACCCTATCGCTGTGGGTTAAACCGGCATTGTTGGACCAGGGTTGGTGTGGGTTGTTCAGCAATGATTCTGGAGAGCATTTACCTCCCCTGCAACTGGGAATTGCCCCGAAAGGAGGATTGTATTACGATTCCTTTGATGCGGCAGGAACTTGTCGATATCATGATACCCTTGAGGGATTTTTTGAAAGTGCCGATCGCTGGGTACAGATTGCCTGGGTGAAAGTGGGAACCGAATATCGCTTTTATCGCAACGGCGAGTTATATGCCATCCAACCTGCACCGTCGGCCTTCTATCGGCATCACTCTCAGGCGTTGATTGGGATGGGAGAGAATGGGTTTGCGGGGGCAATTCGAGATGTGAGAGTCTGGAAAGTTGCCCGAACTGCCGCCGAGATTCGTCATGATTTGCACCGTCCTTTAACCGGAGAGGAACCGGGATTGTGCCATTACTGGGGGTTCAATGATGGCAATGGCGCGATCGCCTCCGATGGAGCAAAATGCGCTAACTGGGGGAAAATCATCGGGGCCACCTGGGGACAAGGTAACCCCCCTAGAAGCAGTGAAATTTCCCCAAACGAGGGATTTAGGCCCGTCTTATGCTTTGCCGGAGAAACAAACTATATCGAAGTCGAAGACCCCTTCGAGAATGATACCACCTTTACCATTTCCCTATGGTTGCAACCGGACACTGCAAGTCCAACCCCCTATGGCATCATGGGAAAACGCTGGTGGCCCTCCGCCTTTAAACCGGAACTGTGGGGGATTGAGTACCAACAAACGTTATACTATCATACCTCGGATCCGTCTTCTCCAAACATTTGTCATGCGGCACCCTTGTTGAACTTTTTTTCTGGGTGCGAAGGAGAGTGGGTGCATTTGACCTGGGTGAAAGCGGGAACAGAGTATCGATTTTATCGCAATGGGACGTTATTTGCCACCCAATCTGCACCAGAACGGTTCTATACTGATAATACAACCTATTGGTTTGGCAAGTTGGGAATCGGGAATTCCGTGGCGCACTTTCGGGGGCAAATGGCGGATATTCAAATCTGGAATGTCGCACTCAGCGAGGAACAAATTAAGCAGAATTTGCAGCAGGGTGTCACGGGAGAGGAGCCTGGATTGCGGCATTATTGGCCGTTAAATGAAGGGCAGGGGACGCGGGTTCAGGATATTGCCAATCAAACCAATCCGGGCAAAATTCGCGGTGCGACATGGCAGATTGAAGAAGTGGCGATCGCCCTGCCGGAACCAGAATTCCCCCTCCCCCACTTTGTGTCCTCGGTACTCACGTTTGATGGAGAGGATGATGCCGTCATCCTTCCCGAACTGGGAGAAATAGATCGCACTTTTACCCTGTCCCTGTGGGTCAAACCGGCAACCTTGGATGATGAACGGTGGCAAGGGATTCTCAGTAAGCAGGGGGAAGAGGGGGAGCAATTGGGACTCTGCTTGTGTCCTGGCGATCGCGCCTTGCAGTATCAAACCCGAGGGTTAGGGGAGAAAACGCTTGATAGCAATGTTTTGCTCAACTTCTTTGAAACCGGCAATCAATGGGTTCATATCACTTGGGTGAAAGCAGGAAGTCTTTCTCACTTTTACCGCAATGGCGAATGGGTTGCCACCCAACGGACCCCGGAACGATTACAGCAGACCCCGGGAGACTATTGCTTAGGGAAATCCCAGGTTTTTGGAAACCGAGATAGCTTTTTTGCCGGTCAAATTGCCGAAGTGAGACTCTGGCGGGTGGCGCGAACCGAGGCGGAAATTCAGAGCGATTTCACCCATCGCTTGCAAGGGGATGAACCGGGATTAATCGCCTATTATCCCTTGAATGAAGGGAGTGGAGACTGGGTAGGCGATCGCGGACGGATTCTGGGGGCGAAATGGGAACTGATGGAAATACCGATTGTGTAAATTAGGCGATCGGTGATGCCTGAATAATGGGATAATCAGATGCAGATTCATAAACCGGAATGGTAGAAATCTCTATGAATATAACCGATAAAAATTTTACTTCGATTACCCAGTACAACTCCCTTCACCTTGCTTTATTTAGTGGTAAAGGCGGGGTGGGAAAAACCACCCTTGCTTGTGCTTTTGCCCGAAATTGGGCTAAATTATTTCCCCAAGACTCTATCTTATTAATCTCCACCGATCCCGCTCATTCTTTAGGGGATGTGTTGCAACTTCCCGTAACCACTGCCGCTACAGCATTACCGGACTTGCCTAATTTACAAGTGCGATCGCTCGATGCCAAAGAACTCTTAGGGGAATTTAAAGCAAAATATGGCAAATTCTTAGAATTATTAGTAGAACGGGGCAGCTTTGTTGAGGGAGAAGATTTAACTCCAGTGTGGGATTTAGACTGGCCCGGATTAGATGAAATCATGGGATTGCTGGAAATTCAACGATTGCTCACGGAGAAAGTTGTAGATAGAATTGTGGTGGATATGGCCCCTTCCGGTCATACTTTAAATTTATTAGGCATCAAAGATTTTTTAGATGTGGTCTTAAATTCCTTGGAACTGTTCCAAGAAAAACATCGGGCGATGTCTAAAACTTTTAGAGGAACCTATACACCCGATGAAATCGATAAGTTTTTAGTTGACTTGAAATCTGACTTAAATGAAGGGAGAGCATTGCTGCAAGATGAAAGTTTTACCGCTTGCTTAGTGGTGGCGATCGCCGAACCCATGAGTTTGTTGGAAACCGGACGGTTTATCACCAGTTTGGAAGAATTATTAATTCCTTGTCAGGGTTTATTCATTAACCAAATTGCCCTCAATCCAGAACCGGATTTAGACCGTTATAGTGAACAACAACACTTACTTGAAAAATTCCTCCACCTCCCCGGGAATCACCCGGTTTTCATCCTCCCGCAACAAGCTACCGAACCCCTGGGAGCAAAGGCCCTAGATGCCCTGATTCCTCAACTGCAAGCCCTAGAACAGGTGGAATTAGGTCCCGAGGCGATCGTGGAATGGCCGGAAAAAGTAGCCCCCAGCTTCCCGGATTTTATCGCAAAAGGTCGTCAATTAATTTTAGTGGGTGGGAAAGGAGGTGTGGGAAAAACCACCGTTGCCGCTGCATTAGGGTGGGGATTGGCGCAGCGCTATCCGGATAAAAAAATTAGAGTGATTTCCATTGATCCTGCCCATTCTTTAGGAGATGCTTTCGGTCAAGATTTGGGACATGAACCGATGCCAATCACGGAAAATTTAAGTGGGCAAGAAATTGATGCTGAGGTGATTTTGGAACAATTTCGCGATAACTATCTCTGGGAATTAGCGGAAATGATGAGTGGAGAAGGGCCGAATCCTGGAAGCATCAAAATTGCCTATACTCCGGAAGCATGGCGGATGCTGGTTGCCCAAGCTTTACCAGGAATTGATGAAATGTTATCCTTGATTGAAGTGTTTGATTTATTAAATCGACATGAACAAGATTTAATTATTTTAGATACAGCACCCACGGGTCATTTATTGCGGTTTTTAGAAATGCCTGCGGCTTTATCCGATTGGTTGGCATGGATATTTAAATTGTGGATTCAATACCAAAATGTGTTAGGCAGAGTGGAATTTATGGGACGATTGCGGACGTTGCGGCAACAAGTGGTGAAAGCACAAAAGCAGTTAAAAGATGCTGACTATACAGAATTTATTGGGGTAGTACAAGCACAAGCGGCGATTCTGTCCGAACAGGTGCGATTAACAGAGTCATTGGCAAAGATGGAAGTGCCTCAACGGTATGTGGTTCATAATCGGTATCGCCCGGGGGGTGAAATTGATGCGCGATTATTTCCAGCACAAACGGTGATTCATTTGCCGGTTTTGCCGCGTTCGGTGTCGGCTTTAGAGAGGATTCAAGGGGCTGCTGATTTGTTGTTTTAATCTGGATTAGTTGGGGGAGGGGAATAGGCGCTTAAGCCGCTGAGAGGGCGTATCACGGCAGAGCCATGATACGAGGGGGAGGTGTATAGAGTAGGGTTTTATTTCCGGTCCCCTCCCCTGATTCTTGGTCCAGGTTAGGGTGGGGTCTCCCGTGAGGTGGCGATTCCCTACGGGATAGCTCCGCCTTAAGGGTTTAAGCGTTTGTATAGAGGTTGGTCCAACCTATTTCTTCGGCTCAGTGGGGAGGGGGTTTCCAAAAATGCTAAGATTTAGTCTAAACCACTCTACACCTTGGGATATAGGGATCCATGCCCTATAAAATCAGCCTTTGGAGGAAGACTATTTAAGGGATAAATTGTTAGATTGAAAGTAACCTCCCTTAAACAAATCCGGGGCTTTTTCTATATCTTAGGGTAGAGCCAATTGCAGTGAACTACTGCATTTTGGACCCAAATTAATGGGGTCAAAAACGGAACTGTTAATTATGAGGGAGAGCTATTTATGAATGATTTATTTAAAGGGTTTGAGCAGTTATTAGAACTCGCGAAAACCTTGGAAGAGAAAATAGAAGCTGGAGAACTCAAGGCAGATATGCAGTTCCGTACTCGTCCGATTAGTAGCATACCCCGTACTGGCGCGATTCCCCGGACTGGGAATGTCGGAGTCTCCACGGGTGGGGTTTCTGTAGATGCCAGTCCTTTCCGTACACCACCAGGTCCGCGTTCTACGGGTCCTCGTTCCAAGGGTGGCGGGTCAAATTTTACTTCCCCCACTCCCGGGGTGTCGAAGCCCCCAAAATCGGGTTCTTCGATGAAAGATATTGGCGGACTTCGAGAAGTTTTAACCGAACTAAAAGAACTGATTGGGATGCCTTTAAAACGTCCTGATTTATTAGCAAAAATTGGACTAGAACCGACCCGAGGGGTATTGTTAGTTGGACCTCCGGGAACGGGAAAAACCCTGACTGCTCGTGCTTTAGCCTCAGAATTGGGCGTCAACTATATTGATTTAGTTGGGCCAGAAGTGATTAGTAAATATTACGGCGAAGCGGAGCAAAAACTGCGGGCAATTTTTGACCAAGCGGTGAACAGTGCGCCTTGTATTATTTTTATTGATGAAATTGACAGTTTAGCGCCCGATCGCTCTCAAGTTGAGGGAGAAGTAGAAAAACGCCTGGTAGCCCAATTGTTGGGGTTAATGGATGGATTTGCTCAAACTCAAGGGGTGATTGTATTAGCCGCCACAAATCGACCGGATGCCTTAGATCCTGCCTTACGTCGCCCGGGACGGTTCGATCGCGAAGTGCAGTTTCGAGTCCCCGACTGCGCCGGACGGTTGGAAATATTAGAAATTCTCACCGGCGCAATGCCTTTAGATAACACGGTGCAGTTAGGGGAAATTGCCGAATTAGCCACCGGATTTGTAGGGGCAGATTTGAAAGCAGTTTGTCAAAAAGCCGCCTATACTGCCCTGCGTCGTCAAGTGCCTTCCATTGAGGCAGAGATTCCGGAGACGATGACGGTACAGCAGGGGGATTTTTTAGAAGCCCTCAAAGCGGTGAAACCCGCAGTTTTGCGGTCCGTGGAAGTGCAATCTCCTCATGTTTCATGGGATGAAATTGGCGGATTGGAGAGCATTAAACAGACCCTGCGAGAGGCAGTAGAAGGGGCGCTGATTAATCGGGAATTGTATTTACAAACCAAAGCCCGATCGCCCAAAGGAATTTTGCTCTGGGGTCCTCCAGGAACGGGCAAAACCCTGTTAGCCAAAGCCGTCGCCTCCCAAGCGAAAGCCAATTTTATCTGCATCAATGGACCGGAATTACTTAGTAAATGGGTGGGGGCGAGTGAACAAGCGGTTCGCGAATTATTTACCAAAGCCCGCCAAGCAGCGCCCTGTGTGGTGTTTATTGATGAAATCGATACCTTAGCCCCTGCCCGAGGACAGCATACCGGGGATTCAGGGGTGAGCGATCGCGTCGTTGGACAATTACTCGTAGAACTAGACGGCTTGGCAACCGGGTCCGATATCCTAGTCATTGGGGCGACAAATCGTCCCGAGGCAATGGATTCGGCCCTCCTGCGGGCGGGACGCTTCGACTTACAACTGATGGTGGATTTACCGGATGGAGACAGTCGTTTAGGAATTTTGCAAGTCCACAATCAGGAACGTCCCTTATCCGAGGTAGATTTGTCCCACTGGGCAACGGTTACCGAAGGTTGGAATGGAGCAGATTTGGCCTTATTAGGCGATCGCGCCGCAGTCGAAGCCATCCGCCGCTATCGGGCGATCGGCATGAGCGATCCGGCGCAAATTCGGATTACCAGTGAAGATTTTACCTACGCTTACGATGCCTTGAACCAACAGCGATCGGCTTAGTGAGGTCATTTGTCATTTGTCCTTGGGAAATACCGAGGATGGGGAATGTTCGTAGTAATGACTTCAGTCGTTTCTTAAGTTCGTAGTAACGACTTGCTGTCGTTTCCTAAGTTCGTAGTAACGACTTGCTGTCGTTTCCTACCTGAAGCGGTGACACTCACCATCAGGGGCTTAAGCACCTGTTTGGAAACTGGAGGATCCGGACATGGGAGCGTTACTTGGCGGATGCCAAGTAACGCGGTAACGACTAAAGTCGTTACTACGAACATCTCCCCCATCCTCCCTTAAGGGATAATAAACTTAAAGTACCGCTCTTTGGAGTTGCCTTACGGTGCCTCCTCAATTCACTTTGAAAAAACCAGTTTCATGTTTGAACAACAACCTCAGACCCTACGGGAAAAAGTCCAGAAATTAGCGCATCAATCCCTAGACCAATCAAACCCTTCGGCATGGTTTGATATTTTATATGCCGAAGCCAAAGGGGATGCGGGACAAGTGCCTTGGGCAAAATTATCCCCCCATCCGGTCCTGGAAAGTTGGTTAAATGATCGCCCCATAACCCCAGAGGGTCGTTCTGCACTGGTGACGGGATGTGGATTAGGCGATGATGCCGAAACCTTAGCCGCCCGAGGATTTGAGGTGACCGCTTTTGATATTTCCCCCACGGCGATCGCCTGGTGTCGTGAACGATTTCCCGATTCTGCGGTGAATTACTGCGTTGGGGACTTCTTTAACTTAGACCCAGCATGGCAGGGTCAGTTTGATTTAGTGGAAGACAGTCGGAATATTCAAGCGTTACCCCTTGAGGTGCGATCGCAAGTCATCGAGGCGATCGCCGCTTTAGTGGCCCCAGGCGGAACCTTGTTGATTATTACCCGCCATCGCGACAACGACAGCCAACCCGATGGTCCGCCCTGGCCCCTTTCTGACCGGGACCTCGGCGAATTTTCGCAATGGGGATTAGCAGAAATCCAGCGTCACGAATTTTGGGACGGGGATAATACGATTAAACAACTGCGGGTGGAATATCGGCGATCGTAATGAGTCGCATTTAACCAATATGATACCGATCTCCTAGGACGGGGTGATTCTCCACGGATTTCGGCGCTTACTGCCGCCATACTAACCCTACAAAAAAACGCGAGAAGCTAGGATTAGCATCTCGCGTCGAGTGATGGGCTGGAATTTCAAACTAGCAACTCTTACACCTTCGCTGCTATTTTGGCTTCCTTGGAAGTTAAGCGCTCGTAAGCGGCGCGCATCTTCAGACCCGTGAGCACTTGGAACAAACCTGTACCATTGTTAGAACCCGGATAGGTGGGGTGCTGAAGCAACAGTTCGGTCAATTCCCCGTAAAACTTAGTAGAGGTGTTACTGAGGTGACTTTCGATATAGATCATCTCCTCTAAATTCTCGAACTGACCGTCTACTTCCAAAATCGAGACTTCATGACCTTCAAAGGCATCCGGTCCGTAGGCCATTTTGATCCCTGGGTAGGAACAGGTGAGTTTACGTCCACAAGGGGTCCAATTAATCGTGGAACCCTCATCAAACAGATACACCGGATCCATATCATGCACCCCGTACCGTTGGATCATCTGCACCCGCAGAACCTTCCGTTCTTTGTCATCGGGGATTAAGTTCGTCGGTAACACCCGGATGACCACATCAGCATGAGCTTTTTGCGGTTCAATATAGGCGCTAAAGTCAGGACGACGGGAGTTAATGGATGCTAAAACATCTTCATAACGGTGGCCGCGTTCTGCCATATCCCGTTGAATTTTCCAGGCAATCTTCACCTCATCACTGATATCGAGGTAGACGCTGAAATCGAGCAGGGCGCGAACCCGCTCATCATAAATGGGATGCAGCCCCTCAATCACGATAATGTGATTCGGTTCCACCCGTTCAGGTGGATCGATCATGCCAGTTTCGTGGTTATAGATGGGCTTGTCAACCGCCTGACCGTTCTTTAGCGCTTTGACTTGTTCATACATCAAGTCAAAGTTATTCGCTCTTGGGTCAAGCGCTGTGACCCCATGCTCTTTCCGCTGTTTGCGGTCTAAACTGTGATAGTCATCCAAGCAGATGACCGTCATCAGTTCTTCTCCAAATAGGTCTTTTAGTCGGTGCAGGAATGTCGATTTGCCGCATCCGGAGTCTCCGGCAACACCAATTAGAACCACGCTTTCCGGCTTACTGGTCATAGATTCCCTCTATCGATCTTGCTCTTTGTACCTATGCTACGGTTTATTGCGTATTAAAAGACAATAAAATTGATTCTATCTTGACATACAGCGTGTAACTTTACTCAATTGAGTCAATCCTCCTGGCCGGGAACCCGGTGCGATCGGGGATCAGAATCAATCATAAGCCTTATATCGCATGACTTTTGCGAATTGTCAAAAGTTTTTTTGCCTGGGCGATCGCGAGGGGATGCCCCGGAGTTCAGAATAGGGGCATTCCGCTGTTGAGGTCCCTGAGTTCGGAGGGGGGGTCATTCAGGGGCTTGGGGCCGGGGGGTGATCCCGTCAGCAGGGCGGACCTCCCCTGATTCGGAGTTCAGTTCCCGCCACGGGACCTCCTGAGTCGGGCATCGGTACAGTCTTTCCGGGCAAAATCGGCTCGAAAAACCAGCCTGAAACCTTGCTTTCTTCGGCACAAGGTCAGTACGGGGACATCGGGCTGTAATCTAGTAATAGTCTTTTTAAAGATTCCTTCATCAGCAGGATCAAGGGATAATCATGACCGGACAACGGGAGGAGAGAGGGCGATCGCAGATTTCTAGGATCTGCAACTGGCTTTCAGAGTCAGCCTCCGAAACCTCTCAACCCCTTGCCGAAAAACAGTTGTTTGATTTGGAGCCATTAACATTATGTACAATCCCAGCGCAGCAGGCGTTACAGTGAATACAGAATCTGGTAACCGCTTTTTCGTATATGAAGTAGTGGGTCTGCGCCAAACTGACGAGAGTGATTCGACCACTAACCCAATTCGTCGCAGTGGCAGTACCTTTATTACGGTACCGTACAACCGCATGAACCAAGAAATGCGTCGGATCACGCGGATGGGGGGACAAATTGTCAGCATTCGTCCTCTGGGCGAAGAAGGAACGAGCAATGGTCACACGACTCCCAGCGTCAGTCAAGAGCAGACCCATAAGGAAGCTCAACCCAGCAAGCCAATGACTGAAACCAAGGCGAAAAAGGCAAAAACCGACGATATTCCTGTTAATATCTACAAGCCCAAAGATCCCTATATTGGTAAGTGTCTCAGCAATGAACCCCTGGTCCAAGAAGGCGGGAGTGGGATCGTTCAACACTTGACCTTCGACCTTTCCGCTGGCGATCTGCGCTATTTAGAAGGTCAAAGTATTGGGATTATTCCTCCGGGAGAAGACCAAAAAGGCAAACCTCATAAACTGCGTTTGTACTCGATCGCTTCGACTCGTCATGGCGACCATGAAGATGATAAAACCGTCTCTCTGTGCGTCCGTGAATTAGTTTATAAGCATCCAGAAACTAACGAAACCGTTAAGGGTGTTTGCTCCTCTTTCCTGTGCCATTTGAAGCCCGGAGATGATGTCGCCATCACGGGTCCAGTTGGGAAAGAAATGTTGCTCCCTGACGATGAAGAAGCCACTGTCATCATGATGGCAACCGGGACCGGAATTGCTCCCTTCCGGGCTTTCCTATGGCGGATGTTCAAGGAACAACATGAAGACTACAAGTTCAAAGGTTTGGCTTGGTTGTTCTTCGGTATTCCCTACAGTGCCAACATTCTGTACAAAGAAGAACTAGAAAAGTTACAAGCTGAGTTCCCAGATAACTTCCGCTTGACCTACGCCATCAGCCGGGAACAAGAGAATGCTCAAGGTGGTAAGATGTACATCCAAGACCGGATTGCAGAAAACGCCGAAGAAATCTGGAACCTACTGCAAAAACCGAATGCTCATACCTACATTTGCGGTTTGAAAGGTATGGAAGGCGGCATTGATGAAGGGATGTCTGCGGTTACCTCTAAACAAGGGGTGGACTGGTTTGATTATCAAAAACAACTCAAAAAAGAACATCGCTGGCACGTTGAAACCTACTAAGGTTTACTGGGCGATCGCAGCTTAGTTCCAACTTCATCTCTGCATGAGGGGGAGGTCTGTTATGGGCCTCCCCTTCTTGTTTGGGGGTCATTTGTCATTTGTAATTTGTCCTTGGTGGATGGATGGGTGGATGGGGGAGATTATGACAAACGGCTGATGAAATTGGCGTTATAATAGGAATAATATATTGATGGGGAACCGGGATATGACACAACTACAAACTGATATTTCTACCCCGACATTGACTTTTGAAGAATATTTGTACTATCAGGGAAAACCCGATGTTATCTGTGAGTTATACCGGGGGAAACTGCTTGAAATGCCAATACCGCCCGGATTGCACACCCGAATTTGCCATTTTTTAACCGCCCAATTTCAGCGTTATTTTGTCACTCACGATTTACCGTTAGTGACGACGGGGTTGACTGGAGTCCGAACCGAAGACAATACCTCGCGAATTCCCGATGTGGTCATCTGTTCTGCGGAACTTTGGGACCGAGTTTGTACGAGAAAATGTGCAGGCGTCTTAGATTTTGAAGAAAAACCTGTGATGGTTGTAGAAGTCACGAGCGATAATTGGCGGGAAGATTATATTCTCAAGCGCGCCGAATATGCGATGGTAAATATTCCCGAATATTGGATTATCGATCCGAATAAGTCGAAAATCCAAGTTTGTTTTAACTCGAACAATGATAATGGGTACGAAGATTTAGAATTTTTGCCAGGACAGGATATTCATTCGGTGCAGTTTCCGGACTTGATTTTACCTGTAAATCGCGTCTTTTCTCCTCCGCTGGTGACCGATTTAATCCGCGAAGAACAAGCTGAACGAACACAGCTAGAACAACGGGTTCAAGAGGAACGTCAACGGGTTCAAGAGGAACGTCAACGGGCTGAAGAGGAACGTCAACGGGCCGATCGCCTTGCCCAACGCTTGCGAGAAATGGGGATAGATCCAGATGCAGTTTAATGGGAGTTAGATTAAAAGTACAGCAGCAACACTGGCATAATTAAGAACAGAGAACCGATGGAGGACATGAACATGACAGCAGAAAGAGTGGTAGACTTGACAATGGATGAACTTAAAACGATGATTGCTCAAGTTGTGGATGAACGGTTAGGGCAAGGGGAACCCCTCGAAAACATCGTCAAAAAACGGTCTTTACAAGAAATTATGGATTCGGTCGATCGCCACAGATGGACACCTCCATCGGGTTCGCCTACAGGTAGCGAAATGATTCGGGAGGAACGCCAACAATGGCAGATGCCTATGTAGTGGATGCCAGCGTGTTGATTCAGTATTTCTTAACAGAAACTAATACGCCACAGGTGCGGGTTTTAATTGGGGGTTTGGCAAGGGGCGATCGCTTGTATGTTCCAGAATTTGGCCTGTTAGAATGCGTCAACATTCTGTGGCGGAATGTCCGCTTTCAAGGGTTGCCTCAGACAGACGGGGAACAGATGATTCGCGATTTGTTAGATTTACCCTTGGACATCAAACCCGTTAGTGAACTGCTACCTCGTGCGTTTCAAATCGGTTTAACTCATCAGTTAGCAATCTATGATTCGCTTTATATCGCCTTGGCATTAGATCGGGATTGCCCTTTAATTACCGTTGATGTCCGACAATCTCAAGCGGGGGCAGCTAGTGGTGTGGTTTTGAAGGCGATCGCTGATTTTTCGTCGTTGCCATAATCAAACTGGACAGTTTGGCTTTAGTAGCGACTTGAGCGCCAAATCCCTGTAAAAATGGTAAGTTAGTCGGTTATGGATTAGAATTGTGACTTTCAAAATTGGTTTACTGGGATTGGGAACGGTGGGCGCAGGAACGGCGCAGATCTTGCTAGACTCCGGAGGACGTCATCCGTTGTTGCAGGAGTTGAAAATTGCTCGGGTGGGGGTGCGATCGCTGGATAAACCCCGGGATATCGACCTTCCTGCGGATATTTTAACCACGGATTTAGAATCAATCGTCACGGATCCTGAGATTGATATTGTGGTGGAGTTGATTGGCGGGTTGGAACCGGCGCGATCGCTGATGTTGAAGGCGATCGCCTCTGGGAAGCATATTGTCACTGCCAACAAAGCGGCGATCGCCTTACATGGTGCAGAAATCTTCACTGCTGCCAATGAAAAAGGGGTCTATGTGATGTTAGAAGCGGCAGTGGGAGGCGGTATCCCGGTGATTCAACCCCTGAAGCAGTCTTTGGGAAGCAACCGCATCCAAGGGGTGATGGGTATCGTCAATGGCACCACCAACTACATTCTCACCCGGATGCAACTGGAAGGGGCGGATTTTGAGGCGGTGCTCGCGGATGCTCAAAAATTGGGTTATGCGGAAGCGGACCCCACGGCAGATGTGGATGGTTTGGATGCTGCTGATAAAATCGCAATTCTGGCATCCTTGGCATTTGGGGGACGCATCAAGCGTGAACAAGTTTATGCCGAAGGGATTCGCCAGGTGAGTGCAGAAGATATCGCTTATGCGGAAAAACTGGGATTTGTGATTAAGTTACTGGCGATCGCCAAGCGGGAAGCAGGTCCTACTCCTCAACCTAACAGCGAGATTGAAGATCGCTTACAGTTGAGAGTGCATCCGACCCTAGTGCCGAAACAACATCCTTTGGCGAATGTGAATGGGGTTTATAACGCTATTTTTGTGGAAGGGGACCCGATCGGACAGGTGATGTTTTATGGACGAGGGGCCGGTGCAGGTCCCACGGCAAGCGCCGTGGTTGCGGATATTTTAAATGTGGCGGCAGTCTTGAAAACGGAAACGGAACCGATACCCCATCCGTTGTTAAGTTGTTCTCATCAACATTACTGTGCGATCGCCCCAATGGAAGATGTGGTGACACGCTTTTATGCCCGATTTTTGACTCAGGATAGTCCTGGGGTGATCGGGGAATTGGGGACAATTTTTGGCAAAAATGGCGTCAGTCTCGAATCCGTGGTGCAAATTGGGATGCGTGAAAATCAGGCGGAAATTGTGGTGGTTACCCATGATGTGAAAGAAGGCAATTTTAATCATGCCTTAGATGAAATTCGCAATCTAGCGGCGATCGTCTCCATTCCGAGTCTGTTGCGCGTTCTTTGATTAGTTGATAAGCAAAAACCGGCGGGGGTTTAAACCCCCGCCTAACAGAATCAAGTCGGTTAAAAACCGACTAAAAACATCACGCGATCAGACACGCAGTCGGTTTTAATGGACATCTTAGTGAACTCCAAAAAATAAAACCCGCAAAAAGTTCGTAGTAACCCCTTCAGGGGTTTCTTTAAAGATGACTCCGTGAAGGAGTCACTACGAACGAACGTTTATATGATTTATTTGTTGGAACCCCCTTACACTGTTTGCAATAACCGCTGGTTTTTTTTAACCGACTAAAAATATCACGCGATCAGGCTTTTTTTTCAGTCGGTTTCAACCGACTTGATTCTGTTAGGCCGCCAATCGTTTAAACCCCCGCCGGGTGTGGCGACTAGATAATTCACTCTAATTTTTACCTCTAAATCCTATGTTAAATTCTCAATTCCCTGTTCCAGAAATTATCATTCCCGATGAGTTGCTTCCGCCCAAGGACTTGCGGTTATCGGTGGGGGGAAGTTTTAAGGCGATCGGGACCGAATTTTTTCGTTATTTTATAGAATTAGCGGGTTTACAGCCTGATGAAGCGGTGCTCGATGTGGGGTGCGGAGTGGGACGGATGGCGGTTCCTCTGACCCAGTATTTGAGCGATCGCGGCAGTTATGAGGGATTTGATATTGTTGAACCCGGAATCACCTGGTGCCAATCTGTGATTTCTCCGCGATATCCGAATTTTCAGTTTCAACGGGCGGATTTGTACAATCAGTATTATAACCCCACCGGACAAGAACACGCGAATACTTATCGCTTCCCCTATTCTGATAATTACTTTGATTTTGTGTTTTTAACTTCGGTATTTACTCATATTCTACCTGATGGAATAGAAAACTATTTGCGAGAAATTTACCGAGTTCTTAAACCGGGAGGACGAGCGCTCATTACCGCTTTTTTATTAAATAAAGAGTCAGTGTCCTGCTTAGAAACGGGTATGAGTGCCCTGGAGTTGACAGAAATTTTTGAGAACTATCGACTTGCGGATAAAACATTCCCAGAGTCAGCAGTTGCTTACGAAGAACGTTTTTTTATAAAATTGGCCGAACGAGTTGGATTAAAGGTTAATTTCCCGGTCTATTACGGGTCTTGGTGTGGACGAGAAGACTTTTTAAGTGTTCAAGATATCCTGTTGATGAGTAAACGGTAGTCCGATGTAGAGGGGGAAGTGGGACTCGGGAAATCTCCCTCTTGAGGACTATCGGGGGTGGCAGGGGTCGGGATTAATCGGGAATTAATCCTGAATCCGTGATTCTTAGGTATGAGCAAGGATTTTGGGGAGAGGATTGGGGGCCGGACTGTTTTTCCTCTACAATTCTCTAAAATCGTTGCGATCGCACAGACGAGACTCGGCGAGTACACTCTATTTTATTGGTTACGGTGATAGGAGTTTAGGTGATGAAGGGTTGGCAGAAATTCCAGGGACCAAGACTTTTTCGGGGACTGGGTGTGGCCCCTGGGGAGACAGCTGTCACTCCAGGGTTACCCCCTCGGACTCCAATGCGGGTATTCATGATGGTGTTTGGGTTGATGCTGCCGGTGGGCATGATGGAATCGGCAGATGCCCAGTCTACCTATACGGATATTACCAATCATTGGGCAAGGACTTGTATTGAAAACCTCGCGCAAAGGGAGATCCTCTCGGTGTTTTCCGCTGATACGTTTCGCCCGGAGGACCCAATTCAGCGGGTGGAGTTTGCCTCGGTGGTTCGCAAAGCGTTCCCAAATGTGGAACCTGTTCGGGATCCGATTGAATTTATTGATATTCCGACGGATTATTGGGGGCGGGAAATTGTCCAGGATGCTTACCGTAGGGGGTTTATTTCTCCTTATTCCGGTCGCATTTTTAACCCGACTCAGGTGATTCCCCGTTGGCAGGCGATCGCCTTGTTAACCACAGGTTTGCGCTACAAGTCGCCGGAGAATAGCATGGAGACGATTGAGGCATCTCTGGCGGATTGGGAAGGGATTCCTGATTATGCCCGAGGGCCGATCGCCGCAGGGATTCAAAACCGTCTGGTGGTGAATTATCCCGATCCTCGGACTTTAAACCCCACAGAACCGATTTCCCGGGGTGAGTTGGCATCGATGATTTGTCAAGTCAAAGAAGATATTGGTGCCATTGCTTTGGTCCCTCAACAGTATGTGGCCTCACCGGATGCGATCGCCACCGTAGAAACACCAACCGTAGAAACACCAACCGCAGAAACACCAACCGCAGAAACACCACCTGTAGAAACACCAACCGCAGAAACACCACCTGTAGAAACACCACCTGTAGAAACACCAACGGCAACGCCTCCAACCTCTGCGACCCCGATCGCTGCTGGGAATCAACGGTGGCAATCTGCTGTCTTGACCAATGTTTTGAACTTCCAACCCCCGGGAATCACCCCCGATTCCCAGGTGGAACAATGCGTTACCGATACCACTGGAACCCGTCGCTGTGAGTCCATTTCGGCCTCAATGGATGCAACGGCGATCGCCATTGATGGTCAAGGATTTATCATGGCAAGTGGTCATCGTGGGGCGGATTTGGCCCCGATTAATCTCTGGGACCTGAGAACCGGGGACCGGATTCGGACTTTACCCGGACATACGGGGAGAGTGGGGGCCTTGGCGATCGCCCCCAATGGACAACGGGCGATTAGTGGCGGTGGCGATGGAGAGATTAAAATTTGGGATATCAGAACTGGGACTCTAACTCAAACCCTCACGGGACATACTAGCGAAGTGACGGGATTAGCGATCGCCCCCAATGGCAATACTGCCATCAGCAGCAGTCGCGATCGCACGGTAAAACTGTGGGATTTGAATACCGGCGAACTCCTGCGAACCCTGGACGATCGCCAAACGGCTATGTTAGATGTAGCAGTGAGTTCCGATGGTCGAATGGCCGCCAGTAGTAGTGAAGATGGACTGGTTCGCCTCTGGAATCTCCAAACCGGGGAGTTAATTCGGACGATTTCTGCGGATATTAATGCGGTCCGAACTCTCGCTTTTAGTCCCAATGGTCAGACTTTGGCAACAGGTGGAGAGGGAACGATTCGCCTGTGGAATATCGCCAATGGGGATTTACTTCGCACGATCGCCCGCAATCCCGAGGCAACCTTTTTTGAAGTTGCCTTGAGTAATGATGGGGAAACTCTGGTGGGAACGGTTCAAGAAGGAGACATCAATGCGATTCGGGTTTGGGATGTGAGAACCGGGGCATTATTGCACTTTTTCCCCACAGCAGCAGCGGCGATCGCCTTAACTCCCGATGGTCAAACCTTGGTGGGTGGGGGTTGGGATATTAAAATTTGGCGGATGCCTTGAGGGATGGAAGAATGAACCACGGATTGCACAGATTTTCACGGATGGCGGGATTGATGGCACTCATGGCGATCGCTGCTGTGGGATTTACTCAGGTTCCTTTTTCGGGGAGGTGGGAAGGGTGGGGGTTGCAGGCGTTGGCGTCAGATTCTCCGCTGTTTAATCCGCCTCTAGCGATTGAGGAGGTGACGGCAATCGCCAAGGATATGACGGTGTTTATTGCCGGTCCGACTTCGGGTTCGGGGGCGATCGTTCATCGTCAGGGGACTGTTTATACAGTTCTGACGACGAAGACGGTGGTTTCTGGGTCTGGTCCCTATCAAGTGGTGACAAGCAATGGCCGACGGTATTCGGTGAGTCCGGAAGGGGTAATTCTGCTGCCTCTGGTGGATTTGGCTGTCTTACAGTTTACCAGTTCTGAAACCTATCCGGTGGCACAGTTGGCCGAACCCTCGGATTCGCAAATTTATCTCACTGTTGCCAATCAACCCCAAACGACCCTGTTCGCCGCAGGAAATTTAGTGTCTACGGCGGGAACGAATCTCTCGGATGGGTACGATTTGCGGTATAATAGTGCCTTGAAATCCTCTGGGAGTGGCGGTCCAGTGGTGGACCGTTGGGGTCGGTTGATTGGGATTCAGGGTCGGTTTAATCCTGAGTCGGTGACGGGAAGTTCGGCCATTGCCGTGAGTAATTTTGTGCGATTAGCGCCTACGGTGGGGTTAAATTTGGGATGGCGGGGTTGGATTCTGTCTAATGTGATCCAACCGGCAACCCAACCCCGGGCGATCGCCTTGAGTCCTGATGGCAGTCTGTTGGCAACGGATGGCGGATACAATCGGATTCAGTTATGGGATTGGCAGTCAAGTCAGTTGAACGCTACCTTATCAGGACATAATAGTGAGGTGAATTCCCTGGCGATTAGTCCCAATAAACAGATTTTAGTCAGTGGCGATCAACAGGGTCAGGTGATCATTTGGAATTTGCGAACGGGACAAATTGCCAATACCCTCACGCGATCGCGTCCGAATCAGTCCAATCCCATCACCTCGGTGGCGATTACTGCCAATGGTCAAACGTTAATCACCGGCAGTAATCAAGGGATTGAACTGTGGGATATTAACACCGGACGCTTGGTTTTGACCTTGCCTGAGTCTGGGGAGGCGAATGCGATCGCCATTAGTCCGGACAGTCGCACATTAGTTAGCGGTCATCTGGATAATACCCTGAAAGTGTGGAACTTGCTGAATGGGAACTTAGTGCAGACCCTGGAAGCGGGAGAACGGGGATTTATAGTCGAATCCGTTGCCATCAGTCCCGATGGTCAAACTATTGCTGCGGGAACCTATCGAGAACTTCGACTCTGGAACCTGGAACGGGGAATTCGCCAGCGCACGATTGTCGCCCATTGTGATTTATGCTATGTGTATGATTTGGCCTTTACTCCCGATGGGACGGGGATTGTTTCTACCAGTGAAGATGGGACTAAAATCTGGAATATAGCCGATGGAACATTGCTGCGGACCCTGGATGGAACGGCGAAATCCTTGGCCTTTAGTGGCGATCGCACCCTAATTTTAGGCGGGGATACCTTGCGAATTTGGCAAGTTCCATAATGAAAATATAGATGGATTCCCCGTTCAAAACTTCCACCCGTTTCTAGTAACCTCATTAAAATTTATATGACGCCGGAAGAGTATTTCGCAGCAGAAGAAATCAGCCCGATTCGTCGCGAATACATTCGGGGGGAAGTCTATCCGATGTTAGCATCTACCCCAGCTCATAACATGATTACCTTGAATTTGGCAACAATCCTCAGAAAACAGGTCCGAGGAACGAAAGGTCATGTATTTGTACAAGATATCAAAATTAGAATAGAAACCGTCGATGCTTTCTATTATCCCGATTTGACCGTGACTTGTGACCCTCGCGACTCCCAGGTAATTAACTCCTTTATTCGCTACCCCTGCTTGATTGTAGAAGTGCTATCCGAGTCTACTGAAGCATTCGACCGAGGGGATAAATTTGCCGATTATCGTCAAATTCCAACCTTAAAAGAGTATTTAATTATCAGTCAAACTCGCCCCCATGTAGAATGTTTTCGGCGCAATGAAAGGGGACGATGGGAATTATATAGTTATCACGCCCTAGAACAAATTCAGTTAACTAGCCTTAATCTCCGAATTGATATGGCGACTCTGTATGAGGATGTTTGGTAAGAGAATAAATCTTAGCGCCCCGAATGGTGTCGGCGACGCCAACTCCGGTGAAGAGTCCGCCAACGGCGAATCAGTTTAATCCCGAAAAAGTAGCTTAAAAATGCACTCAAACTCGCCATCACCACACAGCCGACAAAGAGAGTAAGTACAAAGTCCGCCCCCACTTCCAGTAAGGCTTTCGTGGATTTCAAGCGTTCCATATCAAACTCTTCATGGGATTTGAGTAGCCATTGACCCACCTCAAAATTCAGCCAAAATATCGGCCCATAAGTTAAGGGATTGCTGACCCAAGTGCCAGCAACCGCCATCCATTTATTCCCGCGAAACAGAATCGCTAAGGTCACCCCAATAATCGTTTGCAGGCCAAATAAAGGAAACAATCCCGCAAATACCCCCGCCGCCAACCCTCGGGCGAGGAATTCTGGACTGCCCTTTTGCCGAACTAAACGCCAGAAGTAGTAACGCCAAAACCGATGCCATCGACTGCCGGGACGTTTGCGTTTAGAGAACAGAGAAGTTAAACGAAAGCGATTGATTTTGGTCCTCCGGGAGTTGATGGACAACGGGTGTTTATGCAACATTGTTTTCCCTAGAATAACGGACTGAGTTGTGCAATGGGATTGCTCCCTGAGAGTTTTATAAGTGAGTCTTTAGCTTGAGATTATGACCGATATTTTAGCCTAATTTCCTCATCCTAGGGGGAGATTGGCGATCGCGAGGGATAATAAAGCAGTAGTCATAAAGTATGAAATCATGGATCGGGTGACGCAACGGGAGACGATAGCGGCGATCGCCACGGCGATTGTTCCACAGCAAGGGAGTATCGGGATTGTCCGCCTGTCGGGGTCCCAGGCATTGGCGATCGCCCAAACCCTCTTTCATGCGCCCGGATCCCAACCCTGGGAAACCCACCGGATCCTCTACGGGACAATTCGTCACCCCAAAACCCAGCAAATCGTCGATGAAGCCCTCTTGTTGCTGATGAAATCCCCCCGGTCCTTCACCCGGGAGGATGTGGTTGAGTTTCATTGTCATGGCGGTATCATTCCCGTTCAACAAGTCTTACAACTCTGTTTAGAACTCGGGGCTAGATTAGCACAACCGGGAGAATTTACCCTTCGGGCCTTTTTAAATGGACGATTAGACTTAACTCAAGCAGAAAGTGTCGCCGATTTAGTCGGTGCCCAATCGCCTGCTGCCTCTCAAGCGGCTTTAGCCGGATTGCAAGGCAAATTAGCCCATCCCATTCGCCAATTACGCACTCAATGTTTGGATATCCTAGCAGAAATTGAAGCCCGCATTGATTTTGAAGAAGATTTACCGCCCTTGAATGAACCAGAAATCATTCAATCGATTCAGGGAATACTTAAAGAAGTCGAGAGAATTTTAGGAACTGCCAACCAAGGGCAACTGTTGCGGATGGGATTAAAAGTTGCCATTGTCGGGCGTCCGAATGTGGGGAAATCGAGTTTATTGAATGCCTGGAGTCGTAGCGATCGCGCCATTGTTACCAACCTTCCCGGGACTACCCGAGATGTCGTAGAATCCCAATTAGTCGTTCAGGGAATTCCCGTCCAAGTCCTCGATACCGCAGGCATTCGCGCCACCGAAGACACGGTAGAGAAAATCGGCGTTGAGCGATCGCGACGGGCGGCACAATCTGCTGATTTAGTCCTATTAACCCTCGATGCCCAAGCCGGTTGGACTGCGGACGAACAGGAGATTTATCAACAAGTCAAAGATAAACCCATTGTTGTCATCTTCAATAAAATTGATTTAGTCGAACACATTCCCCCCTTACCTCTGCTAGACAATATCCGCGAAACCGTTAAAACCTCTGCCGCCCATCAACAAGGCATTGAAGCCTTAGAAACCGCCATTTTAAATGCCGTTCATGCCGGAAACTTGCAAGCCGGAAATCTGGATTTTGCCATTAATCAACGCCAAGCCGCTGCCTTAACCCGCGCCCAAACTGCCCTAGAACAAGTTCAAACCACCATTGACCAACAGTTACCCCTAGATTTCTGGACCATCGACCTTAGAGGCGCAATTCAAGCATTAGGAGAAATCACCGGGGAAGAAGTAACCGAATCCGTTTTGGACCGCATTTTTAGCCGGTTTTGCATTGGGAAATAAACAAGTCTTTACCTGTTCACAAGCAAAACCCAATCCAAGAGTCGCTACAAACGTTTGTAGTAACCCCTTCAGGGGTTAAATCAAGATGACTCCTTCAGGAGTCACTACGAACGTTTAAAAATTGGTACTTCTGGAAATACTGGACTCCCTCTTATTTCTGCTTCAAAACCAACAAAGTAATATCATCATACACTTTTTGTTCCCCGATAAATTCCCGGACATCGGCTAAAATAACATCCACAATTTCTGTTGCCGATCGCCCTTGTTGTTGACCCGCCAGTTCCTTCATGCGGTGTAACCCATATTGCACTCCCTCTATATTTTCCGCTTCCGTAATCCCATCGGTATAGACGATCGCCACATCTCCAGGGTTTAATTCAATCTCCATTTCAGCGACAAACTCCCCAATATCTTCCACTAACCCCACGGGAAACCCTAAATCCACTGTATCGATTAACTCCACTTGACCCTCGGCGCGCACCAGGATAATATCTTCATGTTGTCCACTGACCACCAGTTTCCCTTGATGATAATCCAGTAACATCAGGGACATATTCTTTTCCGATTTCATGCGTTGCAAATTGCCATAAACGGCTAAATTGAGCAGGGTCAAAAAATGTACCGGATTGCTGATATCACTTTGGAGGAGAGTGCGGACGGCCATTTGCACCATAATCATTAAAACCCCGCTTTCTAACCCATGTCCCGTCACATCTCCAATGCCAATTTTCACCCCCCCTTGATGTTGAATCACATCATAGTAATCTCCCCCGACTTCCGTTGCAGGTTCCATAAAAGCGGCAATCTCTAAACCCTCAATCCATAGCAACTCTTCTGCACTGGGTAAGAGCATTTGTTGCTGCTGACGAGTAACCTCTAATTCCGCCACTAATCGAACATTTTCAGTTTTCAGCCGAAGCAAATTCAAATGGGTTTTAATCCGGGCTAATAATTCATCCTTTTCTACAGGTTTGGTTAGATAATCATTAGCCCCAGCTTCAAATCCAGCTACTAAATCGGACAATTGATTTTTAGCGGTTAATAATAACACCGGCATTTCTGATGCCTGCCAGGTTTCCCGAATTTTTTGCGTGACTTCATACCCCGTCATTTTCGGCATCATCACATCTAGCAAAACCAGGTCCGGTTTAAAGCCTTTATTGAGAAGTTCTAATGCCTCAAGGCCACTTTTAGCTTGAATCACCGTATAATTTTGCAACGAGAGCATATTAACCAAAACCTGGAGGTTAATCGGTTCATCATCTACAATTAAAAGTTTAGCGGATCCTTGATGAGAGGCAATGACCCGAGGTTCCAAGGGATCCTGGTTTAAATCCGCTGTGGCGAACTGTTTGAGTAAGGGCAAAGTTTCCGAGGAGTTTTCGACTTTTTCCCCAGAAAGAGGCAAAGTAAAGGTAAATTTTGACCCTTCTCCCAGGCGAGACTTTACCCAAATTTGGCCGCCATGTAACTCAACTAATTGTTTGGCGATCGCCAATCCCACTCCCGTTCCTCCATAGAGTCTCGCCGTAGACCCTTCCGCTTGTTCAAACGATTCAAAAATCCGCTCTAATTTATCCTCAGCAATCCCAATTCCCGTATCGGTCAGAGTAATTTCCAGTTGAGAACCCGAGGAAATATTTTCCAACAAGTTATGCCCAGATATTCGCTGGGCAGAAATTTCTATGGTTCCAGTTTCGGTGAATTTAATGGCATTTCCCATTAAGTTATGAAGAATTTGTTGTAAGCGATTTTCATCCGCTATAACCGCTGGTAAATCTAAGGAAATGTTATTGACCAATTTCAGATTTTTATTCCCCACTAAGGGTAAACTGAGGGTAAAGACAATTTCTACTAAGGAACGCAAGTCTATGGGTTTGAGTTGTAAATCCAGGGTTTTGTGTTTGAGTTTCGAGAAATCCAGCAAATCATTGACTAAATTTGATAACCGCCGCCCACTGGAGGAAATCATCGCTAAATTGGCCCGAGTGGGAATGGGTAATTCTCCCGTTGCACCATCAATCAGGGATTCGGCAATGCCAATAATGCCATTCAGAGGCGTTCGCAATTCATGGGACGTATTGGCTAGAAATTCATCCTTGAGGCGATCGAGATGTTGTAATTGAATATTAGCCGTTTCCAGTCGTTGCTTCGCTTGTTCATTTTCACAAACTACCGCCGACAGGGTTAAGGTTGTCAGAGAAAAAACTCCCACAAAAGATTGCAACAGGATTAAAGATTCGTTGAGGTTACTGCGAATAAAAGGTCCCGACTCATTAGCGGTGGCAAAAATGGCGATCACTGAACTAATTAATAATAATAAAGTCGCCGACCATTGTCCAAACCGAAAGACAACCCAGACTAATAAAGGTAGCAACATATATTCGACCGGGTATCCTTTACCGAAAGCCATTTGACAGATTACCAGGGTAATAAATACAAAAACCAACCCTTCCATCCATCGGTGTTGACTTTTTTTCAAAAACACCTTAAATCCCTGACCAAAGACTAATAAAACTGGGGCAAAAACTAGAATTCCTACCACATCTCCAATCCACCAGCTTCCCCAGAGGCGGGGATAAATGTCCGCCGAAATGTTGCCGACTAACAAAATCGTGGTTGCTCCAAAAGTCGCACTTAACATCGGGCTAATTAATCCCGCTAAGACCACAAAATATACGACGTCTTTAACTCGGGAAAACATCCTAAAATTCACCGAGAATTTATGAATAAAATAGGCAGCAGATAGGGTTTCCAACGTATTGCCTAGGGTAAAATTAAAATTCATCAGTAGATCGAGAATGCCCCAGGGAGTTTGATAAAAATTGACCAGGATATTTCCTAATAACACCCCAATGATAATGGGGTATCCCATTAATAAAACCGAGGCTAATGCAATCCCAGACCCGGGCCAGACTGGGCTTCCACCATCTGGGAGGAGGAGGAAGACTGCCCCCCACTCAGAAATGAGGAAATAGACGACTGCCACGATCAGGATTTGGATAAGGGTTGTTTCGCTCTTCGTCAAGGGCCAAGACACTTTTAGGTTTGAATTTGAGGTCATAATTCCTACCGGGTTAAAAGCCAAGAAAACAATAGAATAGCTAGGGGATTGATCCGGATTGAAGTGAATTTAAAATTTAGGGGTAAAATCCTGAATCGATTAACCGCTGAAATGATGAGGGATGGTGACTTGAGAAATTCTCTAAGTCTGAATAGAGAAAACGGTTTCTAACCCTGACGATACTGAAGGCTGAGGAAACCCTTCTCGGGGGACTTGTTTTCCCTCTAATGCTGATTTTTGTCGGGGTAGTTCACCCATAAATTCAACAAAAATCAGCAAAAATCACCGTTTTTCAGTTATACAGTTTTGGCTTGTCTTGCCTGTTTCACCATCGCAATTAACGTGTGGTGAGCATCTTCAGAATCGGCGAGTGCATGGTCAAAGGTGACTCGAACCGGCATAGATTTTCCCCCGATTTCCGCCGTGAGGTTCATCCCCAGGGGGTCGATCGCCAGTAGGGTGGCGGAGGTTGCATCAGGAACCTCCCCAAAGACTTGAGCATATAGCAGCACAGAATCTGCATGGTCGTCGTTCATGTGCTTGCAAATGCGATCGCTCACTTGAGCCGAAATGAGATCCGCCATAGTTTAAACTCCTGATCCGGTAACTGCCAGTCGATTTGAGATCAATTATCCCTTGATTCGGAAACAATTATCCCAGCTTTTCTATTAAAGCAAAAAGAAAATTAGCCGTTAACAGTCCCACTGCGATCGCCAGAACCACAAACAGGGATAAACTGAAAAAAGAGCGCAGAACAGACGGTTTTTTGGGGTCCATATCAAACAGGGAGATAGGGTTGATTACTCCAGGATACAGTACCGATTATGGCGAACTCATCCTCGAAAACTGGGCCACCGAGGGAGAAGAAATGGGCCGTAACGCCTGCGCCAGAGAGACCAATGCAGTCTCATCCATTGCCGGATAGCAAGGGAGATAGAGCAAATGCTGGAACAGTTCACGAGTCTTCCTGGGTTCCCCTTCCCGATGAGTTTCCGGTGGGTCCACTACCGTCATGCTATGGCCCTGAGTTGCGTCAAACCCTGCATTGGCAAGGGTGGCGATCGCAATTTCCGGGTCCTCAGCCAAAATTGGGACAACCCAGTGCAGATTAGGCGAAGCAGCGACCCCTGGCACCTGAATCTCGGGACAATACTCCTGCAACAACTGAATTAGGCGCTGACCCCGGTGAGTTTGTTCCGCTAAACGTTTCTCACTATAACCCTGCAAGCGATGACGGAGTAACCCTAACAGAGGCGCACAAGGTTGATGACGCAGACGCCAGATTAGTTCATCCTGGGGAAACCCCTTCACCGACTGATTCAAAAGGCGATCGTAATCCATTCCCAACCGCCGACATCCCCAAATCAACGCCGTAAATCCAGGGCGACTGGAGAGGGTTTTCAGACCCAGATATTTCAGCAATCTGCGGGTGTAGTTCCCCGAATCTTGGACTGGATAAGTCGATTGGATTTGGCGGAGGCAATCCGCGAGTTGGGAGTCACGCACACGCAATAACCCCCCACCCAGGGCCGTGGCAAACTTGATACTGCCAAAACTAAAACAACTCACATCCGCCTCGGGATGACCCCGAAATCCGGGGGTGAATGCCTGTGCACAGTCTTCGACCAAAATCGCCCCAACGCGATCGCGCGCTGCTAAAATCGGCGCTAAATCCACCCGAGCTCCGAACAAATGCGCGATAATAATCACCCGAGTTCGCGGACCAGTCGCCTGGTCCAAACTAGCGGGATCCGGTGCCATTGTCTGGGGGTCCAAATCAATCGGGACCGGGACCAGGCCATGATGACGAACAATGGTCACCATATCGGGAATGGTCAATGCACTCATTGCCACTTCACTCCCGGGAGGCAATTGCAACGCCTGAAGCAGCAAATCCCACCCCGAACGCACGGATAAACAGGCGACTGCCTCCCCCGTCGAGTCCTGGCCCCACCAGTCCTCCAAGTCATTTTGCAACCCCTGACGCTGTGCATTTCCCACCGTCAATGCTGCACCCAATCCGTAAATCAAATCAATATAATCGATATCAAAACGTTTGCGCGACCACATGGCCTGATCCAATTAACTTTAACTGCCTACTTTAGCGCGATCAGTCCTGAAGTGACACCGGGCCGCCAATCCTTAAAACCGCCGCTTTAGGGATTGGCGGTCCTGAAGCAACAACCGGCGGTGGTTAAAACTAATAGCTAAAGTCGGTTGAAACCGACTAAAAATAGCAATTGTAGGGTGGGCAATGCCCACCTACGATTTTTAAGGCCTTGCACATATATGGCATGATAAGGGAGTAGTCCCTACCCCTAGAGAATATGATTTGTTCTAAGTGCCAGTCCCCCAATCTCAGTAAAAATGGCTTGAAAAGAGGAATATAAAACCATATATGCTGCGTACTGTGGTCGTCAATTTATCGAGGTCTATTCTCCAGTAGGTTATCCCGAAGAAGTCAAACGACACTGTTTATATCTCTATGTTGAAGGGAATGGATTTCGCCGGATAGAAAGACTAACTGGAGTTTGTCATAACACAGTTATTAATTGGGTAAAATCTGCTGCCAATAATTTACCACCCGACCCTGATTATCAAGAGATTCCGGAAGTATCTCAAGTTGATGAGTTACAGACTTATGTGTGTAAAACAAACAGAAGGTCTGGGTCTGGAGTGCTGTAGATAAAAGGTTTCCTGGCATTTTAGCTTTTGTGGTCGGGGATAGATCAAAAGAAATATTTAAACCGTTATGGAAAATTATTCAGGGTTGGGGATGTTTTTTTATGTGACGGATGGCTATGCTGTTTATCCTCAATTTATTGATGAACTTGACCCTAGAGTTAGCAAGCCCTACATGACTCGGGTAGAAGGATAAAATACGCGCTTAAGACATTATCTAGCGCGCCTCCCTAGAAAAACTTTATGTTATTCAAAATCCGTATAAATGTTAAAGATTTCTATTGGATTGCTTCTGTACTACCTGAAACATAGGACTGTACCCCTGCCCAAGTGAAGGACTCGACCCCTGTCCAATGGAATCATACCGCGTATGTGCAATGCCAATCCCTAAAGGGACCTCCCCCAGCCCCCCCTTAGCAAGGGGGGGAGTTGGATTTGAGGTAGGAAATCACGGGAATTCTGAAAAAGATACTATCAACAATGACATCACAAATCCCTAAATCCCTAGTCGGTTTCAACCGACTTTAGCTATGGGGCCGCCAATCGTTTTAACCCCCGCCGGTTGTCGCAACTTTATCCCGCTTCAACAGCAAACTGGCGACAACCATCCCCACAATTGCCAAGAATATCATCGGATAAAAGGCATAAGTATAGCTGCCAAACCAATCGCGAATTTGTCCGGCAATTAGGGTTCCTAACAAGGCTCCCACGCCGTATGCTGTAAACACAATGCCGTAATTTTGAGCATAATTATCCGGATTAAATAGGCGCAGAGTAGTCGTTGGTGCCATTGCTAACCATCCGCCTAGAGATGCCCAAAATAGGCAAAACGCAATCAAATAAGTGGCAACTTGTCCCTCTTTGACATTCAGCATCAACAGGCAGGCAATTAAGACGAGGGTATAAGAAACCATCGCCACATGGCGGGGTTTAAAGCGATCGGTTAACCAGCCAAATAGGGGGCGACTGATGCCATTAAATAGGGCAAATAATGAGACACTGCTGGCAGCTAATGCCGGGTCAATCTTGATCATTTCCTCCCCCACAGGACTGGAAATGCCGATCGCACTCAATCCGACAAAGGTGCCGATGCTGTAACAAATCCAGAGTCCATAAAAGGACCGACTTTTCAGCATATTCCCGGGATAGGCGCTGGGGACGGTACAGGATGCTGGGGACAGGGGTTGTGCCGGTTGCCAGTCTTTGGGTGGCATTTTTAGAGTTGTGGCGATCGCCAGAATAATTAAGGTAAAGGCAATCCCTAAAATTCGCAAGGTTTCTCGCACGCTATAGGCATCAATTAACCCTTTCGCCAGGGGTGCAGTAATCAGAGGTGAGAGTCCAAATCCAATAATCGTTAACCCCACCGCTAATCCTTTTTTATCGGGAAACCATCGCGCCACTACTGCCATTGGAACACCATAAGCAATTCCCACCCCAGTCCCGGCAATCAATCCGTAGGTGAGGGTCATTGCTACAATATTGTTAGCAAAACTCGAAAGAATGTAACCAACTCCAACAATGATTCCTCCGATTGCCGTAACAATTCTTGAGCCAATTCGGGGAATATAAAACCCGGCAATCGGCATCAGGGCTGCATAAAAAACCAATGCCACAGTATAGGGTAACAAACTTTCCGTTGCGCCAATGTTCAGTTCCCCTTCTAAAGGTTTTCTAAACACACTCCAAGAGTAAACACTCCCCAGACACAGTAAAACGCTCATTCCCAGTGGAATCATTAACCATCTGCCCTGTTGTGCAGGCAGTCCAAATAGGGTTAATTCTGAGCGATCGTGAGTGACATTCATCACTGCTAACTCCCTTTTAGAGATAATTCTAGTGGATTTCTATCGGTTCGTTGCTGATTTTTATGGTTGAGCTCGTTTCTATAGAGTTTCTTTTATCAGAGTTGAATCCTCTGATTGCTTCACCTTTACTTTACCACGATTTGCACCCCTCTATATCATGAAAAATCATGAAAACTTGATTTTTACCGAGGCAGGAGTATAGGCGATCGCCCTCGGGGGGGATCGGTTCTCCCGGCGACGACTGCCCCAAATTTGAGCCTTTTGATAGAGGTGGGATTGAATCTATTTTGATATCCTAGGGATAATCACCTTGAAACTTAGCAGCTCAAACCTTTCCCCAGGGAATTCTTTCCGTTGCTTCATTCAGGAATCTACTGTTTAAAATAACCCCTTAAAACTAATATACATCATGACTCAATCTACACAATCAGAATGGATCGAGCGTTTTGCTCGCTTTGGATATGCTGCCAAAGGATTTGTTTACGGCTTGGTTGGTATTCTAGCCTTGCAAGCAGCATTCACCAAAGGGGGACGAACCACGGACCCAAAGGGGGTGCTTTACACCATAGTTGAGCAACCTTTTGGCCAAGCATTACTGTCTTTTGTAACCATTGGTCTAATTGGTTATGCAATGTGGCGTTTTCTACAAGCCTTCATGGATACTGACAATAAAGGTACTGATTTCAAAGGCTTAATCGAGCGATTCGGATTTGGAATGAGTGCGGTCATTTATTCTGGGTTTGCTTTTACTGCCATTAAACTCTTGATGGGAAATGGAGACAGTGGCGGAGAACAAAGTGATCAAAGCGCTCAACATTGGACCGCCCGGTTTCTCTCACAACCCTTTGGAGAATGGTTGGTGGGATTGGCTGGTGCAGTCGTAATTGGTTTAGGATTTTATTATTTTTATAAAGCCTTTAGCGGGAAGTTTCGCAAAGAATTAAAAATCAGAGAAATGACTCCCAATGAAGAAAAATGGGTGATGAGAGCAGGTCGAGTGGGGTTATCTGCAAGGGGTGTTATTTTTACCATGATTGGCTGGTTTTTGATGCGGGCGGCTTATCAATCGAACGCGAATGAAGCCCAGGCTATTCCCGGCACTTTAGATACTTTATTGAGGCAGCCTTATGGGAGTTTGCTGTTGGGGGTTGTAGCCGCAGGATTGGTGATTTATGGACTGTATATGGGAGTACACGCCCGCTATCGGCGCATTCGCCCTCCCCAAGCTGACCCGCAACAACTTTTAAATCTGGGACAATAGGCGATCGCCTCGGCACAAACTGCCTTGGGGGGATGATCCCCCAAACATCACTTTCAACTGATTCACGCCGATGAATGGGTGGCAAATTTTTTCACCAAGTTGTCTGGGATGGCAACCAAACGATGACTTGAAACATGGATAAAACATCCCGTCTGTTTGGCAGTCACGGCAATTTTATCATCCACCATTAACTCGGTTTTGACAATCCATTTAACCGACCCCATGTCACTAAACCACATTCGCCCCTCAATCAAATCAAACAATTTGATGGGTTTATGATATTCCAGACGAGTTTTACCAATGAGGGGCGAGATCCCTAATTCTAATTGCTGTTCTAAAGAAAAATACTGTTGAAATAAATCTAAGCGTAAATCTTCAATCCAGCGCATCAAAATCATTTGGCTGACAAACCCGGTGATATCAATATCGTAGGGTTTCACGGTAAAAGCTAAAGCCGTCTCTAATAGCGTATCTTGTTCTAAGGTCATAGTCCCTCAAACTGGTATCTTAAAAAACGATTTGGTTGGTCCTCTGGGTTAAATGCCGGGAGGCAATTTTACAGGACTCTAACTCATTGTAATCATTTTTTAACAAAAGAACCTACCGGGGACTCTACAAGGGAAGGATTAGGTTAAGGGGACCAGAAACCGGGTTTCTTTCATGACTTGCTGCTATTTGCCATAGATTTGGTAAAGAAACCCGGTTTTTCATCGTTAGGATTGGGCGGGATATTGCTGCAAAACGCGCTTTAAAAATTGTCCCGTGTAGGAATGAGGATTTTCCGCTACTTCCTCTGGGGTTCCGGTGGCGATCGCCTCTCCCCCTTTGTCCCCGCCTTCCGGTCCTAAATCAATCACCCAATCTGCACAGCGAATCACATCTAAGTTGTGTTCAATGGTTAAAATTGAGTTCCCTTTATCCACCAACCGCTGCAACACATTCAACAATTGATGCACATCATAAAACGATAATCCCGTCGTCGGTTCATCGATTAAATACAAGGTTTTTCCCGTAGCGCGTCGAGAGAGTTCCGTTGCCAGTTTGACCCGTTGCGCTTCACCCCCCGAGAGAGTGGGTGCCGGTTGTCCCAGGTGAATATATCCTAATCCCACATCCACTAAGGTTTGCAACCTTGTTGCCGCCCGAGGGATATGTTTAAAGAGTTCTAATCCTTCTTCCACGGTGAGATTCAACACATCGGCAATGGAATATCCCTTGTATTTCACTTGTAAAGTTTCGCGATTATATCGCGCACCTTTACAAATATCACACTGCACATAAACATCGGGTAAAAAGTTCATAGAAATGACATTCACCCCTTGTCCGCCACAAGCTTCGCAACGTCCGCCTTTGACATTAAAAGAAAATTGACCCGGTTTGTATCCGCGCGCTTTTGCTTCGATGGTTTCTGCAAATAACCCCCGAATCATATCAAACACGCCGGTATAGGTAGCAGGATTGGACCGAGGGGTTCTGCCGATGGGGGATTGGTCGATAATAATTACCTTATCCACAGCATCTTTTAAACTCTTTTCACCCAAGGTTTTGAGTGCGCCCATATCCCCGGGAAAGGGAGTTTTTCGGGTGATATGATGTTGCAATGCCGGATACAGTAAATCATTAATTAAGCTGGATTTACCCGATCCAGAAACTCCCGTCACACAAACTAATTTTCCGAGAGGAATTTCTACATCAATCTGCTTGAGATTGTTGCGAGAACAGTTTTTCATCACCAAAGAACGGCCATTTCCTTCGCGCCGTTCCCCCGGGGTTTCAATTTGTACTCGCCCGGATAAATAGGACCCGGTGAGAGAATTTTCCGCTGTTAAAAGGGCATCTAACTGTCCTTGGGCAACAATTTCGCCGCCATGTACCCCAGCGCGAGGACCGATATCGACAATCCAATCCGCAGCGCGAATCGTGTCTTCGTCATGTTCCACGACAATTAAGGTATTACCCAAATCGCGTAATTTGGTTAAGGTATGCAGCAATCGTCCGTTGTCCCGTTGATGGAGTCCGATACTCGGTTCATCGAGAACGTATAACACCCCGGTTAATCCCGCGCCGATTTGGGTTGCCAGACGAATCCGTTGCGCTTCTCCTCCGGAAAGGGTCATGGCAGGGCGATCGAGAGTGAGATAATCCAATCCCACATCTAATAAAAATTGCAGTCGCGCGCAAATTTCTCGGAGGACGAGTTCGGCAATTTGTGCTTGCCGACTGCTCAATTGTAACTGATCAATGCGATCGCGACAGTCCCGAATCGAAACCGAGGTTAAATCATCAATATGTTCACTCCCAATTCTCACCGCCAACGCTTCCGGTTTCAAGCGTTTGCCGTGACAACTTTCGCAAGGGCGATCGACCAAATACTGCTCTAATTTTTGTTTTTGCAGTTCCGAGGCACTTTCTTCATAGTACCGTTGCAACAACGCCAATGCACCGGCATACCGCCGATTGTTTCCCCATCCTTCGATATTAATGGGTTCATCTGCACCATATAAAATGGTTTTTTGCTGTTTTGCCGTCAACTCGTTCCAGGGTGTGGTCAATTCAAATCCATACCCCTTTGCCAATCCTTGCAACACCGAGAGATAATAAGCACTCTCTTTGTCCGCCCAAGGTGCGATCGCCTCATAAATCGGCGCATCCGGGTCCGGAATAATTAACTCCGGGGAAAAGGTCCGAAAACTGCCCAATCCATGACAACTTTCACAAGCACCATAGGGGGAATTAAAAGAAAACAAACGCGGGGAAAGTTCTTCCATCACCGCCCCATGTTCGGGACAAGCAAACTTCTCAGAAAAGACTAATTCGCTCTCTCCGTCATCGGCGGTACTGTCTAACAATTGAATAATCGCAATTCCTTCCGAATGGCGCAATCCCGTGGTTAAAGAATCCACTAATCGTTCTTGGATGCCTGCTTTTTTAATCAGGCGATCAACGACAATTTCAATCGTATGGGTATGATTTTTATCCAGTTCAATCTTGTCCGAAAGTTCGCGAATTTCGCCATTCACCCGCACCCGCACAAACCCCTCGGAAGAGAGACTAGACAGCACTTTTTTATGAGTGCCTTTTTTCCCGCGAACCACCGGGGCGAGAATTTGAAATTTAGTGCGGTCCGGCAGTTCCATCACCCGATCGCACATTTCATCAATGGTTTGTGGGGCGATCGAGCGATCGCAAATCGGGCAGTGAGGTTTTCCCGCCCGTCCAAATAACAACCGCAAATAATCATAAATTTCCGTCACCGTTCCCACCGTCGATCGCGGATTGTGGGAGGTGGATTTTTGGTCAATAGAAATCGCCGGAGAGAGTCCCTCAATGGATTCCACATCCGGTTTATCCAGTTGCCCGAGAAACTGACGGGCGTAGGCGCTGAGGGACTCCACATAACGCCGCTGACCCTCGGCAAAAATCGTATCGAAGGCAAGGGAGGATTTACCGGATCCAGAAACGCCGGTAAAGACAATCAGGCGATCGCGTGGGAGTTCGAGGTCAATATTTTTAAGGTTGTGCTGTCTTGCCCCCCGAATTCGGATCCCATGATCCCGGGGATTGACCACCGCCTCGGTCAGAGAGGATCCATTCAAACTCGGCGCGGGTTGCTTTGTAGACGCACTGGCACGTTTAGGCATAAAAATTAACTATACATTTCTTAATAATTTTAGCGGTTTTGGATGTGGATGCGGGTGTGGAGGTTAGGATGAGAGGAGTTCGGATATCCGAGGGGGTCCTAGTTTCTGTAGCGGGGTTAAAGGGGATAACGACTAAAGTCGTTACTACGAACAGGGGAGAATTCTTCAGTTTGTAGTAACGACTTCAGTCGTTTCCGGATTATGTCTCCCTCGGATATTGCCCCTTTAAAAGATGTTCTTTTAAAGGGGATAACGACTAAAGTCGTTACTACGAACAGGAAAAAATATTTCTTCGTTTGTAGTAACGACTTCAGTCGTTTCCGGGTTATTTCCCTCAAACATTGCCCCTTTAAAAGATAATCTTTTAAAGGGGATAACGACTAAAGTCGTTACTACGAACAGGAAAAAATATTTCTT
>NZ_JAMXFD010000022.1:84157-106824 GCF_025370875.1 Laspinema palackyanum D2c
TATTTCCCTCAAACATTGCCCCTTTAAAAGATAATCTTTTAAAGGGGATAACGACTAAAGTCGTTACTACGAACAGGGGAAAATTCTTTTGTTTGTAGTAACGACTTCAGTCGTTTCCAGATTATTTCCCCCATATAATAAAATTTAGGAGTGCCAGGAGAACTAAACCAATGGACGAATATCAATCCCAAGTCGAAAAGGCAGTCGCCACTTTAAAGGAAGACTTACCCACGTTATTTGAAAAAGATATTTCTTATGATATTTATCGCAAAGATATCTTTTTCAAAGACCCGGTAAATCAGTTTAAGTGGAAATTCAATTATCGCATTATTTTCTGGACGTTACGGTTTCACGGACAACTGTTTTTCACCGAACTCTATTTTGATTTACATGATGTCGAACAGGTTGCGCCGGATATGATTTTAGCCAATTGGACCGTGCGCGGGCGATTACGTTTACCCTGGAAAGCGGATTTATTTTTTAATGGGTATTCTAATTACAAGTTAGATGAAAATGGGTTAATTTATGAACATATTGACACTTGGGACCGGGAACCGAAGGCGATTTTAAAACAATTTCTTCCAGAATCAATGATGTAGGGTTTTCCGCAGACCCTAGCCCTATCAAGGTGTATTTGTAGGGGCGCAATGCGCCCCTACAATCCGGTTTTATAGACCTTTAAATACCGTATGGAGTATTATTCTTGAGTTCCGGCGTTACGAAGCGATCGCGCTACTTTTTTGTAGCCGTTAAACTCCGCGATCGCCAAGGCGGTGTACCCTCCGCGATTTTTGAGATTAACATTGGCACCGGCAGATACCAACAGGTGTACCGCTTCCTCAAAACCCCGATGGGCAGCCCACATCAAGGCACTGGCCCCAGCATCATCTTGGCGGTTGACATCGGCACCGGCAGCAATCAGGACCTCCATAACTTCGGTCAAATTGCGATCGGCAGCTTTCATCAGGGCAGTTTTGCCTCCGGTGGAGACGGCATTGGGGTCCGCACCGGCTTTGAGTAGGACTCGGATGGTGTCCAGATGGCCGAGTTCAGCGGTGGCGGTGAGGGGGGTTTCGTCAAAGTTGGTGGGGTTAACCTCTGCACCTTTGTGGAGGAGGGCCGCCACAATGTCGGCGCGATCGTGCAAGGCGGCGACAAATAAGGGGGTGTCTCCGAGACGATTGCACCGTTGGAAATCGGCACCGGAGTCGAGTAACAGGTTGACCACATCGGCATACCCTTCAACTACGGCCCAATTTAAGGCGGTTTCTCCGTCACTATCGATCGCATTAATCTCGGCACCGGCATCCAGCAGCGATCGCACCATCTGCCAATGGCCGCCAGATGCCCCAGCCATCAGGGGGGTAAAGCCATCGAGATTTTTGGCATTGACATCAGCACCTGCACTCAGCAGGGCAATTACCACCTCGGTATGGCCGCGATCGCTCGCCAGTAGCAGGGGTGTTTCCGCATCTTTATCCGTGACATTGGGGTTAGTCTCAGCGGCTAACAAGATTTGGACAATGGGCAGGTCCCCCCGTTCTGCGGCTTCGAGTAAGGCACTGCCGCACTCATATTTTTGAGAGGAGAGACCTTTTTGGATCAGCAGTTCTAACAGTTCCGCATTCCCCTTCTGGGCGATGCGGAATAAGAGGGAATCCAGGTCAGCGATCGCCTCTAAATGGGCCCCTGCTGCCAGGAGAGACCTAACAATCGCAACATGACCCTCAACAATGGCAAGTTTGAGGGCGGTATCATCATCTTTATCTTTGATATTGGGTTCGGCACCGTGGGTCAACAGCAGATCGGCGATTGCCGGATTGCCTTTGAGCGCCGCCACCATCAGTGCCGTACTGCCATCATCATTCCGGGCGTTCACCTGTGCTCCAAAGGAGAGCAACAGGCAGACCACATCAATCTGATGATTGGCTGCCGCGAACATCAACGGGGTGATGCCGTACTTTTCTCGGGCAAGATTGGCATCGGCACCGGCTTCGAGCAAGTGACGGGCGATTTCCGTGTAACCTTTCTGGGAGGCAAACATTAACGGAGTCGTGCCTTCTCCATCTTTGGCATTGACACGCGCACCTTCAGCCAGCAGGGTAATGACTTGATGAATGTTGCCAATTCGAGCCGCCTGAATTAATAAAAGATCCTGGTTAGAGAGCATTTGCTGCGATCGACTCAATCTCGGGGTAATTTAACGGTATCGCGAAAGGAGCCGACAATCAACCGCGATCATCCGGAGATCTTCACTTAGGCGATCGCGCCAGATCACAGGCTGCTACAATCACGCCGATCTCGCCACCCTTGAGAGGGTCGTATGTTCAAGAGTTCTCCCGAGCCAAATTATGATAAGTTTTATGAAGATCCTCACGCCATCTGGAGAACACCATGACCATTGAACTGCCCGCACCGTTACAAACTGGATTGACCTTCTTCCACCCCTTGTTGATGTGGGTGTTGTTTGGACTCTCAATTTACGCCCTTGTCCTGGGAGTGAAACTGAAGCGCACTCGCAAAGCCACAGGAGAAGAGAAAAAAGTTCTAATTAAGGGCAAATACAATGTTAGACATTACCAAATCGGGTCCGTGATGTTGGCCCTGATGGTATTTGGCACTGTGGTGGGTATGGCTGCTACCTATGTGAATAATGGCAAGCTGTTTTTTGGTCCCCACCTGCTCGTGGGCTTAGGCATGACCACAATGGTGGCAATTTCCGCCTCCCTAGCGCCCTTCATGCAGCAGGGTGTCACTTGGGCGAGAGTGACTCATGTGGCGATGAATATGACCTTGCTCACCCTGTTTGGCTGGCAAGCCTTCACGGGATTGCAAATTGTCCAAAAGATTCTGAGCAGTGATTCCTAGGAGATTGGCAGAGTAAGAATTTAATCCTATATTCCTCGTGACGCGGCAGCAGCCCCCTCACGAGGAAAGCCCCTTTTTGTAAGAAGCCGATCGCCCAGGATGGAGCCACCTCCGGTCCCTACCCCAAGATAGCGGGGAGGGGACCGGATATTTGTTAGGGAGTTTCAACTTCCTCCGGGACCTCTTCGCCGCTGCCATTGGCACCGCTACATTGGCGGCACAGATCGAAATTAGAGGTTTTGGCGCGTTTTTTCTTGAAGAGTTCTAGGCGATCGCGCCCGATGGTGGAGTGAAAATCTTCCTGGACTTTGTAGGTTAAGCGACGAGAGACTTGTTTAACAATTTGTGCCAACAGGCGATCGCCGGTTCTTTGGACGAGGGGAAGGGGTAAAGCATGAATGAACTTCGGAAAGCAAACCCCCACCTTTAAATCTAAATTCCACTCCACCCGAGTCATAGTGGGAGGGAGGTCCTCGGTATGGCGAAGTTTGATATTACAATAATCTGCCGGAATTTCTATCAATTCCTGGGACGCTTTAAACTCGACGTCATAACCCGGGGGGACATAATCGGGAATGGCGATCGTTTCGATGAGATAAACGCGATTCTGTTGTGGCAATAGATTCAGACCAATTTTCGGTTCCACTTCATAACCGAGTGCACCAAAGCGCCCAATAGTCAGAGCATAGCCATTTTCTCCTAAAGCTTCTGCCTGCATCGGATGAGCACAGCGTTTAAACCATCCTTGGTGAACGTCAAAATAGGCAGCAACAGTTTCCACATCGGCATACATTTCCATGCATCCGACAAAATGAGTTTGAAACCACATCGGTTCACAAGCAACGGAGGTAGATGCCTCGCGATCGCCATCGATGGATGTTTGCTTATGGTTTAAAATATCTGACTGCATAACCGCTTCCCTGATTGAGGGCCTGTGTTTTTGTACGACCACCGAGGTGGTTGGATGCTATTTTCTCTACGTTATCTTGTCCGTGGGAGGGGTGAAATCCGTAATTCTGCCCGACTTTCCTTTATTGGGTCAGCTTCGCCTTGATGGGCAAAAGGGTTAAAGTGGCATCCGTTTCTATCATAAGCAATCCTCCGAGGGAGGTTCTGTGATGTAGATATCCGAACTTAGGCGATCGCGATCGGTCCCCAAATTTTTTACACTATAGGAGGTTTGGGGCGCTAACGGCTGTCCCCTCTTGCATAACAGCAATGATTTCACATTCAATCCATAATTTTACCGAAAAAACTGATGAAAGCATTTGTAGCGGGTGCCACGGGACAGACAGGACGACGAATTGTCGAAGAATTGGTCAAGCGGGAGATTCCCGTGCGCGCCTTGGTGCGGAACTTGGAGAAAGGTCAGCAACTCTTACCTCCCCAGGTGGAGTTAGTCGTGGGGGATGTGTTGAATCCCCAGAGTCTCAACGAGGCGATCGCGGATTGTACCGTGGTGTTATGCGCCACCGGTGCAACTCCCAGTTTCGACCCCACGGGACCCTATCGCATCGACTATGAAGGGACCAAGCACCTCGTGGATGTTGCCAAAGTCAAGGGAATCGAACAGTTTGTTCTGGTTTCCTCCTTGTGCGTCTCTAACTTATTCCATCCGCTCAATTTATTTTGGCTGATTTTAGTCTGGAAAAGACAAGCCGAAAAATATATCGAAAACAGCGGTTTAACTTACACCATCGTCCGTCCAGGCGGATTAAAAAATACCGAAGATGAAGCGAATATCGTCATGAAATCTCAGGATAAATTATTTGATGGGAGCATTCCGCGAACTAAAGTCGCCGTAGTCAGCGTTGAAGCCCTATTTCAACCGGCCGCCCGGAATAAAATTGTCGAAATTGTCACCAATGCGGAAGCGCCAGCCCAAGCATTCCCTGAGCTATTTGCCAGTGTAGTTTAACTCCAACCTGGTTAGAATTAGCTTAATCCACGCCCAGAAACCGGGCTCAATCGTTTAACAGGAGGGTGCGTCAGATAAAAACCCGAATAGGTGAACCCTTAACCGGAGACTCTGACGCCCCTAAAACCGGGACATTTTACAATAAAAACCCGCCCCAAGAATTTCTGCGGGACCTGCCATTAAAATAGGGAGAACCAACTGCATCAACCGGAATGAAATCAGGGACATAAACCCGAAAAACCTGAATAAATTACCCTAGTTTCTGAATAATTCATCATGCCTTATGGTTTCTGAACCTTCTTTACAACCGTTGAAATCGAGTCAAAAACCGCGGGTTAAACGGCGAAGAAAACCCCCGAAATTCAGACAAATAGTCTTATTGCTGGCTGGGGCGATCGCCTTACCCATGCTGTTTTATAACGTCATCTTTCGTCGCACCGAATCCCTGCCGCCCTCGTTAATGGCCCCCTTACCCCCCTTAGTCATGGAAAATGGAGACCCTTATATCCGGGCCCTGATGCGAACCATTTCCGCCAGTGAATCCAACGTGGAGCATCCCTACGCCGTGATCTATGGGGGCCAATATATTGACAACTTCAACCGCCATCCCGATCGCTGCGTGCGAATCGTCGCCGGACCCAATCTCAACAACTGCTCCACTGCTGCCGGTCGCTATCAGTTTATCACCACCACCTGGGAAGAAATGGCCGAACGCTACCACCCCAAACCCAATGGCAGATGGTTTTGGAAATCCTATAGTTTTGAGCCTTCATTCCAAGATCAAGTGGTCTATGCGTGGCTAAAAGACGAAGAAGCGTGGGGAGTGAACATTTCCGAATTATTAAAACAAGGAAAATTAGATGAAGTCTTATATCTGCTCTCTGGAACTTGGACCAGTCTCGGCTACGGGATTGAAACCAATTCCATGAGCGCGTATTTACCCACCATTTACCAGCAACTCCTGGAAGAGGAACTGCAAAAATCCATGTAAAGCTCTCAACAACCGGATATTGGTCTCGGTAACTAGATTTGAAGCGCCTTCATTTGGGATGTTGCGACGCTCAAAGGAAACACCTGATTCAGATTCGGGTTCTAAGAGGCTAATACCAAATCCCATTGTCAAAGACCTGTTTTCTCTCTTAGCCCGCCTAGGCCTGTGCTGAGCACCGTCGAAGTGCGGGCTTTGTCCGCAAATGCCTCACCCTTGAGGGTGCGGGTTAAAACCCTACCATCATCCCTTACCCCATCGAGAGGAACCCCCCCCATGAAACGATTTCGGCACGCGCTATGGGCAACCGTTGGAGTGGCTTTATTCCTCAGCATGAATTTGTTGCTGACCTTTGCACCCGCTTACTCCACCGGGGTAACCACTCCTGCACCTCATAGCAAAATCCCCACTTTCTCCAGTTTAAAACAAATTCTGGAACTGGCTTTTGAGCCGGGAACCCCAGAATTTAATACCCTAGTCGAAGCCGATCGCCTCTTTCTGGAAGGCAACACCCAGGCAGCAGAAGAACTGTACCGCCAGGTGAAAGGTCAGTTTTCTCAACCGCGAGGGGACCAGGCGATCGCTCAAGCCATCACCGATCCGGAACAACTATCCGGCGCGGGTCGAGTTTATTGGCGTGAAGCCCAAGCGGGATTTGAACAAAAGTTAGAAACCCGAATTTTTGTCCCGTTACAGCAATTAGTCGAAAAACATCCGGAATTTATTCCCGGTCATGTGTTGCTGGTCCAAGCCTTACAACAGTACGGCAGAGGAGAGGAAGCCTTAGCCGTCCTAGAACGAGCCACCACCCTTTATCCCAATGAACCGGAATTAATTAAAGCGGAAATTACCGCCTTACAAGGCGAAGAGAAATGGTTGGAATCTTCCATTGCGGCAAGGCAATTTGCAGTGCTGTATCCGGAACATCCTCAAGCCGCTGAATTTGGGGCGATCGCCGATGATGATTTAGGTCGCTACCGTTCCGGAATTCGTCGCCGATTAATCGGTCAAACCCTCGTCACCGGCGCACTCTCCATCGGGGATTTACTCTTAACTGGAAACGTCGCCGGAACCATCCCCGCCATTCAACTCACTATGCTGTTGATGCAAGGAGAAGCCTCCTTTGGTAACCAATTGGCTGAAGTTTTCCAACAGCGTTTACCGATGGTTGAAGATGAAACCATCGTTAACTATGTCAATGAAGTCGGTCAGAAAATGGCTAACTTGATGGGACGGGATGAATTTGAATATGAATTCTTCGTGGTGAAAGACAAAAATCTCAATGCCTTTGCCCTTCCCGGTGGCAAAGTCTTCGTGAATACCGGCGCACTCCAAAAAATTAACAGCGAAGCCGAACTCGCCGGTTTACTGGGTCATGAAGTCGCTCATGCCGTCTTGTCTCATGGCTATCAACGGGTTGTGCAAAGCGCCTTACTTTCTAACTTAAATCGCGTCGTTCCAATGGGGGATTTAATTGCCGCCCTAGTCGGTCGCGCTTACAGCCGCCAGAATGAAAGACAAGCGGATGTTTTAGGCTCAAGAGTGTTAGCCAATACCAATTATGCCGCTGATGGGTTAAGAAACCTGATGCAAACCTTCACCGAATTAGATGGCGGTGGCGGAGGGGTTTTAAGCTGGTTATCTTCTCACCCCGCCTCCAGCGATCGGCTTCGCTATTTGGAAGAGTTAATCCAACGCAATGGTTACAACCGTTACGCCTTTGAAGGCGTCGAACGCCACTCCCAAATCCAAAGCCGAGTGCAAGAACTCTTCCCCGAAGAAGAGGCAGGCAATCCCGTAGAAGTTCTCCTAGCTGGAGCATAAAATAGAAATCAATTAACCCCAAATCCTCGTTTAAAAAGGGGATTTGCTCAAAAAGGCGCAAGGATAACCTTGCGCCTTTCTTATTTCCTACTAACCACTTCAAGGGAATTATAAACAATCAAAAAAATCCCCCTAGTTTGTAGTAACGATTTCAGTCGTTCTCTTCTCTTCCCTTCGTTTGTAGTAAAGACTTCAGTCGTTCTCTTCTCTTCTTCTCTTGTTTTATTTTCTCCAGCAATTTCCAACCCAATCCCCCCCGCTAAATCCCTCCACTCTCCCACCGAGGTCCCAGGTTGCTGATTTGTTTAACCTATGGCAAAATGGGTCAAATGCTTGAATAGCCCGTTTCTACCCTCGCCGTAACGAATCATGCTCGGAATCATGCTCGGAACAACTCTTGGTGGACGTTACAAGATTATCAACTCCTTGGGAAGCGGGGGTTTTGGGGCGACTTTTATCGCGCAGGATTGCCACCTTCCCGGGGCTGCCCCTTGCGTAGTCAAGCAATTAAAGCCCCAGTCTACGGATCCGAACACCCTGCAAATTGCCAGACGGCTATTTGATACAGAGGCGCAAACCCTGCATGAGTTGGGAGGGCACGATCGCATTCCCAAATTGTTCGCCTATTTTGAAGAAAACCAAGAATTCTATCTGGTTCAAGAGTATATCGAGGGTCACGATCTCAGTCATGAATTGACACCTGGAGAAAAATTGGATGAAAAAGCTACCCTTGACTTACTCCGAGAACTGTTAGAAATTTTACAGTTTGTTCAAAGTAAAAATGTCATTCATCGGGATATCAATCCCCGGAATATTCTCCGCCGTAATTTAGATAAAAAATTAGTTTTAATTGATTTTGGGGCAGTTAAACAAATTACCACCGAACTCTTGAATCCGAATGGGAAACCGGGATTCAGTGTTTGTATTGGTACTCCCGGTTATTTACCCAGTGAACAAGCCAATGGCTTTCCCAAACCGAGTAGTGATATTTACGCGGTGGGAATTGTAGCCTTGCAAGCCCTTTCGGGTTTATTATCTCATGAATTTCCCAAAGATCCAGAGACAGAAGAAATCAAAGTCGCGGAATTGGTAGAGGTGAGTCCGGAATTTATCAAGGTATTAGAACGGATGGTCCGGTACGATTTCCGGGAACGTTATGGTTCCGCAACAGAGGCGTTACAGGCGATCGCTGATTTAGAAAAGCCCACGGTGATGACAGTTTCTGTCCCTGGGGTTGCGTCGCTGCCTCAACCGCGCTTTAAGTTGTCTAAACATCAATGGGTTTTCGGGGTGATTTCTTGCGGAATTATTGGGGCGGGCATGATTGCTGGGTCAGTTTTTGTTTGGAATAAAATCAAATCGGTGAATGCCAGTGAGTTGTATCATCAAGGGCATACGTTATATCATTTAAGCCGGTATGAAGATGCATTAAAACACTATGAAAATGCCATTGAAATTAAAGCGGATTATGTAGAAGCCTGGAAAGAAAAAGGGGATACTCTCTCTCGATTAAATCAGAATGAAGCGGCGATGGAGGCTTACGATCGCGCCATTCAACTCAATCCTCAATATTTGGATGCCTGGATTCAACGTGGGGATGTCTTAAATCGATTGCAGCGATATGACGGGGCGATCGCCAGTTTTGAAAAAGCCATAGAACTGGTTCCAGAATCGGCTGAGGCATGGAATGGCAAGGGAAATACCTTACTAAGTTTGCAGCGGTATGAAGAGGCGATCGCCGCTTATGATCAAGCCCTAGAATTTCAACCGGAATCATCAGAAGCCTGGTATGCCCGGGGATGGGCTTTTCATCAATTGAAAGATTACCAAGCGGCCTTAAAATCTTATGATAAATCCGTAGAATATCAGTTTGATTATGCCGTGGGATGGTATAATCGCGGGAATGTTTTGATGCAATTGAATCAAGAAAAAGATGCGGTAGAGTCGTATGATAAAGCCGTGCGATTTCAGCCGAGTTATGCGGAAGCCTGGTATAGTCGCGGGAATGCTTTGATGAAGTCAAATGACTTTTCTGAAGCGGCAAAATCTTATGAACGGGCGGTTAAGATTCAGTCTAGTTATCAGGAATCCTGGTATAGTTTGGGTTGGGCGCTGCACCAGTTACGCCGGTATGAACAGGCGATCGAGGCTTATAATCAGGCGATCGACTTGAAGAAAACCGACTATCGCGCTTGGTACAACCGGGGGAATGCGCTTTATAATTTGAATCGATATCAAGAGGCCGTTTCTTCCTATAATGAGGCGGCTTATTTGAAGCCGGATCATGCTGAATCTTGGTATGGAAAAGGGAATGGATTATCCACTTTGGGGCAGTATCAAGAGGCGATTTTGGCCTATGACCGGGCGTTGCGATATCAGCCCAATTATCGGGCGGCGCAAGAGGGTAAAGAACGGGCGCAGAGGGAGATAGAACAGCGGGAGAAAAGGGATTTGGTTGGGGAAGGGGAAAGAAGATAACGCCTGAAGGCGTTACTACGAACTTGGATAAGATAACGACTGAAGTCGTTACTACAAACTAAGAAAGATAACGACTGAAGTCGTTACTACAAACTAAGAAAGATAACGACTGAAGGCGTTACTTGGTAACTCCTGATTAGGGAGTGGGTAGGGGGAGTTGAGTGGGATTGAGACGGACTCTGGGTGGAGAGATGATGGCGAGGGGGTCGCCGATGGTGGTGATTTTCCAGGGTGGGGAGTCGAGTTGACGGGAGGCGATGAGGAAGGGGGTGGTTCGTTTAAGGCGTCGGGCGAGGAGAGTGGGGGGGATGAAGGCATTTAATAAGGGTTCATGGACGCTGCCGACATATAAATATGCACCATTTTCTAACCAGCGACCCGCGACGGTATTACGATCGCCTGGAGTGGTGGCGGACCAACTGTGAATAAAATGGACGATCGCCGGGTATTTGAGTTGCGGAATATCCTCTACAGAAGCATCCCCTCCTCCTGCGGCAAATACAGTAGACATTCCTTTAGAATTCACCCATATCGTGTCAAAATTTAGGTCAGTTTCCCCCAGTTGTTGCCAGGTTTGGACAGTGGCTTGGGGGCGTTGAATCACTTGAACATTTAGGCCAATTTCAGACACCAAAACCGCCGCTGCGTTCATTTCATATTGAATCCAGGGTTCTTCTTTGGGATAGCTGTCATAAAATAAAGCAGTTTCCGCATCGATAAAGATGGCGGACATGGCTTGATAAACGGCCCGGGCGGGAGTTCCATAAATCCAGCCGACGGCTGCCCAGCGATCGCCGGTTTCATGGCGTCCTAATCCATCGGTTACGGCTAAATCTACATTGCCATTTTCAGGAGATTCATATTTAACCGCTAATTCTTTGACCAGGGTCACGGTATCGATCGCATCTCCCAGGGTATCGTAGGCATAGCCGGTCTCTTGGACCAGGGTTTCTATTTCGGTTTTTAAAACCGTCCAAGTGCCTTGGTCTAACCGTTCATTAGCTTGTCCGAAATCCCCTTCTAAAAACACCAAAGGCTGACCGCGATCGGTGGCTAAAGCGACTGCCGCAGGCCATGCAGGGTCCGTTGCAGAGGTTACGACTGCCCCGGGGGGTTCCCATCCCAAAGTGTCCCATTGACTGTTGAGGGAAAACCGATTTGGGGCATCCCAGGCCGTAGCAACCGCATTCTGCATCCCTTGTCGCAAGCCAAAACCCGTGGGTAAAGGCGTATTCACTGCCGGTAACCGAATCACTTCCTGGGGTTGGAAGCGATCGAGAAATAGCTTTGTATATTGAGTATCTTCAATTAAAATCGGCCAGCGACCCTGGAGACTCCATTGACCGATCGCGAACAGAAACGTCGCCTCATCGGGAACGAGGACCACACGATCCACCGTTGGAACGCGATCGCGCAATTTAGCAATTTTTAGCCCACTTTGGACGGCCCAAGGTTCATTTTTGGCGGATTTCGGTAAGGCAAAGGGTTTCGGTTCTATGGATCTATAAATCCACCAAGACCCAGGGACCATAACAACAATTGCCAGACAGCACCATTCTAATAGCCAGCGCTTGCCCATGTTTTTTTAGGGGAGATAGGGGAGATAGGGGGGATGGGGGAGATTGTGCTTCACTTTGTCTGGGGGTGGGACTGAGAAAAACTGAATCGGTTTGGTGAGGGAGTATTTCTACTTAATTGTAGAGAGAATTGGGGAAAACTGTAACCTAGCTATCATAATTTTAATCTGTAGCAGAAAATTTGCCACCGATGGGAAAAAAACCCTGTAACCGCTTGCAGTCCAAGAGAATGGGTCTTGTCAACCTTGAAGGTTTATCGCGAGTTCAGCAAATTTGGGACTCAGGGATGTCAAGATCGAGGATGAAATGAAGAATGTTCCTCCATACTTGACTCAAACTTATGTCAGAACAGCCACTCTCCATCGCCCAGCATTATCACGATCGCACCAAATACGATCCGGATACCCTAGGGGCCAAAAGTCATCAACTGGATTGGGAAAATCAGCCGGTCCCCTTCAAAGAATATAAAATCGGGGCCACCATTGACCTCAAACCCTATCTCAAAAAAGAACCCGATGGGGGCAAAGATTTGGCCCGGAAGGGGTTGACCCGACTTTCGCGGTTGCTATTTTGCACCTATGGTTTAACCGCGAAGTTGGCAACCATGACCGGAAGTCAAATTTATTTAAGATCTGCACCCTCTGCCGGAGGACTGTACCCCGCAGAACTGTACTTAATCTCCAAGGGAACACCTCAATTACCTCCGGGTTTGTATAATTATCAAGCCCGCAATCATTCGTTAATTCGATTTTGGGATAGTGATGTGTGGCCTGCTTTACAAGCGGCTACCTTTTGGCATCCGGCCTTAGAACATACCAAACTGGCGATCGCCACCAGTGCAGTCTTCTTTCGGTCCGCTTGGCGTTACCAAGACCGCGCCTATCGCCGGATTTTTCTGGATACCGGGCATCTGCTGGGCAACCTCGAACTCGCGGCATCCTTAACGGACTACCGACCTCACCCGATCGCCGGATTTCACGATGATGCACTCAATGAATTGCTTTACCTCGACCCCACCCAGGAATCCTTAATCACCTTTATCCCCCTAGCGGATTTACTCGATATCGACCAAAACCTACCCAAATATCGCACCGCCTTACCTTCGGCGACCCAAACGGACTATCCCGCGATTCCCGAGGGAGAATTGCTGGGATACTGCCATGAGGCAACTAAAATCAACTCAGACAAGACCGGAATCGGGGGATGGTCTCTCAGCGATGAGGAACAATCCGAGGAGGATAAATATAACTTCCCCTTCTGTAGTAAAGTTTCGACCAAAACCCGCCCAATTGACTGGCGAACTAATTTAGAAGGTCTGGAAAATACAATTTTGAAACGACGTTCAACTCGCGCTTATTCTGGTGCACCCCTGTCCTTTGATGAACTCAAGGCATTGTTGGATTTTACCTATCATTCAGAACATTACACCTATCAGAATTTGGATGCCTATCCCGACTTTTTTGATTTAGAGGATATTCAAACCTTTATTGCCGTTTCATCGGTGACAGGTTTAGATGAAGGCTGTTATTATTACGCGCCAAAAGCGGAGGAACTGCGGCAAGTGCGGTTTAAAAATTTCCGCCGGGAATTGCATTATCTTTGCTTAGGCCAAGATTTGGGACGAGATGCCTCAGCGTTGGTGTTTCATACGGCAGATTTAAAAAAGGCGATCGCAAAATATGGCGATCGGGTTTACCGTTACCTACATCTGGATGCGGGACATCTGGGACAACGGCTAAACCTGGGGGCGATTTATATGGGATTAGGCGTCAGTGGCATCGGCGGATTTTTTGACGATCGCGTGAATGAAGTCCTCGGCATTCCTGCGGATGAAGCCGTCCTCTATATCACCACCCTCGGCAAACCCCGATAAGCAAGGGTTTAGAAACCGGGTTTCTTATCCAGATTTTTGCTAACTTGCAAAAGTTGACGCAGAAACCCGGTTTCTTTCGCTTAGGAGTTAACGGTGGGGTTCAGAAATCGGGTTTCTGACAGCATCTCTATTCCTTTACAAAGATTTAAGAAAGAAACCCGGTTTCACCAGTCGCCGGAATGGGGTAAAATGGGGATACTATCTCCTAGCCGGTGCTAGGCTATGGGATGGATGAACAACCAGTGCAGGCTTATCTATCCCTAATTCAAGAACTCCTCGACTGTCCGGGGGAGGTATTCGGTCGAGATTGCCCAGTGATGAATGAATGTCTTGTCAAATGATGAGGTGAGAGTAGATGCCATCTATAAATATACAAATTCCATCGAATTAATTGAGCAAGGTGAGAGGGCAGTTGTGGAACAAATTGCCATGCAACTTTATGAAAACAAGATATTTACCTTTAGTCAAGCCCGTCGGTTGTTGAATTATTCCCTGTGGGAATTTCAACAACTGTTGGGGGAAAATCAGATTGTTCGGCACTACGACAAAGATGATTTAGCAGAGGATATCGAAGCGGTGAAATCAGGATGGTGGGATAGTGAGAATCATTGGTAATGTTACGCCTTTGATTAACTTTACCAGTATTAACCGCTTAGATAGCTTAAAATCCCTATTTACTGAGATGGTCATTCCCCCAGCGGTTTACTCAGAAACCGTTGAATCAGGATTTCTTTGCCAACTGTATTGATTTTGACCCGCGTAATTAAATGAATCGAATCGTACCTAAACTGCACAATTAATTTTTTCGAGGCAAAATAGGCATCTAAAATGCCCTAACTCCCAGCCTGCATATAATCCCTGCATAAGCCGGACATTTTATCAACTAAAGTCGGTGAATTCTCATCATTTTCTTCTCAAAGGAGACCTCACGACTGAATGCGGGCCGTAGACTTTCAAGGATTTGTTCAATTCGCTCAAAGGGCTGCATAATGGTAACACTGGTTAGCTTAGAATACTTACCCGGATGACTTATGGGCTGGTTTTATGCCGGTCCATTTTTTTTAGGCCATAGAGCGACCCCCTCTAGGTTATACAGAACTTTTCACTGTCCAGCTTCTAAATCGTTTATAAAATCTCTTTGAGTCGGATTTATCCGACTTTAGCTATGAGACGGGGGTTTGAACCCCCGCCGGTTGATGCTTTACTCGGGTTTTCTAATCCATCCATTCAGAGTAAAGCGGCTATCTGGGAAGTTTTTGGAGGGGCAGTTTACCGCGCGAACTTCGTGAAAACAGCCACTGGCAAAGAAGACGATGCTGTTATTGGTGGGGGGAATATCGGTATAGGATTCGGCCATTGAATATAAGGTGTCGGAGAGTTTTAAGGTGTCGTACATCCGCAGTTGTCCGCCGGTAAAGGGTTTCGGTTCTCGGTGGAAGTAGTAAATGTAACTGATGGTTCGAGTGGCGGTTACGGAGTCTCCATTATCATTATGGGTTTTATAAAAATGCCCGTCATTATGAGCGGTGATTTGGGCTTCGATTTCGGTGATTTCAAAGGGGAGAATTCCTAGGTGTTCTTTGACTTGAGGCAGCACTTGTTTGATTCGTTCTTTGATGAGGTCCCCGAATTCTTGGAAGTAATAGAAGATTCTCGATCGCCGATAATTGGGGTCGTCAATACCGACTCTACTGTCTTCAAATTCTCCCTGGTTTTCTATCACATAGTTAAGAATTCGTTGGTTTTCCGCTTCACTCAAAAAGTTCTGTATTTTCAGAAATTTGGATTCAATGACAATCGGTGCCGGGGTTGCTAATTGCGACGCAATGGGTTCGGGTTCTGGGCCAATTTCTGGCAGGGGAACCGGCGGATCGGTGGCGATCGCCACGATGGAACGACTGGGAAAGTATAAAGTAGGTCCCCCATCTTCCATCGGAATCTGGAAGAGTTTGTTCGGTTGCGATCGCTCTGGGTGAGAACGCAGGGCGATCGTTTCTAGGATATCTTGCAACAATGGCGCATCCGCTGCCAGGGACAATTCACATTGATGTCCCCCGGCAATCAGTAGCATTACATGAACGGTTTCTGTCTCGATGATATTTGATGTCATACGTTGAAGTTTATAGTTGAACTGTAAGACGCGGGTAAATTGAGTTAAACCCAGTTAACCCGATCGCCGCATCCACCCGCTCACCCGGAAGCAGCGATCGCCAAATGCTGGGGAGTTCGGATATACCGGCAGCACTTCATAGGCATTACTGGTTAAGAAAAACACAATGCTATTCTGACGCGGTTCCACGGTTTTATAGGATTGTGCGATACTCAGGTGATTATTCACAATCTGACTATCATAAACTCGCAATTCTCCTCCGGTAAAAGATTTTGGCGTTTGATAGAAAAAGTAACAGAAATTTACCACCCTTAAAGCAGTTTCCGGACTATTTCCATCAACAGAAATCCCCTGTCCCTCAGTGGCATGATTCGGGATATTCTCTGCTTCCATTGCTGTTAAGGGAAACCCCTCCAATCCCAACTGAATCAGCACATCGGGAAGCATCATTTGCACCCGGTGTAACAGCACTTCTCGCGAAAGTTCAAAGGATTGAGGCGTCGGCAACTGAATCCCACTAGAGGCAGTCCCTTCCTGGGGAAAAACAGTCTCCATCAGTTCCTGGTACTCTGCCGGTTTGAGAAAATTATCCAGTTGCACAATACTGGATTCAATGAGTTGCTGAGGGGGTGGGGGAGTGGGTTCCGGTTGTCGAGATGGCGCTTGTAAGTTGAGGGATTGCACTGGGATGGGAGGAACTGTGGCGATCGCGGCGATCGCATCCCGAGGAATATACAAACAGGACCCATCCTCTTCATTGGCGATTTTAAATACATCCTTTCCCCCATTGTTGCCTCGATTGCTTAACGCTTGAAATAATTCTTGCAGCAACGGTGCATCTGCCGTTAAAGACAGTTCATATTGATGACCCCCCGTCATCATCACAATCACTTGTATCGGGTTCGATTCTAATTCCATAGCTTCCATTTTTATCGGTAATTTCCCGTTTAATTTTGACGAATGCAAATGGGGGATTTCAGCATTTTTGCGGATGGTAATCCCCTGGTTTATTTATTGGCCCAATTATTGATAACTTCACCTTAAAATTCAAAGGTATTCTCAAACGCCAAATTCAAGAGAGATATAGAAATAGACACCTCCAAAGACCGGACTTGATGCCACCAACCCACGGGTAAAAACAGCACATCTCCCGGTTCAATGATTAACTCAATGATATCCAACTTTTTGAGTTGAGGATAGCGCTCAAAGTTGGGATTTTCTAAGTCAATATTGCTGAAATAATGCCCATAAGCAGCTAGTAAATGCTTCTGGCTTGGCGCAATTAAACGCACCCGTTTCCGTCCATACACTTGACAGAGGAATGTATTTAAAGGGTCAAAATGCAAGGGGGTAATCGCCCCGCCTGGACCAAACCAGAATGACGTGTTATTGGCCTCTTTAGTATCAGTTAAATACTCAGGAAACAGTTCGATATCGTCCAGCAGTCCTTTGAACCCTTCCCGGCTAAAGTTGCCATTGTAGGCCCCTATATAGTAATCATTGGTTTCTCCCCCTTGCAGAACCTGATCGACAAATTCACCGAATAGCACCATTTTTTGATGCTTATCTCGACACCATTCATACTGCTGATTGGATTCCCGATTAAACTGTGCACCAACGGTAACGTGACCGTATTTTTCTTTAAAATATTGGGGAGTCCACAATGAAAGCGCTTTCCAATTATCCATCAAATCGGTGAAAATCACCGGCTTGTTTCTAATATAAAATCGCTCTAAAAATTCAGGACCTGAAACATGGGGAATTCTTTCAACTTTGCCATAATCTGGAGAAAGTTTGGCCAGTTTGTGGAACGTGTTGAGTTGCCATTCTAGTTGTAGTACGGGATCGTCCGGTTCGATGTCTTCCCGGGTTTCGATGGGTTTGGGTTCCTCTGGGATTGCCAGGGAAACGGCAGGATCAGTGGCGATCGCCACTAAGGATGCGCCGGGAAAATACAAGGCTCCATTTCCCTCTTCAATCGGAATCTGAAACAGTTTACTCTCGCTATTTTCCGGTTCCGTTGTTAACGCTTGAAATAGTTCCCCCAGTAACGGTGCATCCGGCATTAAAGCAATTTCACACTGATGACCCCCATCTAGCATTAACATCACTTGCACCAGTTGTGAGTCATCTGCGGTGGCGATCGCCGAGTCAACACTGATTTGTTCAGCTATCATGGGTTCTGCTCCTCTATCAACCTTCATTCTCCTCCCTGTCCCTAGATATTGTAATAATTATTAACCAAAAAATTCGTAAAAGAAACCGAAATCGAAATATCTAAAGACTCCACATGATGCCACCATCCCACAGGCAAAAATATCACCTCTCCGGGTTCTAGGATAACATCAATCACTTCTACCTCCTTAAACCGGGGATATTTCTCGTAATCGGGACTGAGTAAATCCACCTCACTATAAACCCCAACCTGATTGTAAAGTAAGTGTTTTTGATTGGGAGAAATTAACCGAATCCGCTTTTTCCCATACACTTGAGCTAGGAGGACATTGCAGGGGTCGTGATGCAGGGGTGTAATCGTCCCTTCCGGACCAAACCAGAAGAAAATCCGAGTTTGCTGTAACGTCGGATCCAGATAGTCGGGAAAGATTTCGATGTCATTAAGCAGGGGTTTAAACTCGGGATTATCAAAGTTGTCATTATAAGGCACCATATAATAATCATTGGTTTTACCGCCAGTGACGACTAAATCTACATAATCTTTCATCATCATTTGTTGGCGGTGTTTGTCCTTCTCTTGCTCAAACAAAGGGTTCGATTCCCGGTTGAACTGTACCCCAACGCTGACCTCTCCGTAATGTTGCTTTAAATACTCCGGATTCCACCGGGACAACGCCTGCCAATTTCCCATGACATCGGTTAAAATAACCGGGGTATTCTGGGCATAATAATGTTCAAAAAAATCCGAGTGAGAAGGCCGCCCAATGCGTTGAATCCTGTTATAATTAGGAGATAATTGCTCTAAAGTTCGATAAATCCCCAGTTGGGTTTCCAGTTTGTGAGCCTGGATAGAGTAGAAGGCTATATCCGTTTGAGCTTGTTGCTTTTGTTCCGCCATCATCGCTATAGCGGCTTGAAAATAGGGATGCGCGGACACAGATTTGACTTCTGCGATCGCCATCCGAATATCAACCCCCCGTTGCACCAAAATATCCACCAGTTCACCATCGGGAAGCTGACGCAATTTATTAGTCACAATCCATCGTTTCCAATCATTTGACAGTCCGGAGGGCGAGGGACTGATTAAATTAGCGTGCCAAAGTTCAGTTTGCATCATTCTGTCCAAATAAATTGTATTAGCGCTAGAAACTATCAGGTTTACAACCGAATCAACCCTGAATTTTGTAACTTTTTTGAGCAATTAGGCGGAGGTTTTACCCCCCGCCAATCCCTTAATGATAGAAGTGACGGATGCCAGTACAAACCATCACGAGACCGAGTTCATTAGCTGCGGCAATAGAATCACTATCCCGCAGACTTCCTCCCGGTTGCACCACGGCAACAATGCCTGCTGCTGCTGCGGTTCGCACTGAATCCTCAAAGGGGAAAAACCCATCAGAGGCGAGGACCGCACCCTGGGCTTTTTCTCCAGCTTGTTCCAGGGCTATTTTAACAGACCCAACGCGATTCATTTGACCTGCACCTACCCCTAATGTAGTGCGATCGCGCGTCACGACAATGGCATTTGATTTAACGTGCTTGACGACCTTCCAGGCAAAGAGAAGTTCCGCGAGTTGGTCTTTTGTGGGTTGTTTTTCCGTGACCACTTGCCAGTCCGTCGGTTCCGCGATCGCATCGTCAGACTCTTGGACCAAAAATCCCCCAGCGATCGCCTTAAGCGTCTTTTTCGGTCCACTGCTTAAATCCCCTAATGTTAAAATTCGCACCTTAGATTTCTTACTCAAAATTTCTGCCGCTTCCGGTTCGCAATCCGGGGCCACCACACATTCCAAAAAGGTTTTAGTCAGTTCCGTTGCCGTTGCTGCATCTAAGGGACGATTGCAAGCGACAATTCCCCCAAATGCTGACACCGAATCCGCTGCCAAAGCCTTTTGATAGGCTTCAACTAAACTATTTCCCATCGCCACACCACAGGGATTGGTATGTTTGAGAATGGCGACTGCCGGATCTTCACTACTGCCGGGAAATTCCGCAATAATTTGACGGGCTGCTTCTAAATCAATTAAGTTGTTGTAACTTAACTCTTTCCCTTGCAATTTGTTCGCTGCTGTCCATCCCGTGGGGGTGGTTCCCATTTGATACCAAGCTGCCGCTTGATGGGGGTTTTCCCCGTAACGCAGGGATTGAATTTGATGTCCACTGATGCTAAATGTATCCGGCAGGGTGGGATTTTGGGTCTCGGCATTGCCTGCGGTATCCAGATAAGTGGCGATCGCGCGATCGTAAGACGCCGTATGCCAAAATGCCGTTCTCGCACAAGACAGGCGAAACTCGGCAGATGCTTTCCCGTTACTCCGCAATTCTTTTAAGTAACTGTCATACTGCCCCGGGTTACATAATACCGTCAGATGGGCGTGATTTTTCGCCGATGCCCGCAGGAGAGTGGGACCGCCAATGTCGATATTTTCGATCGCATCCGCAAACGTTACCCCTTCCTTGGCGATCGTTTGTTCAAAGGGGTAAAGATTGACCACGACTAAATCAATCGGACGAATGTCGTTGGTTTCTAAATCTGCCCGGTCCTCCGCTAGGTCCCGTCTTGCTAAAATTCCCCCATGAATCTGGGGATGCAGGGTCTTGACCCGCCCCCCTAAAATTTCTGGGGACCCGGTATAGTCGGAGACTTTAGTCACCGGCAAACCGGCTTCTTTGAGGGCTGTTGCGGTGCCGCCACTGCTGATGAGGTCAAAGCCGAATTCCTCAACTAAGTGGCGGGCGAGGTCAATTAACCCGGTTTTGTCCGATGTGCTCAACAGTGCCAGACGCGCCATGATGAATCATCCTTTGAGAGTGTGGAATTTTGTCTCTACTAGGATAATCCTTCCTTGGGGATTTCTGTGAAATTTTTGTCTAGTTTTTCGGTTTCAAGATTTTTTGGGGAGAGGGGTTGACGGACCCCGGTGAACCTGAATTGTGAGATAAACGAGGAAGGTGAGAGTCTCCGACGGTTTGCGACAACCGGCACCGAGAGGGTTGCCGCAGACTCATCGGGTGCCCTTATTTTTTGACTTCTTGGTAAGCCTTGAACGCTTGCCAGAGGAAAATGCCCGCGACGACTAGGGTAAAGGAAATTTGAGCGATTAAGCCATTAGAAATGGGCAATTCTAAAGCGAGGATCATATTCCGACGCACCTCTAAAAACAACTGGGGTTTGTGGGTCTCTTGGGGTAAGGCGATCGCCTCGGGGAGACCGATGATTTATTTATAACCCAAAATGAAGGGGTTTTTATCAATTCAATCCAGTCTTGAAAACAAATCGCTCCGGCAAGTTCAACTTACAGGAGCGATTGATTGGTGGATGTACCCATGAACAGACCTAATTTGTTCAATCTAGTTGGCCCTCTTTGGAGGTTCATAAATTGACTATCCTTAATGCAGCAGTATTTCTTAGGCAAAAAGCCACGCTCTGGGGTTCACTGAAGCCGAGAAGAACTGATTTTTTCAACTTTTACTTCACTTCCGGAATGGTTGAGCCGATAGACCCAAAGTTGTTCCTGACTGGCAATTTTGACTTGGACAGAAGGTGCCGGTGTCAGACTGCAATCAGCGCCGATCGCCTCGCAAATCCCTTCTACCCCGACTTCCGGTTCGCTCTCCACGATTTGCAGTGCCGACTTGGGTAAACCCGAGTCCGTGGATACCGCTTGCAATACTTTCTCAGCGGCGACTTCCGATAAGAGGTTAACGGTTGCCGGAAGCGCATCAGCAACTTGAGTCGGACTGTTGGGATCGCGCCAAGCGATATTAAACCAATATAAGAGTCCCGTCACGATAATGGCTAAGAGAATGCGATCGTAGGAGTGGACCATATCATCCACGGGTTCTTCTGGATAGGAATCTGGGGTGAGTTCTTTCACAATTAGCCTCCCGAATCGGTGAAATTGGCATAAGGGTTCTGTTGTAGATGTCAGTTGCACCCCAATTCCGCAAGGCTCCGGAAATTTGCTCCTGTTCTGAGTGGCCGGTGAGTAGAGAGAGTTTATAAAAATTAATTGCCTTTCGTTCAGCGGTTGAATGGCGGAAACAGAATCAGTAAATTCATTCCTTCCCGTTGCCGCGATCGCCTCAATAATTTTTCTACCCTATTCTCTATGACTATTCTAACTGAAACTTAGTTTCCTAAAACGGAGCATTTAGACTTGAGATTCTCTCAGGGAGCATCCTGCTGGTTTTTATGAAATGATTTATCTAAGTAAATCCTCTAGGGTGAAATTGCCCTGGGCATCCTGAGCGAATTCATTTTATTATCTCATCTCCTTTCATTATCTTTCCCCGATTTTCCTAAATATTTGTTAATTTTTCACCGACTTTTCAATCTATCGGCTGAGTCATGGACAGTTTATAACCGATTCCCGGCCTAATTCAGCGTCAAAATTTACAAAATCTTTAAAAACTTCAAGGACATCCGGTGCGAATTCCTGATCCTTGAGGATTACCGATAAAGAGTTAATCATAATTAACTGACAATGGGCTGACCCTTGAGCTAATTTTGGGCAGTCACTGGGGGAGGGTCAGAGGACCCCTTACCCCCTGTCAGGGAGGGTAATAAAATGGTAAAGTGAAGTCCAGTGCGCTTAAGAACATCAGATCCAGGCTAATCAAGGATTCTGTTGGGAGCGATCGCCGTCGCCTCACCCACTGACCTAGGGAGGGTAAAGCCAGTTTCTAAAATAGGAGAGTTGGCATGGGATAACCCAGGCTTGGCGCTGATCTGTAGTTGAAAGGCGCGAGGGATACCCGTCCCCTCAGTCATTTTTCCTCCCCGGTCTTAAGACGCGGGTGCGACTCGTTCGCTAGAAACCAATACTAGCAATAGATTGGGGGATTAGCGGCAA
>NZ_JAMXFD010000023.1:0-75283 GCF_025370875.1 Laspinema palackyanum D2c
AATAGAAGCTTATAAAAGCTGGCAAAATTTAGTTGATTATGTGACTAATGTCCTCGATAATCTGGGAAAAGAATATGGAATTAATTTTGCATGACTGCTTACCTTCGCCAATTTAATGGTCACTGGCCTCATGGGAATGTTGGTGGATACAGCCGAGACTGGATAAGCGTTTGAAAATCTGACCCAATAAAACTGGGTCAGGTTTTTCCTTAAGTAGTTTTAAGGTTTCTTCTGCATAACGGTAACCGCGAAATTGACTTTTGAGATCTAGAACACTGCACAGAGGCCCCGAATGGATAACCTTTAACAGATAATGGGATAAATTCACCATAAAAAATGACAGATTAGCCGCATTAGTCACCCCAGTCTCCTTAATATTCATAAAGTCTTCTAATCCCCAAAATTGTTTGGCATCTCTAAAGTTAAATTCTATTTGGAATCGCAGGCGATAATAGTCAATTATTTTCTCCCAACTTAATTCCAAATCACTAGAAAATAAAATGACATGGCTTTGGCTTGAAGTCTGAAGGTTAGTTTTGACTATAATCACGACCTTCAAAGATTGGGCAAATTCTTTATGAATCAGAGTGGCTTGATAAATCTGAGTGGTGATTTTGTTTTTGTCCGTTGTTGTCTTTTTCAAATACTGCGCGGGAATTTGACCAATTTGCAGCCTAGGCCCATACTTGGTTTTAGTTTTTTCTTCTGGATCAGACTTTTCATAAGGAAAATAAAGGGCGGAGTCTTGGCGCAATTTAAAAATTAAATGAAGGCCCAATTGACGAGCCATTTGTAAAGCATTATTATTGCCAAAATGCCCATCCAGCAATAAATACGTCAAAGGCAAGAATTTATTTATCTGTCCCAACAGTCAGGCAATTGATGCCTTGATTCGCCATAACTCTGGAGTGAAAACTACTTGAGTTTTGTCTTTATTTTTGCTTCCTGGCGGTCGGCCTCCTTTGTTCTTTTTGACTAGAGAGCTATCCTCGGTTTATTGACGGCTTGCTTTATTTAGGGGGCATAACTTAGAATTTTTAGTTAATTTTTTCTCCTAGAATTTAGCCTGTTTTTTTGCTAATGCTGACGCCTTTTCTTCGGGAGTTTTTATGGTTTGTTCGATGTGAATGGGATAGGATTTTCTTTGTTGAACGCTAACTAAAGATAAAGCAAAAAAAGATAAACCTGCCACGGGCTTTCCATATAAGCTAGAAAAAAATCGGTCAAGACCGTGAGTTTCTTTTCCAGCTTTGGTGACAATCACTTCATCGCCAGCGAGCAAATAAGCGTCATCTTTGTTGAACAAATGCTCCTGAAAAAATACCCATAACATTCTGGCCCACGGTAAAACCTTGTAAAAGAATCGTTGTACCGTGCGATAACTGCCCCCCACTGGGGTCCAACGAGAAATCCCCAACATGGTCACTCGGCCCTCCATTGCCAGTATGGCTTTGGCAATCCGGCTCAATTGACGGACACTCGTGGTCCCTATGACTGGACTGAGGCATTGTAAAAGTGGTAAGATGTCTTTCTTATGCTAATGTAGATGTCATTTGTGGTTGTGGTAAACAACAAGTGTACTACGTTGGCCCTCCCTTTTTTGCTTTTTTGGCGAAGGTATTGTTTTTAAGCATTGTGATGATCGCGATTTTGGCCGTCATCGGCGGCGCGACAGGTTGGAAAGACATTGAAACTTACGCCGAGAGCCATGAGGTGTGGCTGAGTACCCTATTGCGGCTACCCCGTGGAGTACCCCATGCTGACAGGTACCGTCGTGTATTTCAGCAACTAGCCCCCGAAGCCCTAGAGCGATGCTTTTTAGGCTGGGTGCAGCAGATAGTTGAGGCCAGCGGTGCCCCGGTGATTCCGATTGACGGTAAGACCATTAAAGGCTCATAAGACCGCAACCACAAGCAATCCACCCTCCACGTCGTCAGCGCTTGGGCCAGCGAGCATCGTTTATTGTTGGGCCAGGTGAAGGTGGCGTCCAAGAGCAATGAGATCACCGCGATTCCCGCATTGCTCGAACTCCTGGATATCAGCGGTTGCATCATTACCCTGGATGCAATGGGAACTCAGACGCAGATTGCCCGCGAGATCGTCGGCCATTGGGCCGATTACGTCTTTTGTTTGAAGGCGAATCACCCTACCCTGTGGGCCCAGGTCACGGCTTGGTTTGAGCAGGCTCAGGCCCAGCACTTTGCAGGTAATGAGTACAGTTATGAACAGCTTGTGGAATCGGGTCATCATCGGCGCGAACATCGGCAGGTGTGGGCTGTGCCGGTTGTCTTGATGGGAGGTCTGCACCAAATCGAGCAATGGGCAGTTTTTAAAACCATCGTAATGGTGAAGCGGGTACGATACCTCTGGAACAAGACCACCCCAGAGGTGATGTTTTATCTCTCGTCACTGCCTTGTGATGCGGCATTGATTGGTCGGGCGATCCGTACCCACTGGAGTATCGAAAATCAACTCCACGCTTGTACTAGATGTCACCTGGTGCGAGGATAAGTCCCGCATTCGACGGGGCCACGGGGGCGAGAACATGGCTCTTTATTTTTCTTGCGCTTACCCTGTACAAATTAACCTTCTCAAGAATGCCCCTTTAAAGCAGCATTGAGAAGGTTAATCTGGGTTGTAATTATAGGAATTATGCCAGTATATATAGACTTATCGTCCTGGCCATGACTTTTCTAGAGTAAGCTTAGGAGGCTTGAGTTTCTTTGCGACGTCGGGAGAAAGCCATCGCACCCGCTACAAGTCCTAAACCAAGTAAGGTGGCGGGTTCAGGCACAGATACTTGAGCTACTCTAGCGGACACGATAAAGTCATCGTAGTCGTGATCCCCGGCCAGACCGTTATCTTCAAAGAACAACTGGAGACCCGAGAACAAATCACCTTCAAACAAGACGCGATCGCTTGCCTTGACAGTTCTGCCATTGAGAAGCGGATCGTAGTTATTGTCGCCTATGGTGACCGGCTTATTCCAATTCGGGTCATTTAACGGGTTATTGAGCGCACTGGTGGAGTAAACCGTATTAGCTAGATCTCCACGAGTACGACTTTGTGTTGCCTTGTAGCTGTTCAGAACCAAAGAGTATTCTTTACCTGCCTTGAAGGTGAAACTCGCAAAGGGATTTACAACTGCCAGACCCGAACCTGCTGTTCCTTTACTGTCATTCTCCAACCCACTTCCGATATTGGCATTGAGAGTTTCAGAAATCAGAAGCGTTTCTAATCCAGTAGATAGATCTTTAACCCCGAAGTCACCGAACCACCACCCGTGGGATTGAGCAAAGTTAAAGTCAATAGTCGTATCGGTATCGAACAGGATGCCGCTGTTTCCAAATGTAAGAGCGTCGGCAGGTGCTACAGAGGCTAGGCTGAAGAAAGTGGTTGCTGCTGCTACAGATAGAATGTGTCGTTGGAAGTTCATTGTTTTTGCCCTCAGTTATTTTTAGTTATGCTGACAGATGTCTTACCCTTGATGTCTTAACCCTTTGGGTCCTGAAGTATTTTTTTGAATGATTGTTTGCGACTGGCCTTGGGGGAATCGCCGGAAAGTAATATTGTTCTTTTTTCTTTCCTACTTTCTATTAAGCCATGAAATCTTTGATCTTTCCATGATCGAGATCACAGATTTAATAACTCTTTAAACTTCTCCCTAAATTAAGTGTAATTACGGAGGAATTTAAGTGATATAATTTCTTTTTAAAAAAAAAATCTAAGGAAAATTTTATCTGTTGAATCTGTTCGTGAAGCGTTGGCGAAGCAGAATCTCCTCCCCTAACTTAAAGCGGCATTTGATTTCTAACCCTCGCAGGAGGTATAGGTACGTCCCCGGAATGTGAATCCTGATCTTTCTCTGTATTGGGAAGTGGGCAGAATTTTGAGCCTTGAGCCATTCCCTGCCCCAATTTCCCTAAACCGTCCCTGAGGATATGGGAGAAAATACGGAGAGAGATCGCCCACTAACCGGTGAATCCTCCTCGAAAAATTCCCCCACTTCCCTCTTTACTTTAAAGATGTTCTAGGTCGATGGTGCGGCTGTCTCGGTTTCACTCTTTGGCGATCGCCGTTCCTCCGCCGTTGCCATCACCTCATCCATTTTCTCCAGAATCTCCCCTGGATAATTCTCTAACACCTTCGTCGTCAGAGAAATCCGTCCTTTCCACTCGTCCAACTCCGCAATCACCACTTTAATCGGTTGTCCCACTTGAAACACCGTCTGGAGAGACGCCACATACTTTTGACTGATCTGATTAATATGGAGCAACCCCGTCACCCCATTGAGGTCTACAAAGACCCCAAATGGCTTGAGTCCGACTACTTCTCCTTCAACCAGTTGACCCACTACGAGTTGGCCCATGCGCTTGGCGCGAGCTTGTAGGCGTTGAGATAGCACCAACTTATTGCGATCGCGATCGGCCTCCAAAATCGTGGCACTCAGATTCTGTCCAATGAGCTGCTCCAAATTCCCCCGCTCACTGAGGTGCGATCGCGGAATAAAACCGCGCAACCCTTCCACATTAACCGTGACGCCACCCTTATTCACGCCAATCACCCGGACTGGCACCGATTCATTATTCTCTTGCACCTGAGCTAAATGCTCCCAGACTTTCCTCAATTCCATCTGGCGAATCGATACCTTGACTTGACCTTCGTCATTCGGTTCGCTGACGATCAAAAAGTCCCGTTCCTCGTTGAGGGGTACCACTTCCGCCAGATTGCTGACCGGCTTTACAGACGCTTCTGCTAGGGGGAGAAAAGCCGCCGCTTTTCCCCCAATATCAATATAAGCCCCATCAGAAACATATTCAAACGCTTGACCTCGGACCTTCTGACCTTTACGAAAGTCATAATCTTGTTGTTCGAGGGCTTTCGCAAAATCCTCAGCAGAAAAAGACGGTTGGGCCTTTTGAGAACGGGATGAGTTAGAATTCATCGTGATTAAAACAAAAAACAAAATTAAGATAAAGTTGAAATCGCTGGCACCGCCTCGCCGATCGCCGTGCCAACTAGATCGATTGAATCGGCGTATTCCTAGAAAAACTGGGCCTTGGGTTGCACCCCTCAAAATTGGCGTTAAAGCGATCGCCTCCCAACGGATTGTCAGCTGGCTTTAACACCTGATCCTTCAGAGCACACTCTCATTGTCCTCCCTTGACTCAATTCTGACGAACAATCTTGCAGTTTAGCAACTTTGACTGCCTCCGCCAAAAATTCCCCGACCCATCAAGGGCATCGGTACAGTATAGGGAAGACCAACCCGGTTTCTTGACAAAATCCGTGAGAATCTCCCACAAAGAAATCTCCTGAAACCCGATGTCTGGACCCCTAGGGGTCCAAAACTATACCACTGCTCTAGCCATTGCCCCTTCCTAACAAAACACCGGCAGAACCCTTCCGGGATGGATCTAGCCCTTGTTCCCCAAGCGGACCCTCTGAGTCCCGGACTGTTGAACAGAGTCCACCGCCTAAAAAGCCCGGGAAAACCCCATTAACCATAGGAGACAAAATTAGCGGGACTGAGGGTATTGGAACTCACCCCCGTCAACACCGCTAACACTTCGCCAGTTGTGATCACACGCAGTAAGGCATCGGCACCGGAAGCTTCCACAGAGATTCCCTCAAAGGACAAAGGAGCGGCTAACGCAATAAAATCGTCTGCCACATTAAAATCCGTAATCACATCTGTGCCATCTCCCGGTGCATAGACAAACCTATCCCGACCGGGACCCCCTACCAAGGTATCAGGACCCAAACCCCCGATGAGAATGTCATCCCCAGACCCGCCATTGATCCCATTGGCGGCAGTGTTCCCTAAAATCAAATCATTCACAGGACTTCCCTGGAGGTTTTCAATGGTTGTCCCATAGGCAATGTAGGTCCCATAGCTGCTGGCACTATAAGGGAACTGGGTGGGATCATTAATCGCCAGGTAAGTGGAGGCGTTGAGTGCACTTTGGTTGGTAGTGACCCCCCCTTCGTTCATATCAAAAAAGTAGCTCCCGATCGCCGGTAAGGCAGAAAAATCAAAGGTATCGATTCCCCCTGCATCCCAAATCGTTTGCTTGACCCCGATAAAGTTGTTGCCATCAAACCGATAGAGATCATTCCCGCTATTCCCCGTACTAAAACCATACAGGAACTGGAGCGCCCGGATATCATAAGGCATGGGCGTACTAGCTCCGACCCCAGCAATATTGAAGCTCATCGCCGTGTTGCTATTATTATCCTGGACAAAGGATAACCGGGGACCCTGGGCTGGGAATGTGGGCCGTTCTACGGAGGGAGATCCGGCATAGTTATTAGGCTGCCTTAACCCTAGAGCATGGCCAATTTCATGGACCAATCGTTGATAGCCAAAATTACTGGGGCTCTGAGAAAACGAGAACTGCGGATCGATTTCATAATTTCGACTCAGGACGATATCTCCTCCAGTTTCCAGTCCCGGAGCATTGCTATAGGCGTAAACCGGATCGTTGGCAAATAAGATCCGGATCTGACCGTTATTCGAGGGGCGATCGGGAACCTCAACTAAGCTAAACGGCAGGACTTTATCATACTCCTGCATAATTTTGCGTACATTATTTTTAATCCCTTCGTTGACTTCTCCCACGCCGCTTTCAGGACCGGGATAACTCAGGGCACTGGCGGTTTCTACGAAACTGTAACTGAGGACCCCGCCCACGGGAACGTTCCACTTCACAAAGTTTTCCTCAAGTAAGGTCACTGAGGAAACAGGAGGGGGTGCATCGGTCGCGGGAGGTGTTGCTGGGGGAGGGGATTGGGGAATCAGCAAGGAATTAATGGCGATCGGGTCAAAATACTCAGACGAGCGCCGTCCCTGTGCCAGTCCTTCCTGGAGATATTGCTCCACCAGTTGAGGTAGGGTTAACCCTCTAGCCTGTAGATCCAGGTTATTCTCTAAATAGAATGACGGATTGAAGTTTAAAGAAGGGCGACGTCCTTCTTGAATTCCGTTGAGTTGATAGTGAATGAGTAATTGTTCGCTAGTGGTTAATCCTGCCGCTGCGAGGTCTGGATTGTCTTCTCGGTAAAAATTGGGATCGAAAATCAACGAAGACCGGCGATTTTCCTTAATCCCGTAGAGAGCAAAATGAGCGATCGCCTTTTGGCGATTATTGGGACCAAAGGCTTCGGCTAAGGTGGGATTTTGATTCAGATATAAAATCGGGTCGAAAAATGGGGAAAAACTGACATTCCGAAGCTCTTCGACGGGAACCCCAAGACCCTCCACATCTAAATCGGTCTCGATATCAAGCTGAGTCTCCAGAAATAGATTGAACAGGTTTTGATTCAGGGAAGGGGGTTGAGGACGATCCGGATCCAGAAGAATGAATGGAGAAACGGGTTGTTCAACAACGGGAGTGAGCTGGGTAATAATCTCAGGATCGAGCTGTTCGAGATTTTCTCGATAAAAATCCAGATCAAAAATCGGAGAAAATGGCCGTCCTTGGTCGATGCCTGCATTGATAAAGTGATCGAACAGTTCGCGATTATTTAACCCAGCTAGGTCGGGATTGGTCAATCGATAAAAGTTTTGATCAAAGGGGACGATAATGCGACGTCCCTCTGCCACCCCTCGTTCTGTAAAGTGAGTTTGCAATTGCTCGGGATTGAGTCCGATCAAGTCGGGATTGGCAAGCCGATAGAGTTCCGCATTAAAATACTCGGTTTCAGGGGGTGCAAGCGCCAGACCCGGTAAAACACCTTGAACCATGATTTTTTCCTCTTGATTACAGTTTCATTAAAGTTGGCGGATGTACGACCTGCCCCATTGGATACTGATCATGCCAATCTTGCCAAAAATTTCACGCTTTGCGATCGCCTGTGGTGAGCCAAACCGATCGCCCAGTCGCCATTTCCCTTGTTTCTTATGCCAGCTTATGAAACAAGGGATACCTTCCCAACCCTTCACAGGGATTGGAGGGTTTCATCGAACAGTTGCTGGATCTGAGTCCAAGCATCAACCGCTGCTTCGGGATTGTAGCTCGATCGCCGATCGCATAAAAACCCGTGGGTTGCCCCGGGGTATCGAATCACCCGGTGACGAATGCCATGTTTTTGGAGTTCCGCTTCGATTTGGTTGACTTGTTCGTTGGGGATTAACGGGTCCTCTGTTCCAAACAGCAGGGCGATCGTCCCGCTAATTTCTGGGGTGACACTCAAGCTGGGTTCCCCGCCTCCGGGGGTCCAGTTGACAATCCCCGCCCCATAACAGGAGGCAGTCGCCTTAATTTCTGGAAGGGTCGCCGCCAGATAGGCCACATGGCCCCCGAAGCAAAACCCAATACAGCCCATTGCGGTTGTTTTGACTGAAGGGAGGGTTTTCAGATAATCCAAACTTGCTTGGGTATCGCTTTTGAGTTCTGAAACCTTGGTTTGCTCTTTATAGTGCCGTCCAAGGGTCATGTCTTCTTCGGAGTAGCCCACCTCAAAGTTGGGTGCCGTGCGTTGGTATAGTGCCGGGGCGATCGCCACATATCCCATTTTGGCGATTTTCTCGGTCACCGCTCGGATATGTTCGTTGACCCCAAAAATTTCCTGAAACACGATAATTCCGGGAAATGGACCAATTCCAACGGGTTGCGCCAGATACGCAGAAATCAGTAAATCTGCATTCGGCACTTTGACATGAGCGCTTTTTATCTCTAAATCTGCCATCTTCTTTTTGACGGGTTTGGGTTACAACCTGGTTTTTCCATTAACTCCTATCTTGCACTTAAATGAGTTGATTTCCATCCCTGAGTACCCCTTTTACTCTTCCTACTTTATCGAGTAGCTAGGGTGCCTCCTTTGCTCCTGGACCCAAGGGATCTCTTTGGACCGCACCCGGTCACAAGTTATCACAACTCATGATTCTATCGCTCTTTTCTCCCAAATGGGTCAAGGATAACAGTTACTTTTCTTTAAAAAACCTTCAATGAGATTCCCCACCTAAAATGCTAGACTTAAATAGAACTCAGTGGCTTAGAACAACGATTGATCTGCCGAATTTGAACCCTAAAATTCCAGCCTGCTTTCCAGTTAATCTACTCAAACCCGAGGCAACTTAAGCGTGGAACAACCGACCCTAGGCTTAAGTCGAATCCTACTTCACCAGCACGATTTTACAAGCCCGGTCATAACAAGTATCCCCTGAAGGGGTGAGTGGTATGCTTGGCGATCCCCCACTCGACAAACAGGCTTCTTACTAGATACAAAAGAAGAGAGAGAACGCACAGCCGTCGTTGAAACGGTACGACGTCTCCCAAACCACCGTCAGCAGCAGAATATCTCTAACCGTTTAATCCGAGTGCCTTGGAGTCCCTAGAATGCTTCAGTTTCATATCAAGACCGAAAGCGAAATCCCTGCATCGACTCAGTTATTTAATCAAATCCGCTTCGCGATCGCCTCTCGACAAATTCCCCCCGGGGAAAAGCTGCCGAGTACCCGCGCTTTAGCGATTCAAACGGGTCTGCACCGCAATACCATCTCTAAAGTTTACCGACAACTCGAAGAACTCGGACTGGTAGACTCTCAAGCGGGTTCGGGCATTTACGTGCGCGACGAGAACCAAGAACGAGTCGTTCGCATGACTTCTCCCCTGTTTCAAAAATATCCCGATGCCTATAAAACGGTAAAACGCAGTTTAGATGAATTGCTGCAACAGGGATGTTCTCTCAATCAAGCGCGGGAACTATTTTTAACAGAAATTGACTGGCGCTTGCGATGCAGTGCCAGGGTGTTAGTCACGGCACCGACTCATGATATCGGTGCAGGGCAATTAATGGCCTTTGAAATCGAACAAGAACTCAAAATTCCCGTGCAGTTGGTTCCCTTGGAAGACCTCTCCAAAGCACTGGAACAGACTCCTACCGGAACTGTAGTCACGAGTCGCTATTTTTTCAATAAAGCAGAAGAAGTCGCGGGACCGAAAGCCGTTCGAGTAATTCCCATCGATACTTATGACTATATGGAAGAGATGGAATTAGTCAAAACGTTACCTAAAAATAGTTATTTTGGGATCGTTTGTTTGAGTTTAGGAATTATGCGGGTTGCGGAAGTGATTATCCACAGTTTGCGGGGAGAAGATGTCCTCGTGATGACGAGTCAACCGGATGACGCCTATAAGGTGAATGCGGTGGTCCGGACTGCTCATACCATTATCTGCGATCAGCCCAGTTACAACAAGGTCCGAGGGGCCATCCATGCGGCGCGAGAGGAAATGATTCGCGCCCCTCGGGTGTTTAAGACGGAGAACTATATTGGAGTGGACTCCCTGAATATGCTCAAACGGGAATTGGGGTTTGAGTAAGGATAGAGTTAGCGATCGCCCTCTTCGGAGATATCCGGCGATCGCATCGCTTCGCGTCCCAACATCATCAATCCCGCCACCCCCAATCCCACAAACCCCACATATTCAGACCAATATCTGAGCATCTGCTGCTTCACCGTCAGTCCCGGATGCATGGCAGTGATATAAAGCAACAGCGACATCAGCAACAACGCCGAAACCCCGATAAACAGTAACCCTATTTGAATTCGCGCCGGTTTCAGGTCCTCGTCTCCCACATCTTGCAGTTCCTGCTTGATTTGCTCAATCAGGGATATCTGTACCTCAGCAACATCCGCCTGGGAACTGGGTGCAGAGATATCCGTAAGGGCGATCGGCAAATTAGCATCATCGGGGAGTTCTAAATCGAGGGAACCCTCCCTCACCGGCCTTAATTCTAACGGGGGTAACGCTTCGGGTTCTTGAAATTCCAGCGTTTCAGGGGGCGTTTGAGGAATCTGTTCTGGTTGCCAATCCATATCATCTTTATCGATAAACCTCTCCCTACCGTAACGCACCAGAATACAACAGGGCCGGATTCCAATAATTTGTTTGACAAATTACCTTAAATCTGGTAAGCAGTCAGATTATCAAGTAGACTTTTGCAACTCATCCAATCGCGCTAATACCTCGACGCTGTGAGTAGCGGGACGCACCCCGAGAAAGGTTTCGCGCAAAATGCCCTCGGGGTCAATGATAAAACTGTGGCGCATCGACATCGGCGGTATCCAGGACCCATAAGCTTGACTCACGGCACCGTCAGTATCTGCTAAGAGGGGAAATCGCAACCCTTCCGAATCGCAGAATTCCGCATGAGAGTCTACCGAATCTGCACTCACCCCGAGGATTTGAGCATTTCTGTCTATATATTTCGGTAAATCCTGTTGAAAGCGCCGCGCTTCTAAGGTGCAACCGGAGGTAAAGTCTTTCGGATAGAAATACAACACCACCCACTCTCCCCGATAGTCAGACAGGGAAATATTGCCATTGCCGGTATTCGTCGGCAGGGTAAATTCGGGTGCCGGTTCGCCGATCGCCGGTAGTTTACCCCCCATAGAATAAGCGGCAGGGACCCAGTTGAACCAGGCAAGGAAGGCGAGAGTACCGGCGAGGAAAACTCGGAAAAAATGGCGACGGGACATCATAAATTAATAGAGAAAGAGGGTTATTTTAGATTAGTTTATCCTGCGATCGGCAGAGGCGGTGGGCGATCGGCACTCCCACTACACTCAACCTAGAGGAAAACTCAATCTCGCCATTGACCCCAGTCGAGAGGGCCGGGTTACGATGGAAAAGAACGCTACAATCCCTCCATCCCCGATTCTCCCTACTTCTGCTAATTGATGAACCCCCAATCGCCTACCCCCTGCCCCTTTGTTACTGGATCCATGATTACCGACTCTCGGTATTTTGTGGGTCGTCGCGAGGAGTTGGATCGTATAACCTCCTATGTCAGCGGTGCTCAACCCACTAGCATTAATGTGGTGGGACCGCATCGCATCGGCAAATCTTCCTTGCTGTATCATTTTTGTCAAACTTATGAACAGCGCCTCCAGAATTCTGGGGCCAATCCTCAACAGTATGTGGCGATTTATCTGTCCTTGCAAGCGGCATCTTGTCAAACCCGCTCGGATTTTTATCAGGCAGTGGCGCGGGAGTTTCTGAAACGTCCCTCGGTAAAAGCTAACTCCAAATTAGCAGATCCCCTTTCTCAGTCATCGTTTAATCATCAATCCTTTGCGGAGGCGATGTTTGCCTGGAAAGATGCCCAAGTTTTGCCTATCCTCTGCTTAGATAAGATTGAGGCGCTGTTTCAGTATCCCCAAGAGTTTGATAATGGGTTTTTTGACAACCTGCGATCGCTCTTAGATGGCAATGCCTTAATGGTGATTATCGCCTCTTATAAAAACATCGATATCTACAGTCGTCAACATCGTTTGACCTCTTCATTTTTCAATGTGGGTCATGTTTTACCCTTGAGAGGAATCACAGAAATGGAAGCGACGGATTTAGTGCGGTTACCCCAAGCAACTGACCCGAGTTTGGAACCTGCACTAAGTCCTGAAAAACAGAAACTTGCGCTCGAATGGGGTGGGAGATATCCTTATTTATTGCAACTGGCAGCGTTTTGGTTGTGGGAAGCGCGAAGAGGCGATCGGTCCGTTCAATGGGCGAAACAGCAGTTTGACCAACAGGCAAAGCGCATCCCCGGATGGCGACTCGATGGGCGGCGCATCTGGCGCGGGTTTCGTTGGGTGATTTGGGATTTGCCTAAAAGTCTATTCGGGGTGACAAAAATTATCGGAGTCGGAGTCAATGAAGTGATTGGCATGGGCATCGGCCTGATTGTGATTGTTGTGTTCCTTTTAGCCTTATCTGGTCAAATTACTTGGCTGGATTTTTCTCAACAAATCAAAGGATTATTATGTAGTACCTGGGGGAGTGCGATCGAGCAATGGTGCCAAGCCCAGTAATGCCAGATTGAGACGCCCTGTAGTCGTGCAACCTCCCTAAAAAAGTGGATTAAAACCCAGGGTGTAAAAGACCCAAATCCCCTAATAAATCACCATTCCCATCAACCCAAAAACCCCATACTCTCCCTATTCCTCTCTAATGTGACCTTATGTCTCAACCCAATTCTCTCTCTCTATTCTGGATTTATCTAAGCGAATGTGCCCGCCTCCTCTATTGGGCCTATTTTAAACCCTTTACCTTTCGACAGTGGTTAGGTAATAATATCCATGCAACACTGCCAGACACATATAATCCCTTTTCTAAACAACGGGAACTTGCTCAAAACTCGCCTCTTCGTCGCTATGCCTATCAAGTCTGGTGGGTAAATTTGACCGTGCCGTTCCTCATAATGTTACTCGTTGCCCCCATTTATTCCCTGGCATCCGGGGAACTGTTTAATGGGTTAAGCATTAGCTTATTTTTGCTGGGGTGGGTGACTGGGTTACTGCAGGTACGGGCAAATTTTCAACAGAGATGGCAATGGTTTTACAGCTTGTTCATCACCCTCGCGATTGTTTTATTCCTCCTTCTAGTTATTTCCCAGCTTATCCCTAAAGCGGAGGCCCTGGTGCAATCTTTATTTTCTGCCCCTCTCTTCAGTGCTTTAGGTCTTGTAGTATGGGGTGTATCACTAAGCGTAATTTTTGGTGTGCTATGGGAGATAGCATGGGACATGGTATTGAGTGTAGTATTAGCTGTAATATTCCACATAGCATTAAATGTACCGTTGAGTGTAACCTTCTATGTAGCATTAGGTGTGGGATGTAGTGTAGCAACAGTAGGTACACCCTACTCTGCAACCCTTATACTGACGTCAACTGTAGTTGGATTTGTAGCATCATCCGTAGCGTGGGGTGGGGGGGCTGGTGTAGCATGGATTCTCGGTGTGTTGCGCGTTTACTTTTGGATTCCCGAATTGCTCTGGTCCCTGGCCCTCTTCCTCGTTTCCCGACCAGGAGCGGTATCCAAAACTCTCCCCTATTTACCCCCACGGTTTGATGAATTAATTTACCTCCCCCTGCCTTTTCTCGACAGCTTAATTATCGAATCCTACCCAGAAAATCCCGCTGCTGCCCGTCAAACCATTGATTATCTGATTACCTCCACCAATCAACAGCAACTCGCCGCCAAAGCAATCCGGGGAATTGCCTTAACCACCCTCGATCGCTGTCAAACGATTACCGATATCGTCGCTATTTCTAACGAACTCAACTGGATACCCTCCCCTCCCCCCAAACAACTCGGGGAAATCCTGCCAAATTTCCTAGAAATCAGCCAAACCGTGCGATCAACCCAAAGCTCCACCACTGCCTATCGCCAGATTGAACTCCTGCAAAAACCGATCGCCGCCCTGGGTGAAATCCAAAACCGCTTGGCATTTAACCGCAATCCCTTCCTCGCCACCAGTTTTGGCAGCATCACTCAGCGCTGGTTACAAATCCTCCAAACCGCCTGCCGCACCCTCACCGAAGCTGCGGAAAAATCTGGAGAAATTCCCCAACCCTATATCGCCGGTTCTGCACTCGACCCTGAATCTGCCAAATCTCGCTTCAAAGGGCGTCAGGATTTGTTTCGGCAAATCGAAAACTTGAGTCTGTCCCCCCAACCGCCGATTTTACTCCTCTACGGAGGACGACGCACCGGCAAAACCTCCACCTTAAAGTATCTGCCTCAGAAAGTCGGTGCCGATCTCGTCCCCTTACTCGTAGATATTCAAGGCATCGCCAGCACCATCACCCTATCTGGATTCGCGAAATCCCTAGCAACTGCCATCCAGAAAGCAGCATGGCACTCGCGCCGACTGCAACTCCCTCAACCGGATCTAGAGGAACTGCAAACCGATCCGTTTTTGGCATTGCAAACCTGGTTTACTCAAATTGAGCGCATGGCATCGGGTAAGCGGTTTCTCCTCTGTTTGGATGAATTTGAACGTCTCGAAGAATTGATTGCCCAAACAAAAAGTCGCGCCCCCCTGAACTTCCTGCGTCACCTCATGCAGCACTGTCCCCAGTGGATTCTGTTATTTAGCGGTTCCCATACCCCGGATGAATTAGACCCCTATTGGAGCGATTATCTGATTAATACTCAATCCCTGCGCCTCACCTATTTAGAAGAACCCGAAGCGCGAGAGTTGATCCTCAAACCAGTGGAAAATTTTCCCGATATTTACCATCCCCAAGCGGTCGATCGCATTATCGAATTAACCGCCTGTCAACCCTATTTAGTCCAGTTAACTTGTTCCCTGGTGGTCGATCGCCTCAATCAGAAATCCCGAGACGATACCCAGAAAGCGATTCCCTCTCTCAAAGCAACCCGGGAAGATATCGATGGCGTGATCCCCAAGGTGTTGGAAAGGGGGGGAACATATTTTAGAGAATTATGGACAAACACTCTTTCTCAGCGGGAACAGAACTTTATCCAGGATTTGATGGCAGGAACCGTAGATGCAGGTAATCAACGCCTGATTAGACAACTGATTAAAAAACAGGTAATCGCCGAGGGAGAAAAGGGGAATTATCAAGTCAAAGTGCCATTAATCCAGCACTATTTTGAAAGCGTGTTAACCGATGACTATCCCAATTCGTAGTAACGCCTTCAGGCGTTATTTTATCTAAGTTCGTAGTAACGCCTTCAGGCGTTTCCGGCTGTTCGTAGTAACGACTTCAGTCGTTTTCTTTCCCTGTTCGTAGTAACGACTTCAGTCGTTCTCTTTCCCCATTCGTAGTTCCAACAGTGGGGTTAAGCTAAGAACTAAAGTAGGTTAAAACCCCATTAAACTCTTTATCAGGTAAGGTTTTCAGTCGGATTTATCCGACTTTAGCTATTAGGCGGGGGTTTGAACCCCCGCCGGTGTATTGGGAAGAATGAAGATAAGAGAACGACTGAAGTCGTTACTACGAACTGGGAAAGAAAACGCCTGAAGGCGTTACTACGAACTAAGAGAAGAGAACGACTGAAGTCGTTACTACGAACTGGGAATGCAAAAAAAAGGATAGTGCAATGCACTACCCTTTTTTTTATTGATGAAAATGGCAGATAAGAGTTACAATTGCTTGCTCTTACCTGGGCCAATTTTTACAATTTAGGCGGTGACGGCCTTTTTGATGGTGGCGCTGAGTTCGCCTTTGGCGTACTTGGCGGCGAAGTCATCGAGGTTGACTTGCTTGATCTTGGAGGCGTTACCGGCGGTACCAAAGGCTTGATAGCGTTCGGCACAGACTTTTTGCATATATTGGATGGAGGGTTTCAGGAAGTGACGGGGGTCAAATTCCTTGGTATTTTGGGCCAGGGCCTCACGGACTGCCGCAGTGATTGCCAAGCGGTTATCGGTGTCGATGTTCACTTTACGGACACCGCACTTGATTCCTTTTTGGATTTCTTCAATCGGCACGCCGTAGGTTTCGGGGATGGTTCCGCCGTATTTGTTGATCAGTTCGATCAAGTCTTGGGGAACGGAGGAAGAACCGTGCATGACCAAGTGGGTGTTCGGCAAGCGGCGGTGAATTTCTTCGATCCGGCTGATTGCTAAGATTTCCCCAGTGGGTTTACGGGTGAATTTGTAGGCACCGTGGCTGGTTCCGATCGCCACTGCTAAAGCATCGACTTGGGTTTGCTCAACGAAGTCAACGGCTTGATCAGGATCGGTCAGCAGTTGATCATGGGAGAGTTTTCCTTCAAACCCGTGACCATCTTCTGCTTCACCCATGCCGGTTTCCAAAGAACCTAAGCAACCGAGTTCGCCTTCGACGCTGACGCCGATGGAGTGAGCCACTTTCACGACTTCGCGGGTGACTTCCACGTTGTACTCGTAGCTGGCTGGGGTTTTGGCATCTGCTTCCAAGGAGCCATCCATCATGACGCTGGTGAACCCTTGTTTCATAGCCGAGTAGCAGGTGGAAGGTGCGTTGCCATGATCTTGGTGCATGGCAATGGGGATGTGGGGGTAGGTTTCCACTGCGGCTAGGATCAGGTGGCGGAGGAAGTTTTCCCCTGCATATTTGCGTGCACCACGAGAAGCTTGCAGAATCACGGGGCTGTTGGTTTCGTTAGCAGCCTGCATGATCGCTTGGATCTGCTCCATGTTGTTGACGTTGTAGGCCGGAATGCCGTACTCGTTCTCTGCTGCATGATCCAGCATTAACCGCATAGGTACAAGCGCCATAGATGGTCCTCCTAATTACTTTTTTTTCAGCGATGGGGTATGGACAAGCTGAAATTGTTACAACAAGTTTAAGACAAATTTCAGATTTTTACGAATTATATCTAAAAATGAGAACTTTATAACGTTTTTATCTCAGAATTGCCAATTTTGACTCTTAAGGCGGAATCAAGGAGGATGAATGAAGGGGCAAAGGGAAAAAAGCCAGAATTTTCAGCCTTCAGCTTTTGTCTTGAATGCCTTTGAGACTCTAAAATCTATGAGGTTTTGAATTTATGGGTCGCCCGGGATTCGAACCCGGAACTAGTCGGTTAAAAGCCGAATACTCTACCGTTGAGTTAGCGACCCGCGTGCTTTCTTTTTCAGCACCTTAGCTACATTAGCACAGGCTGTTTAAAAAAAGCAAGGGGTTTTTTAAAAAAAATCTGCGGTGAGGCGAACTTGGGTTTCCCACTTGTCTCCGGGTTGCAAATTCATCAGGTGTAGCCCGGTGTTGAGGGCGTTTCGGGGGGCGGTCCAAGGTTCGAGGCAGTAGAAGTCTTTGTCTTTGAGGGTCCAAAAGACGACGTTGGAATAACTGGCTTTAAATAATAACCGGACTTGCAAGCGACGACTGTGGTCGATCGCCGTGGCAGCGAGTCCGGTAATTTTGGTAAAGGCAGCGTCGATTTCGTCTACGTTGAGGTCGAATCTGCCGGTGAAGGGATGTTGATTCTGGGTTTTTTGGTCCGTGTATTGGACGGCGGGAATTTTAAATTGGAGTTTGGACTTATCCGGGGCCCAAAAGTACGGATGGAGTCCGGTAGAAAAGGGCATGGGCCGATCGCCGGTGTTGGTGTAGCGTTGGTCAATTTCCAGGCTGTTCCCTTTTAGCTTATAGGTAAAGGCTAGTTCAAAATCAAACGGATAAACGGCACGGGTGCGATCGCTGCTGTTGAGAATCAGGGTAATGCTGGCGAGGTCCTTGGTTACCCCCTCGGTGACTTCCCAAGGTAAATCCCGGGCAAACCCATGTTGTTTGAGTTGGTACTCTTTGCCTTGATAGCTGTAGGTGTTATTCGGCAAATTCCCACAGATGGGAAACAAGATGGGGATGCCGCCACGGACACTTAAATCCGGGTTGGCAAAGCGTTCAGCATCCAGATAGAGGAGGTCATGACCTTGAACTTGCCAACGGGTGATGATGCCACCCCGTTCAGGAACGACTTCGACCCGGGATTGAGCGGGTTGGTCGGAGAGGATGTAGGTCTTGTATTGTTCTTCTTTTACTGCGATCGCAAACACTGTTTATCCTTTGTCCTTGAGTCGAATGATCGGGGGCGGCAATTATGTCAGTCTTTACGGTTGTAACGGACGGCGATCGGATAGTCAAGGGGAACTTGCCACAGGGTTGATTCAGAACCCTACCCTCAAACCCTTGTCCCCTTGGGGCGATCGCCGTTGCCTTAGCTGGAAACCAGGCTCTTGGGGAACTGCGGCAGTTTGATTTTCTTGTTCCGACCGGCTACACCGATGGCACCCCCTGCCGCAGCCGCAGCCAGGGCCATGCCCACCGCCCGAGAAGTCCCATTGGATTGAGGTGGGGATGCAGGTTCCGCCTCGCCCAATTTATCAGCTTCTCCAAAAGTAAGAGGCTCACCCAAGTCATTTGTAAAGGGGGAGGCATTAAACGCCTCACCTTGATCACCGGGTAACTCTTCTTCCAGTGTCGGATTAGGCTTAATCTCAGCGGGCTTTTGGGACTCAAACACGGTATTTCCCGAGGTCACCACTTTAGATTGACGAGCATCCAGAATCATCGGAGAAGTCATCGGTTCTTCAAACACCCCAGAGATCATATCGATGTGTTCGAGAATGCGATCGCCCCTTTCCCCTGTGACCACTTTGGGCTGATACTTGCGGACCTCAACGGGTAAAAATTCCACCTTCATTTGTTGCTCTCGCAAGGACACCTTTAGGACAGCGGTATCATAATCGCTGCGAGCATTCCCTCCAAAAATAAAATTCCCCAGAGAGTAAGCAATAGGGCGTCCCTTATAAATTTCTGACCCCTGCAACACATGAGGATGATGACCCACGATCACATCCGCTCCTTGGTCAATCGTAAAATAGGCCAATTCGCTCTGCCAAATTTCTGGATAATTTGCCAGCTCTACGCCCCAGTGAAAATTCACCACAACCCAGTCTACTTCATCCCGAACGGCCTGAATATCCTCAGCAATCCGCTGTTCCATGCCGTGATTGGTCCCCGGTACGCCTTCGGCTGCGGCATGATAATCCGCTGCATAGTAACCAAAGTAAGCAATTCGCTGACCTTTAACATCAATAATTTTAGGACGTCGGGCTTCGGTCATCTCCATCCCGGCTCCGACGCCATGAATTCCCGCTTTTTCTAAAGTTTTCAGGGTTTCCTGGAGTCCGGGACCCTGGTAGTCCATCGCGTGATTATTGGCGAGGTTAACAATATCAACGCCTCCAGAGGTCAGCACCTCCACGGAGGAGGGGTCGGCTTTAAAATTAAAGGTTTTTTCTAGTTTGGTATCGGCGGTGGTCAAGGTGCCTTCGAGGTTGACCATTGCCATATCTGCCTCGCGGTATTCGGGCATTTGGTCAAAGGCCCAGGTATAATCACTCCCGATCAGGTCTTCAAACCCATGACCGAGGGTGACATCGCCGCTCATCATCAGGGTAACCGTCGGGTCATTGGGGTTCATGACATCGGTATGTTCAATGACTGGAACGGGTTCTAAGGCCGCTTGGACTACTTTGGGCCGTTCCGGCGCTCCATTGACCGGATTGGAGGTCGTTTGGGGGGAAACAATGGCGGTGGGTTGGGATTGGTCGCGCAATTGCAAGTAGCCGATCGCGCTGCCCATGATAAAGGCACTGACGGAGACCCCTGCCACTAAAAATAATCTAAAAACTTTATAGTTGATCCAAGAAGCTGCGCGGGAGACCCCATCGAGCAGCTTCTGTAAATACTGATTTCTGCGTTGCTGGTTGGCTGGGGTGACAATGCGGATGGACTGCTGCCACAATAAGTCAGAATTTCCGAGGGGGTTAGCACCTGTGGCGATGATGCGAACTCCATCAATCACTTCCGAGTTGAGCCGCCAGATTTGCTGACAGATAAATTTGTTTAAGCCCGAACGCAGTTGCTGGGAGATATCGGGTTGATGGTTTAACCCATTGATTTCCAGGCGGATCGGCAGGCATCCTTTTTGGACAGGTTCGACCCGGGCATAAATGCCTTGGGGGGCCAGGTATGAGTTGATCAGGTAGGCGATCGCCCGAAAATTTCCCGCCCGTGCTAAGTCGAGCATTGAGGGTTCGGCAAAGGTGCTGAAACTGGTCATCCTGTTCACTCCTATTTTTTGCTGGCAAGTCTAAATTTTAAATCAGGGATATCCCTGGGGGATTGATGTTTAGGGTTTATTTTGGGGTATTAATCCCTTTTAAGGATTCTCCCTGGGTCTCCCGAATGGGTGGGAGTGTCAACGGCGTTCTGATTCAACCGTTACTCCCGGTGAGCTTGTTTAAATTTGTCCTTTAATTTGGGGAGGGATGGTTGTTTAACGAACAATCTGTCTCCCCTTCCCCATTGCTGTTGAGGTCTGAATAACCGAGGCTGATCGTCAGCCTCTTTTAAGTTAGTTTACGGTGAGAAACCGCCCGAATCAGACCGGCTGGGTGGATTGAATGGGCGATCGCCCAAAAACTAAATTCCATCCTTCTGCCGCCTGCATTGTTCACTCAACTCGGTTCCCTCAGATTGTCCCCGATTTTCCCCGATTTTTCTGAGTCATTCTCAAGAGAAGCAACCGGGGAATTTCCCGTGAGGGATTGGCTTGACGATTGTACCCCAAAACTTCCATTTTTTGAGTCTTTGACTTGACAAAATTATCCCTGATATGCATTCGCTCACTTTTGGGTTGTCAAGGCGATCGCCCTGGGGGTTTAATGTGAGCCGAAGTCCCAGGAGGCGATCGCGTCTAAAACGGTGGAATTCTCTCTTAAGCGGTTACTTTGGGTTAAAACTGATAAGTCACGCCCACTTGCAAAACCGGGTAAAATCGGAAACGACCTAACGCATCCTCTAGGTCTTCGCGCTCGCGCTCAAGTTCACTGGCTAGTAGGGGATTGGATGCAGCACCGGGGGCGGTTAACGAGACATCGGGCGATCGCTGAAACATCACCCCAAGGTCCATAAAAAATCCCCATCGTTTTCCGAAGGCCACTGGATTACCCCAGCCCACCCCAATATAAGGTGCAAAATCGGGAAAATCCACCTCAGCTTCTAAGGGCCCCACTTGTGCTGCCGGAAAGGTCGAGTTACCAATCTGATAGGAAGCATTAGCTCCACTTGCCGTCTGAGCCACTCCGGATGCCTTATTCCCGTTATAAACTAGACCCCCAGTGAGCCGAAATCCCGAGTCTTCGTTGGGAAAATAATCGACAAACGCGGGGATTGTCCGCAAATCGACATCGGTATCGTAAGTGATGTCGGTTTCTGTAAACTCACGGTTGAAGGATAAGCCACTAAATCCTATTCTCGCGTTTAAATTGGGGAAAATCCGACCTGTCACTTGAGCGCCAATCCCTGGAGTTCCCACAGTACCGGAGACGGCAAACCCACTCCGTTCTTCCAGCAATCGTAGGGTGCGTGGGGGCAGGGGTGCGGGTTGAGACGGGGGAACGGGACGAGGTGCTGGGGGAACGGGTTGCGTGGGGGGAAGAGGTTGAGTGGGGGGAAGGGGTGCGGGAGCAGGTGGGACCGGCGTTGGCCCTGGGACTTGTTGACAGCGAGAATTAAGAGGAAACAACCGACACAGGGTTTCTAAATCGGTATCTTGCGCTTGTAGGGGTTGGGAGAGACTGGCATCGATCGCCAGAGTGGTTAAAATACCAACCACCCCATAAAAAATTTTTATAGAAAGACTAAAGTTTTGAGCCATGAGCTTTTGTATTCGGCTGGTGTTGGGCTGTTTGCGTTTGCCATCGCATCATATCCCATCCCACTGATGCCGGGGTAATGATTTTGTCTGGGACTAGGCGATCGCCCCTGTGCCCAAGATTGCCCTGGGTGCTTTGCCTTTCCAATCCCTTATCTCTATACTGGGTAAAATACTGTTTAAACTTTTGATAATTTTTTTAACGATTCTTAACTCATCCTGGAGTCGGCGATCACTCCTGAAAACCCCACTCCCTCGCAATCTTGAGGCCAAACTATGACCGTTCGTAAAGACACAATTTTTGAGCAGTTTTTAGCACCCGTCGTCTGGCTATTCGTCGATGAAAAGGCGATGCAGCAAGTGAGTCGCAGCATCGACTGGGAAACCGAGAGTTCTCGCCTCAGTCGGCCAGATTTTGAGTACCCCGACTATTACATCACTCAAAATTTTCACGGCATTGAAGGCGGTTACCTCAATCGGGGTGCTGCCGTCAGTTACGACCCGATTACCCAATATGCGCTTCCGCCCCATGAAGGTTGGATCCGTCAAGGGTTAATCGATGAAATTCGCACCCATCCGCGCCGAATTCTGGACCTGGGTTGTGGCACGGGTTCGACGACGATCCGGCTTAAGCAAGCCTTTCCCGATGCTGAAGTCATTGGGTTAGATTTATCCCCCTATATGCTGGTGATGGCCCAATACAAGGCTAAACAAGCAGGTTTAGAGATTCAGTGGGTGCATGGACCTGCGGAACAGACGGGATTTGCCCCCAATTCTTTTGACTTGGTGACGGCTTCGTTATTATTCCACGAGACCCCCACAGAAATTGCCGAGGCGATCGCCCAAGAAGGTTTCCGACTGCTACAACCTGGGGGACAGTTTTTGATTCTCGATGGCAATCAAAAAACCCTACGCCAGACCCCGTGGCTTACCCAAATTTTTGAAGAACCTTATATTCAGGAGTATGCCGGAGGCAGTGTGGATGCCTGGATGGGTGCGGCAGGATTTGGTGCGGTCCACACGACTGAAGTTTGGTTACTTAATCAGGTAACCAGCGGGATCAAACCGTTACCTCAATCCCCGGTGGCGTCGCCAAGCTGGACTGAAAAAGAGGAGTCATGGGTTGTGGCTCCCAGCTACTAAGAAGAGAGGGACCATGAGTTTAAAAGCGATTTTATTTGATTTCAATGGGGTCATTATTAATGATGAGTCGATTCACGAGGAGTTAATCAATGAGTTGTTGCTGTCGGAGAACTTGCGCCCGAAAAAGGGGGAGTTCTGGCAAATCTGTTTAGGACGCAGCGATCGCGCCTGTATTGCGGAGTTGTTTGCCACTCGGGGGCGCTTCCTGACGGATGCAGCGCTCAATGCCTTGGTGGAACGCAAGGCGATCGCCTATCAGGAACGACTCGCTGCTCTGAATAAGCTGCCCATTTTTATGGGGGTGGATGACTTGATTTATAAACTGCGCGGCACTCCGTTAAAATTAGCGGTGGTCTCGGGGGCTTTGCGCTCGGAGGTGGAACTGGTGTTAAATCGTGCAAATATGGCCCAATATTTCTCGGCGATCGTGGCGGGAGATGACATCACCACGAGCAAACCGGAACCCGAGGGCTATCTATTGGCGGTGGAACGGTTGAATCAGCAATATCCGGAACTCAACCTGACCCCAAGAGATTGTTTGGCGATCGAAGATACTCCGGCAGGGATTCAGGCGGCTCAACGGGCGGGGATTCAGGTGGTTGGCATTGCCAATACTTACCCGTTTCATATGCTCCAACGGCAGGCGGATTGGACGGTGGATTATTTACGAGATCTGGAACTCGATCGCCTCCGGGAGTTTTTTCAACGCTTTTGGACTCAACCTGTAGCCGGTTAAGTTAACTCTTACTGCTAAAGGAGTTTTAGCCATTCTGAACCGCCCCAAAATTTATCTGGGATTGCCTATTCCCTTTCTGCCTGGGTTCATGTTATGATGGTTCCACGAATGACCGGGGAATTAGCTCAGTTGGTAGAGCGCTGCGATCGCACCGCAGAGGTCAGCGGTTCGAATCCGCTATTCTCCATTTTTAGGGAAAAACTCAGACGGGGTGAGCAAGTGGGGTTCTGGATTGCCTGGGTGGGATAACGTTACAATCCGACACTCGGTCATCCCTTCCACCTCGTTTAGAACAAAACTGAATCATTTTGAAGGCCCCACCATATATGGGTCGATTTTATAGATTGCGTCAGGGATTTCCAACAAATAAATCATATAAACGTTCTTCGTTACTCATGAACTGAGTCATCTTTAAACAAACCCCGTCAAGGGGGGACGTTGAACTTTTTGCGGGTTTTATTTTTTGGAGTTCCCTCAGTACGGGCGAGGCGATCGGGATTCGGGTTACAAAACGTTACTCGAAATTTAAGGAAATCCCTCAAGTTCAATGAACTCAATCCTTGGGACAATTCAGAGTGGGTTCGATGAGACAACCAAGCCCCTTTTTAAGCAGAGGAATCCTGGATGAGCGCGATATAATCAATTGAGCATCCCATGAATGGGTGCATTTTTCAATCGCAACATAAAGAGATATTGCTTGGTTTACCTTCAAAAAACTTAATATGTAGTCTCAACTACCAAAAACAGCCTGATTCGCTGAAAAATCACGGATTCAAGACTGAACAAGGGCTGAAAAGGTAAAGTTTGTAACAAACGAATTGTAAGGTTTTGGTAACTATTGTTGCATCTTATGTTGTGTCGATCCAATCCCGGATAAATACGGTATGGTGTAAATATAAAGGAATTATTAAGCTTACTGGAAGAACGGCGAGGGTCGTTTTTCGGGTAGCCGCGAAGTAAATCCACATTTAGCCAATCCCCGACAAGAGATTGGTTTTTGTTGGCAGGAGGAAAGATGAATCCCTTAATGCTACGTCAAATTTGGTCCTTGATAGAAAAAACTCAGGTTAACGTTTTGTTAAGCCTAGATGATGCCAGCTTGGTGCAGTGGCTGCTCAAGCAGTTTAGACAAGAGCAACCCCTTGATCCCGATCAAGTGAATGTGTTGAATGCATACCTGCGATCGCGACTCTCTCTGATTCGCGATATCGCCAGCGAACGAATTGCTACGGATATGGGATAACCCATTGCTCAGTATCAGGGTTCCCTTGGCCCTACTCTCTATTTCCCGCAATGAGATGACCGATCGCGGTCCGGTTTGTCTGCCGCTTTCTTGGGGGAGACGCACGCAATGGCACAACCTACTCAACGGTTGAAACTCGTGATGAAATATCTACTGCGATCGCCACAGCAGTAGGGATTTTCAGTGGTCGAACCCGCAGGCTTTCCCCAGTCGTGTAAGATAAAGCACAGCCTTTAATTAGAATAATTGCGCTGCAACCGGCCAATTCAATATAAGAAATTCATCGAGATGGGTAAAAAGGGATTATTGAAACTGGCGAGTCTATGTCTGGCGATCGCCGCGACTGCTTGTGGGGGGACATCGGGTCAACCCAATGGAACTGTTGCCACGGGTTCGCAGAAGTTGACTCAAATTCAAAATCAGGGTCAGATTGTCTGTGGAGTCAGTGGGGAGTTACCGGGATTTAGTTTTGTCGATGCCACCGGCAAATATGCGGGACTCGATGTGGATATCTGTCGGGCGATCGCCGCCGCGATTTTTGATGACCCCAATGCCGTTGAATTCCGCAATCTCAACGCCAAAGAACGCTTTACTGCCGTTAAAAGTGGGGAAGTTGATATCCTCAGTCGGAACACCACCTGGACCCTCAGCCGGGATACGGGGGCCGTGGGTTTACAATTTGCCCCCGTCGTCTTCTATGACGGACAAGGGATTATGGTTCAGAAAAATAGCGGGATTACCAATCTCGCGGGACTGAAGGATAAAGCAATTTGCACCCAAACTGGGACGACGAACGAGCAAAATGTCGCCGATCGCATGGCAAGTCTCGGCATTAATTATCAACTTGTGGTGTTTGAAGATATTAACGTCGCCTATGCTACCTATCTTCAGGGTCGCTGTCAAGCGGTGACGTCCGATCGCTCTCAATTAGTCTCGCGGCGATCGCGATTTCCTAACCCTGAACAACATTTAATTTTAGAAGAAACCATTTCTAAAGAACCCCTCGCCCCAGCGGTGGGACCCGGAGACCCAAACTGGTCCGATGTGGTGAATTGGATTATTTATACCACAATCTATGCCGAAGAACTCGGGATTACCTCTGAAAATGTCGAGGAAATGGTGAATAGTAGCAATCCTGAAATTACGCGGTTTTTGGGAACGGAAGGAAATCTAGGTCAAGACTTAGGATTAACCAATGATTTTGCCCTGCGCGTGATTCGTCATGTGGGAAACTACGGCGAAATTTACAATCGCAATTTAGGGCCGGAAACCCCTCTCAATCTTGAGCGGGGATTAAATCGATTATCGACTGAGGGCGGGTTGATGTATTCACCACCCTTTCGCTAAAGGCAGTTTATTTTTGAGCTAAATTTTGTTAACAATTAGGAGAAAAAACGAATGGGATTGGGTCTATTAATTGATGGAAAATGGGTAACTGAACGGGAACAGGAAGATAGTGGCGGTCGATTTGTTCGCCCTTCTACCACCTTTCGCGATCGGATTACTGCGGATGGGTCGAGTCAATATCCGGCAGTGGCTGGACGGTATCATCTCTATGTATCGTTAGCTTGTCCTTGGGCGCATCGGACGCTGATTATGCGGTCCTTGAAAGGCTTAGAAGCAGCAATTAGTCTCTCGGTGGTTTCCCCAGTGATTGACCAAAATAGTTGGGAATTTGCCGAGTATCCGGGGATGATTCCGGATACGGAAAATCACTGCGATTATTTATGGCAACTGTATCTTAAAGCGGATGAGAATTACAGTGGACGAGTGACAGTGCCGGTTTTGTGGGATAAAGAAAACCAGCAAATTGTCAATAATGAATCTCGGGAAATTATCCGAATGTTGGATACGGAATTTGAGGGAATTGCCGAAAATTCTATTGATTTATATCCAAAGGATTTGCAAGGGGTGATTGATAAAACCCTTGATGAGATTTATCAACCGATTAATAATGGGGTGTATCGGGCTGGATTTGCTACAACTCAGGGGGCGTATGAGGAAGGGGTAACGGATTTATTTGATGCCTTGGATCACTGGGAGGGGATTTTGGGAAAACAGCGCTATTTATGTGGCGACTGCCTCACGGAAGCGGATATTTGTATGTTTACCACCCTGGTGCGGTTTGATCCGGTTTATTATGTGCATTTCAAATGTAATATCCGGCGAATTGTAGATTATCCTAATTTGTGGAATTATCTCAAGGAGTTGTATCAACATCCGGGAATCAAACCTACCTGCAATTTTGACCATATTAAGCAGCATTATTATCGGAGTCATCCGAAAGTTAATCCTACGGGAATTGTTCCTAAAGGACCGATGATTAATTGGGATGAACCGCACGATCGCAGTCGGTTTGGGTAAAGTCTCGGGAGGAGTTGAGGGGAACCGTACATGAGAAGATTGTGGCGCGATCGCCGATTTTGGTTTGTTGCTATTCAATCTGTTGCCGTTATCTTAATTGTGATATTGGGATTAACCCTTTGGCAAAACTTGCAGCGCAATTTACAGCAACAAGGGATGACTCTGGGATTTGACTTTTTAGACTCTCAGGCGGCGTTTGATATTGGCGAAACCCTGATTCCCTATGACCGAAGTTCTACCTACGCGAGAGCTTTATTGGTAGGATTACTCAACTCCTTACGAGTGATGGCGGTGGGAATTATCCTAGCAACGGTAGTCGGGATTACCGTTGGAGTCGGGCGATTGTGGGATAATTGGCTGTTAAGAAAACTTTCGTTACTGTATGTGGAAATTATCCGCAATACGCCTTTATTGCTGCAATTATTTTTCTGGTATTCGGCAGTTTTCTTAAGTTTGCCTGGACTCCAAGATGTTATAGAATTGCCGGGAAGAATTTATTTAAGTCAACAAGTTGTTGCCTTTCCCCTGCCTTGGACGATACCCGAAGTGCTGGAGAGTGGACAAATTGTGGGGGGATTACAACTGTCTCCGGAATTATCCGCCTTGGTGCTAGGATTGAGTCTTTATACGGCAGCATTTATTGCAGAAATTGTGCGCGCTGGGATTCAGTCGGTGCCAAAAGGACAGTGGGAAGCGGCGCGATCGCTGGGTTTGAATCCCAGTTTAATGTTGCGCTTGGTGATTTTTCCCCAAGCGTTGCGAACGATGATCCCCTCCCTGACGAGTCAATATCTGAATTTAGCGAAAAATACCAGTTTAGCGATCGCGATCGGTTATCCAGATATTTATTTTGTCGCCTCCACCACGTTTAATCAAACAGGACGGGCGGTGGAAGTGATGATTCTGTTGATGGCAACCTATTTAACGATTAGTTTATTGATTTCCCTGTTTCTGAATTTTTATAATAAAAAAGTTCAACTGAAAGAACGCTAGAATTGGCGTCAATAATAACTGCATCAATCTGTTATCAAAGGTGACAAATCTATGGATAGCAAAGCCGAACTTCCACCGATTACGCCCAAACTTTCTCCCTGGATTTGGGCCAGAAAAAACCTATTTAATACTTGGTACAACAGTATTCTGACGGTGATTTGTCTGGGGTTGATTTATCAACTTGGGGGCGGATTGTTACATTGGGCGATCGCCTTGGCGGATTGGCAAGTAATAGGGGTCAACTGGCGGTTGTTTTTAGTCGGAAGATATCCCCCCCAACTCTATTGGCGCGTCGGCATGGCAACGGGGGTAATTGCTGGCGCTGCTGCCTTTTCTTTCTGGGCAATTCGCTGGCGTTCCCGGTGGGTTCAATGGATTCCTTTGGCCTGGATTTTAGCATTTCCGGTGATTCTTTGGTTCATTGGTGGGGGATTGGGACTGCGACAGGTTCAGACGCAGTTATGGAATGGATTATTACTCACCCTGGTGACAGCAATTGTGAGTATTGTGTTGTCATTTCCAGCGGGAGTTTTGTTAGCATTAGGACGGCAAAGTTCTCTTCCGGTGTTGCGCTGGTTGTGCATTCTCTATATTGAAATTGTTCGGGGATTGCCGTTAATTGGGATTTTGTTTATGGCGCAGGTGATGTTGCCGTTGTTTTTACCCGTGGAGATGCGTCTTGATCGCGTCATGCGGGCGATCGCTGGGTTGAGTCTGTTTAGTGCCGCTTACATGGCAGAAAATGTCCGAGGAGGTTTGCAATCTGTCCCTCGGGGACAAATTGAAGCAGCGAAAGCGTTGGGATTAGCAACCCCTTGGGTGATTTCGCTGATTGTCTTACCCCAAGCATTACGCGCCGTGATTCCCGCCATTGTGGGGCAGTTTATTGGATTATTTAAAGATACGTCTTTACTAGCGCTGGTGGGTTTAGTAGAATTAACAGGGATGGCGCGATCGATTCTGGCTCAACCTGAATTTATCGGGGACTACGCGGAAGTCTACATTTTTGTTGGCTTAATTTACTGGATTTTCTGCTATGGAATGTCCCTTGCCAGTCGCCGGTTAGAGCAAAAATTAGCTGTGGGGAAATCCTAAAGGCGATCGCCTCCTATAACCCCCTAATTTTCGCTCTGATTAGAAATTCGGTAAGGTTTTGGATAAATCCCTTCTCTCCGTCATTTCAACCCCGGAGTTTTTATTTATGACTGATTCAAGCTTGCGAAAGGTTGCTGACCGTTTAGCAAAAACCCTAAATCAGGATTTATTAATTCAACAAACTACCCATGAATTAAGAGAAATCCTCAAGGTTAATCGGATTTTATTATATTACTTTTATTCCCCTTGGAAAGGACAAGTCACCTTTGAATCCGTGAGCGATCCTCAATTTTCCATTTTTGGCAAAAGTGGACCGGACCAATGTTTTGGAGAGGAATATGCCGCTTTATATTTGCAAGGCCGAGTCCGGGCAATTTCTAATATTGAAATTGAACCCATTAACGAGTGCCATCGAGAGTTTCTGCGGAACCTGCAAGTTCAAGCCAATTTAGTGGTGCCAATTCTTTCCCCGATTGGATTATGGGGATTACTCGTAGCGCATCACTGTGAGGATACTCGACTCTGGTCTTTAGATGATATCAAGCGGATGAAAACTGCCGCAGCAACTTTAGGAACTGCGGCCACAATTCGAGATAGTTAAGGGTAGGAATACACTAGAAAGACCCACAACCAACCCATGACAAAAACAAATGACAAATGACCAATCCCCCATTATTATTGCCAAAGATGTCCAAAAATGGTATGGACATTATCACGCCTTGCGTGGAGTTAGTCTAACCATTGACCCCGGAGAAGTTGTGGTCATTATGGGGCCATCGGGTTCCGGTAAATCAACTTTTATTCGGACCTTTAATGCCCTAGAAGACTATCAAAAAGGACGGATTGAAATTGATGGCATTGAACTGTCCAATGACTTGAAGAATATTGATAATATTCGCCGGGAAGTGGGGATGGTTTTTCAGCAGTTTAATCTATTCCCACACCTCACCGTCTTGCAAAATGTGACTTTAGCCCCCAAATGGGTGCGCCGATGGTCTAGGATGAAAGCAGAGGAAGTAGGGATGCAGTTATTGGAACGGGTGGGAATCCTCGAACAAGCGCGGAAATATCCCGGGCAGTTATCCGGAGGACAGCAGCAACGAGTGGCGATCGCCCGCGCCTTAGCAATGCAACCGAAAATCATGCTATTCGATGAACCCACCTCCGCTTTAGACCCAGAAATGGTCCGGGAAGTCCTAGAAGTGATGCGGGATTTGGCAAACTCTGGAATGACGATGGTAGTCGTCACCCATGAAGTCGGATTTGCCCGAGAAGTGGCCGATCGCGTCGTGTTTATGGATGGTGGAACGGTCATCGAAGTGGCAACACCCACCAACTTTTTCCAAAATCCCCAAGAAGAACGAACCCGTCAATTTTTATCCCAAATTTTATAGACAGTTGCTGACCCAATACAGAATTTATGAGTGAACAGACGATTACGATTATAGGATTGCTCGCTGGGACATTAACAACGTTGGCCTTTGTCCCTCAAGTTCTCCAAACTTGGAAATCTAAATCCACCAAAGATGTCTCATTAAATACTTTTTTAATGTTTTGCAGTGGGATTTTTCTCTGGCTGATTTATGGTTTATTTAAGCAAGATATTGCCATAATATTAGCCAATTTTATCACCTTTATTTTGGCTTCGATTATTTTAGGTCTTAAATTAAAATATAAATAGGTTAACTGCAATCAACCTGCGGGTTAACCCACGAGTTAACCCACGAGAGAGAGTCCGGCGGGGGTTTAAACCCCCGCCTAACAGCTAAAGTCGGATAAATCCGACTAAAAACGTTGTCTGAATTGCCTTGTAGTCGGTTTTTAACCGACTTTAGCTATTAGCCGGGGGTTTGAACCCCCGGCGGACTTTGCAACTTTGCAACTTTCTTTGCAACTTTCAAATTATCCTCATTAAAACCCCTGCTTGTGACTCCTTCTATCTTTGATGCTGAACATCTGTTATTTACTCCGGCGACTGCGGATGCTGATGCAATTCCCGTTATTTATGCCTTTCCCAATGAGTACACCGTTGGGATTACTAGCTTAGGCTATCAAATCGTTTGGGCGACCCTGGCAACACGCGGAGATTTGCAAGTTTCTCGGTTGTTTACGGATTTGCACGAACCCTTACCTGGGGAACCGGAATTGTTGGGATTTTCCGTTTCTTGGGAATTGGATTATGTGAATATTCTGGGATTATTAGAGTCTCTGGATATTCCGATTCGGGCATCCGATCGCCAAGAATCACACCCGTTAATTTTTGGCGGGGGTCCGGTTTTGACGGCGAATCCTGAACCCTTTGCTGACTTTTTTGATGTAATTTTACTCGGGGATGGAGAAAATCTCCTCGGTGAATTTGTGGACGGGTATCAGCAGGTACGCAAGGCAGGGCGATCGCAGCAATTGCAGCATCTGGCGCAAATTCCTGGGGTGTATGTCCCCAGTTTGTATGAAGTCACCTATCATAGTCCCGATGGGGCGATCGCCTCAATTCACCCCATTGATTCAGACATTCCTGAAACTGTCGCCAAACAAACCTATCGCGGTAATGTTTTATCCACCTCATCTGTGGTGACAGAAAAAGCCGCTTGGCCGGATATTTTCATGGTAGAAGTGGTTAGAAGTTGTCCAGAAATGTGTCGGTTTTGTTTAGCAAGTTATCTAACTTTACCCTTTAGAACCGCCAGTTTAGAACACTCTTTAATTCCGGCCATTGAACGCGGATTACAAGTCACGCGGCGGATTGGATTGTTAGGCGCTTCGGTGACTCAGCATCCGGAATTTAATCAATTATTAGATTACCTAAATCAACCCCAATTTGAGGACGTGCGTCTGAGTATTGCCTCAGTTAGAACCAATACCGTCACCCCAGAATTAGCCCAAACCTTGGCCAGTCGCGGGACAAAATCTCTGACCATTGCTATCGAAAGCGGTTCGGAACGGGTACGGAAAATTGTCAATAAAAAGCTGGAAAATCAGGAGATTACCCAAGCGGCCATTAATGCTAAAGCGGGGGGGTTAACTGGATTAAAACTCTACGGAATGTCTGGGGTTCCGGGGGAGGAACTGGAGGATTTGGAGGCAACGGTGCAATTGTTGCAGTCTTTGAAAAAATCTGCACCGGGTTTACGTTTGACCTTTGGCTGTAGCACCTTTGTCCCGAAAGCGCATACCCCATTTCAGTGGTTTGGGGTGAATCCGCAAGCGGAAAAACGGTTGAAAAAGTTACAGAAAGAATTAGGGAAATCGGGGATAGAATTTCGGCCAGAAAGTTATAATTGGTCCGTGATTCAAGCCTTAATTTCCCGAGGCGATCGCCGCTTATCTTCCCTCTTAGAATTAGTCCGCCATTATGGCGAAACCCTCGGCAGCTACCGTCGCGCCTTTAAAGAATTGCGAGGAACATTGCCAGACTTGGAATTTTACGTTCACGAGAATTGGGAATCCACCCAGATTTTACCCTGGAATCATATTTTAGGACCCTTACCTGTGACCACATTGCAAAAGCATTTAGCGGAGGCAATGAGTTATTTTCCTACGGCAGAAAAAATCATTTCCCCTGTGAGTTAGTCTGGGAGTTTTTAAATCCCTTTAATGCCATTCCCAAATCTTAATCGTCCCATCATCGCCGCCGGTGGCGAGGGTTTGTCCATCGGGACTGAAGGCGACGGCGCAAGTGGCGCGGGTGTGACCCGGGAGGGTGCGGATTTCTCGGCCTGTTTTGACGTGCCATAATTTTACCGTGTTGTCGCGACTGCAACTGGCGAGGGTTTGTCCATCGGGACTAAAGGCGATCGCATAAACCCAATGGGTATGACCGAAGAGGGTGCAAATATGGCGTCCGGTTTGGACTTGCCAGAGGTTGATAGTTTGGTCAAAGCTGCTACTGGCGAGGATTTGGCCGTCGGGACTAAAGGCGATCGCACAGACTTGTTCCCCATGTCCGGTGAGGGTATAGAGTTCCTTTCCGGTTTCTCGATGCCAGACTTTAATGGTTTTGTCACTGCTGCCACTGGCAACGAGTTGACTATTAGGACTAAATGCCACTGCCATTGCATATCCCTGATGTCCGACGAGGGTTTGAACTTGCTGTTTTTTGGCAATATCAATTAGTTTGATGGTTTTATCCCCACTGCCACCCGCGATAAATTCTCCGTCGGGACTGATGGCGATCGCATAAATTTCGCTGTCTCCCGGGAAACTATGGAGTTCGCTTTCCCCCAAACGTTGCCAGAGTTTGATGGTGTAGTCCCAACTGCCACTCACGAGAATCGGCGATCGCGGACTATATGCCACTGCGGAAACCCAATGACTGTGACCCTTGAGGGTGTACAATTTTCGTCCCGTATCCCTCACCCACAATTTAATCGTTTTATCCTTACTGGCGCTGGCAATTTGCCGTCCCGTCGGACTAAAAGCGAGGGACAAAACCCAACTGCGATGCGCTTGAATGGTATGAACACATTCAAAAAATCGATAAGCATTAAACTTTTTTAAAGCAGCGATCGCCGTCGGTTCTCTCCGATGTTTCAGCAACAAAAACGCCGATCGCCGCACGGTATGGCAGTCATCTTTTAAGGCATCAATGACTAACTCTAAACCCGCCTGACCATAATTTAACGCCTCTTTCAACGCCGAAACTTTCACCGGAATATCCACCACCGCCAAGCGGGTTTGAATCCCCGTCAGTCCTCCCAATACTGCCGCACCCGGTGGCGGCGCATGGTGACCCCCCATAACAGCATCATAATATTTCGGACCCTCAAAATTCATTGACATAGTATTTGCTGATTCAAACTTGAATCAATTTTCCTCAGTTTTTAATTAAAATTTCCCACGCTTGCCATAACAAAGACGCTCGTTCAGCATCTCGTTCTGGCATCAATTGTCTAGCTTGGTCTAAAGTAGTTTGTGCTTCTTTGTTGTTGCCAGTTTGCTTAATTGCCATACTCATTAACAACCACACTAAGGCTTGATTGGGTTGAAATTGCAACGCTTTTAAATAGCTGGAAACTGCATCTGGATAGCGGCGAAGTTTATAGAGCATGATGCCTTTGTCTCGCCATGCGTCCCATCGGTCTGGCTTGAGTTCTAGGGTTTTCTCATAGCTGGATAATGCCTCGTCATAGTTGCCCATTTCCGCATGGATGCGGGCTTTTTTGTACCAAGCATCGGCATTATTGGGTTTGAGAGCGATCGCCTGGTCATAAGAGGCGATCGCTGCATCAAATTTCCCAAAATTCTCCAAAATTGTCCCTTTAATCATTTGCGGCGTCGCCCCCATTAATCGGGAGACAATCGAGGGATTATTGGGAGGCGGCGGTGATGAATTTCCCCTAACTCCAGGGGACTGGTTGGGTTTGGGAGTCGTTCGATTAGTGATTGGCGGTAACCAATCTAAATCCGTGAGAACTTCCGTCGCGGAATGATAGCGCCGATTGAGATTAGCTTCTAATAATCGGTCTAAAATCTTGGCAAATTCCAGAGTAACGGGAGATAATAGATAATCCCGCCAATGCCAAACTCCTTCCTTAACATCAAATAAACTAAATGGTTCAGTTGCCGTTAGTAATTGCACACAAGTCACCCCCAAACAATACAAATCACTGGCGGGAACCGCTTGGCCTAAAAATTGCTCCGGGGCGACATATCCAGCAGTGCCAATTACTGTTCCCGTCCGTCCCAATGCTGTTGCCGTGGCAAATTTAGCCGCACCAAAATCAACTAACACCAGTTGGCCCGACTTAAAGCGATTGGGTTCTTCTTGCATTTCATTGTTCGCCTCTAAAAGTTCGGTTATAGTGGCGCGTCTAATAATATTTTCAGGTTTAATATCTCGATGAATTACTTTTTTTTCATGGACAAATTGTAAAACAGGCAATAAATCAAATAACACCTCTCGAACCTTAAATTCCGAGAGTGCGCCTTCTGCTTCCAACTCTTGGGCTAAGGTTTGGCCGTCGATAAATTCTTGGACTAAATATTGATAATTATCCGACTCAAAATGAGCCAATAAGGCCGGAATTTGGGGATGAGTTCCTAAATCATCTAAACGGACCGCTTCTTTTTGAAACAGTTGCGCTGCTTTTTGAGCATTTTGGGGGGTTTGGTATTGGGGAAAAAACTGCTTGATGACGCAGCGGGGTTTTGAGGGTTTGTACTCATCGACTGCCAGGAAAGTGCGCCCAAACCCACCCTGTCCAATAGATTTAAGCGCACGATAGCGATCGCCCAGTAGCAGCTTTGCACCGCAATTATGGCAAAAGTTATAGCCTGTTGGGTTTTGAGGCTTTTGACAGTCGGGATTTAAACAATAGCTCATAGGGACAAGCCAGCAACGGGATAACTTAATAGTAATCGGTTGGCCCAGAATGTTATCGAGTCCCTACTCGCGCTGCCAAATCATCACGGTTTTATCGCTGCTGCCACTCACTAGGGTTTTGCCGTCGGGAGTGATGGCAATGCCGGTGACTGGGTTGCTATGACCCTTGAGGGTTCGGATCAGTTCTCCGGTGTCGCGATGCCACAGTTTGACGGTTTTATCGGTACTGCTACTGATTAGGGTTTCGCTGTCGGGGGAGAAGGCAACCGCCGCGATCGCCCCCCCATGTCCCGTAAAGGTGCGAAGTTCTTCCCCTGAGTTCACCTGCCACAGTTTTAGGGTCATGTCTGCACTGCCACTGACGAGGAGTTGTCCATCGGGACTGAAGGCGATCGCATTCACCTTGTCGTTATGAGTCTTGAAAATACAAACTTCCTGTCCCGTTTGTAACTGCCAGAGTTTAATCATCCCATCCTCGGAGGCAGTGGCGAGAAGGCGATCGTCGGGACTAATTGCTAAAGCGCGAATCATGCCACTATGAGCATTAAATCGGCGCAGTTCTTCCCCGGTTTCTCGATGCCAAAAGGCGACTGACCCTCGGGTATCACTGGCGATGATTTGTTGACCGTTATTCAGAAAAATGACCGCATAAACAGCCTCAGAATTGCGGGTAAAGCGATGGAGTGGGCGACCCTCAGCGACATCCCACACTTCTACTGCTTCCCCGACTCCCGCAGCGATCGCCCTGCCATCGGAACTGAAGGCGATCGCATTCACCGAGGCAAACCAGTCTTCCCCATTAAAATTGCGGATTTCTGTACCTTCAGGAATCCCCCAGAGTTTCAAAGTATTATCCCCATCCCCAGCAGCAACTTTGTTGCCATCCGGATGCATCGCCACACAATTGATGACATCTCGATGTCCGGCGATTGTGCGAATGCATCGCCAATTTTGGTTAGGAAATCCGTCAGCATCGGGAACAGTCTCCGGAGAATCAGAGGAAGATTTTTCCCCCCGCCATTTGCCCACAAATCCTTGCAAATCTCCCAACACTTCACCGATTGAAGATTCAATTCCCCCCATTGCTTTGGTGAGGGATTCGGGTTTGGTAAAGGGTTTGATGGACAATTTTGGGATTAAGGGTTTGTTCGGTGTTGTTGGCGTAGACTCGGGGTTTTCCTCCGATGGTGCGATGATTTCTTCGTCCCACTCGTCCAAGTCATCGTCAGAATTGGCAGGCGGTGGCGGTGGCGGTTTCACGGAAAAGGCTTCTTTGCGATATTCCGAGGGGACCCGAGGCGGTTCGCTGGGGTTTTCTGGAATGGGAGGATTGGCAGTAGGTTGATTAGGGTTGCTGTCTTCCGGAGGCGGTGAGGATAGGGTTTGGAGTTCCGGGAGGGGAGAGGGGATGGCGCGGGATGCGGTTTCTAGGGAGTCCAGACGCTGCATGATCGCCTCGATGACGCTATTCACAGAGGCGATCGCTTCTTGATTTTGTTGGGTTAAAGTAGCTTGAATCTCCTGAAGTTCAGTCGCTGTTGGCGGTTCGTTGAGTGCTTCTAATTGTTGCAGGCGATCATAAATTGCCTCAAATTTCGGAGAATTCCACAGGGATTGGATGGCATCTTGGAGTGCAGCAGCAGAAGTGTTGGAGGTGTCTGATTCCGGGGAGGAGGCGATCGCATTAATCGCATTGGCGGTAATCTCCAGTTGACTGAGGCGATCGCTGAGGGTTGCCAGGGTTTCGGCAGTAGGAAGAGTGGCGAGGGTTTGATAAATTTGCCCCACTGCCTTTTCTGTTTGTTCCCACAGGGATTTTGTAAACGCTTCGATTTGGCGTTCCGTTTCTTGATTGACTTGTGCCGTGGCGGTTTCCAGTTGTTCCAGGCGATCGGCTAAAGGTTTGAGATTGGGGAAGGGGGGAAGGGATTCCAATGCCTGATGAATACGGGCGATCGCCGTTTGATTTTCCTGGCGTAACGAGTCTTTTAACTCCAATTTCTGCGCCTCGATGCGATCGCGCTGTTGTTCCAGTTGGGATTCCAGGGCGTTAATCCGGGCGATCATCGGGTCCAGATTCGGCAATTCCGGGATAGCGGGGAAACTCTCCTCAACTTGGGCGATCGCCTCGAACAGTTCATCCCGTAAAGATTCTTGGAACTGCCTAATCCGTTCCTCCGTTTGCGAGTTTGCCTGTTGCTTGCTGGATTCCAGGCGATCGAACCGCTGGTTTAGAGGTTGGAGGGAGTCATAAACTTGGGCGATCGCCTCTTCGCTGCGCCGTTGGTTGAGTTGATAGAGTCGCTGCCGATTCACCAGATTCAAACTCACCGACACCGTTAACGGGACCGCTGCATAAAGGATTTGTTGAGTCCCAGCAACGGCGATCGTGCCCAGCACAGAACCGGCAAGGGCCACAGATTCAGTAATTTCGAGCCAGTGGGGTTTGATCATGGTTTTTCGACAGGTGAACAAGCAATCAACAGTTTGACAAAAGTCTCACGCCCCTCTTAACAAGGGTTGGGGGTTTTCTGGAATGTTGCCAGAGGTCTAAATTACATCGAAGCAGAGACTCACCAAGGCAATTTACCCCAATGAAGTCCTTACCGTTCGATTTCTTTTCTCTATGGTAAGGCTTCTGAAGGCAATCCGATGGGTGGGGTTGTTGCGGTGCTGTTATGGTATCAGCGGGAGGAAATTCATTGTCGATTGAGTGACAGGGAGTAGTAGAGGCTTTTTTTAGAGGCTTTCTCCACCTAATCAACACAGGGAAGATTATCAATTAGGTGGCAATCAACAACTACCAACTCCATTTACATCCTCGAAGGGCTTGACATGATTAAAGGTAAATGTGAAAATTCAAGTGTTATCAAAACAACCCCTACATTATGGAAGGAGAACAACTTTCTTTGTGGCCTGAATTAAAAACAATAAATTCTAAAAAAATAGAGAAGCAACCCAAGTTACGACGATATGAGCGGATTCAGCGGGAACTGGTATTGAGTGAAACTGATCCCTACAAAATTTTTGTAGAAGTAGAATCGGGGAGAAAAGCTGATACTCCATATCTATTTATGGATTTGTTTTGTGGTGCCGGAGGAATGACTCAAGGTTTATTCCAAGCTGGCTTTAATCCGATCGCAAGTGTAGAAGTGAACCCGATTGCTTCTGCAACTTACCAAAGAAATTTTCCTAACTGCAATCATTTTTGTGGAGAGATAGAAAACTTCTCTCCCGATTTAGTTCCCAATAAAATTAAGTCTTCCCCAGTACATTTAATCGTTGGAGGGCCGCCCTGTCAAGGGTTTTCCGTAGCGGGGAAACGTAACCCCAATGATCCTCGGAATCGTTTGTTTCAGGAATTTATTAGAGTGGTTGCCAAGGTACGCCCCTGGTATGTTGTCATAGAAAATGTACCGGGAATTCTGACGCTCCAGAAAGGAGCTATCAAACAAGCAATTTGTGAAGCACTGGAGGCGATCGGTTATTCCAATGTATCGATCGCCATTCTTGAATCGGCTGATTATGGCGTTCCACAAATTCGCCCCCGTGCTATTTTTATTGCGAACCGATTTGGAATGCAGAACCCTTATCCGAAGCCTCAATTAACCTCGGAACAGTACAAACCCATCGAGTCAGCAATTTCTGATCTGCCCGAATATACCCGAATTCCTGAAATTAACCATGAGTGGACTCGCCATTCCTCTGAATATATGGAACGAATTGCAAAAGTTCCTCCGGGTGGGTCATTATATGAAAGTTATGTTGATGCTTTTAAGCGGCAATATCCCGGTAAACCCAGCATGACTGTTAAAGAAAATCATGGAGGCACTCACATCCATCCCTATCTCAATCGTGTCATTTCAGCCCGAGAAATGGCAAGATTGCAAAGTTTTCCCGATTCATTTATTTTTGAAGGATCTATGAAGAAAGCAATGTGGCAAATCGGGAATGCTGTTCCACCTCGTTTAGCTGAGTGTATTGGTTCCGCACTGATTCCCGCTCTAAACACCATAAAAAATTCAGCCTTAAACTAACGTTTTGCTACAAGTTAATCAGCCTGAGCTATTTTTTGATTGAGGCGATCGCGCCAAGTTTCAAAATCATACCAGCCACATCCTACGCAACCTATTTCAGCATCTTTCCCTCTAACCGGGACATCGGCGGGCCAGTTTTCATCTCCTTCGTAATAGAATTTTATGCCCAAAGGTGTCCCTCGTTTGTTAGTTTTGATACAGCGTTCACAACTTCTGGATTTTAAAAGGTTATGGTTTCCAGCACTATCTTTTTTGAGTAATTGAAATTTTTGCTTGATCTCTGCTGGGGTCATGTCCGCATCATGAGGGGGTTCAGTATCTCCCCACCGCTCCATTGGAAAGCGATGATCAATTATTAGTTCATGAACCGAACGGGTTCTTTGTTCTATTACATCCCTGTAAGCATAAAATTCCAATACTTTTTTGGCGAGTTTAAGGGAAATATTGGTTGAAGAATTTGCCGGTTGAAGATTTCCTGTCCAGCGGTCTTGTAGTTGATTAAGTTTACAATTTTCGCAATATCTACTTGCAGTTTCAATGATTAAACCAGGACGACTTTTGGTCCCGCGTTGTAATCCTTGAATTCCACCCCCTCCCGCATATTGTCCCGAACCAATTTTGCTTCCTTCACATCTGCGGCAATGCCATTGTTGGTCGGCCAGAAGGTCAAATACTTTTCGTTGGGTCGAGTTTTTTCTGAATTGATTGATAATGTCAAAGGGTAAGTCTTCCGGGTTCATTCTATCTCGTCAATTTCAACTTCTAATCCATTGAGAAGAGTGGAAACCGTTAAACTTAGACCCTTGGCTAGACTGACAATAGCAGTTAGAGAAGGATTTCTCATCCCGCGTTCAATTCCCGAAATGTAAGTTCGATCCAGGTTGGCACGAAACCCCAGTTCCTCTTGGGAAATTCCCAACTCTGTCCGACGCTTCTTGACAAGATTACCCAAGGCAAGCAGGATTGCTCTTCTCGATTGATTCATTTACCGATTGTCAAGGTCTGTAGACGATGTGTCTATGGACGATGTGTCACATTAAGGTCCTAACCCGAAAAATTTCGCCACAGCTTAATCGTGCCATCGTGAGATGCACTGGCTAAGGTGGTGCCATCGGGACTATAGGCTAGGGAACTGACTGTCATGGAATGTCCCGATAGGGTTGCCACGGGTTCTATTGTGTCCAAAGTCCAGAGTTTGATGGTGGTGTCGTGACTGGCGGTGGCAAAGGTTTTACGGTTGGAACTAATGGCAACTGCCGATCCGGGTAAGACATGGGGACAAAGGGTTTCTCGCAATTCAGGATAATTGTCCGTTGCTGTAGGGAGGGTCCAAATTTTTAAGGTGCGGTCCCAACTACAACTGATTAGGGTTTTGCCGTCGGGACCGATCGCCAAGGCATGAATGGCACCGGAATGGGCGGGAAAATCCTGGAGTAATTCCCCTGTATCCGCCTGCCAGAGGTGAATTGAGCCATCGGCACTTCCCGAGGCGAGAAGGTGCGATCGCCCAGGGTCAGAGGTTGCCCATTTTGGATTGTAGGCGACACAAGTCACGCGATCGCGATGTCCGGTGAGGTTAAATTGTAATTGTCCGGTTGCAATGGACCAAATTTTGACAGTGCGATCGCGACTGCCGGTGGCGACTCGCTGTTTATCGGGACAAATTGCCACCGATGACACCAAGCTAGTATGTCCCGTGAAGGTTTGGGTTGGGATGGGGGGGATGCCATCTCGCAAATCTTTGGGACTGAGTTGCCACAGACTCCAAAGTTTAACGGTTCCATCCATGCTGCCACTGGCAAGGATTTGTCCATCGGAGGCAATAGCAATGGAGAGTATGCCTTGTTCAGATGCGGAGATTTGTTGCACTAATTCCCCAGTTTCTAAATCCCACAAAGCGACGACACCTTTATCATTGCCACTGGCGATCGCCCGGGATTGGGCGCTAAAGGCGACGGCATTGATCGGGGTTTTTCCACCCGTTTGGGCGATGGTTTGGACGCAGTTCCAACCCACTGGCGCAGGTGGAGAATTCAGAGGGGATGGAGAAGGCGTTTCTAATTCTTGTTCTGGGGGAGGGGAGTTTTGGATTGGCGGAAAGTATTGAGATACCATTACCACCTTTCCCTTAGAAATTGCCGATTTTTCAGGCATCTGAAGCTGAATTTTGGGATTGAGTTCTTTTAGCGCTACTTCTGCCGAGGCATAGCGCTTTGATAAACTTTCCAGCAGCATTTTATCGAGGATATTTGCTAACCCATCACTCACGGGATTGAGTAAATAATCTCGCCAAACCCACCGCCCCTCTAAACTATCCCATAAATCAAAGGGGGACATTTGGGTGAGCAAATGGATACAAGTGACGGCCAAACTATATAAATCACTGGCAAATCTGGCTTGCCCCCGGAGTTGTTCTGGGGCTGTATATTCTGCACTGCCAATTGTGGTTCCCAGTTGGGCTAATGTCGTTTCTGTCGCATATTTAGACCCGCCAAAATCCACTAAAACCAGTTTTGTTGCTTGCCCTCTGCTGAGAGTTCCTTGATTGGGATGAGGATGGCGAATAATATTTTCCGGTTTAATATCGCGATGAATCAGGCGGTGGTGGTGGATGAAATGTAAGAGAGGTAACATTGCCTCTAGCAATTCTCGAATCTGAGATTCACTAAATGTGCCCTGTTCGGCGAGTTCTGTGGCAAGATTGGTCCCGGGAATATAATTTTGAACAAAATAGTGGCGATCGCCTTGTTCAAACCAGGCCAATAAGTTGGGAATTTGGGGATGATTGCTAATGATTTTTAAGCGGTCAACTTCTTCCCGAAATAACTCAATAGCGGGGCGATCGGCGGTCGGACTGGGGCGAAACTGTTTAATAATACAAGGCGGTTTTAGGGGTTGAGATTCATCCACAGCCAAATAGGTTTTACTAAATCCACCGGCCCCGATTTGTTGGAGGGCGCGATAGCAACCTGTGGGCGAGGAATGGTCAGAACTTTCCAGTCTTAATTTAGCACCGCAACTTTGACAGAATAGATTCCCATCCGGATTCTGGGGTTTGGGGCAATTGGGATTGAGGCAATGTGTCATAACCAGCACCACCAAGGCATTATCAATATAGCAGTCCTAAATCAGTTGTGTCATAAATCCAAACCTAAGAGCCTTGTCCTTGCGTAAAGTCTGCGCTTGTCCTGCGCTTACCGCCCTCGCGCAGCCTGTGCGCGTTTCACGCCCCTCCTGTGCGTGTTGCACAAACCTCCCTAAAAATTCGCAAATCCCTCAATCTCGATGAGATTCTTGCCACCACGGTAGAAGAGATGCGTCAGATTCTCCAGTGCCATCGGGTTCTGGTGTACCAGTTTGCGCCGACGATGGAGGGGACTGTCGTGGCAGAATCGGTGGAGTCAGGGTATCCGGCGATTTTGGGCATCGAGGTTCGGGATAGCTGCTTTCAGGCAAGGGGGGGCAACTACTTTCTGGAGAGACGGAAGCAGGCGAATCCTGATATCCGCCAAGCTGGATTAAGCCCTTGTCATCAGGAGCTATTGGAAGGCTTCCAGGTACGAGCCAATCTCGTGGTCCCGATCGTCATTGGGGGAGACTCCCCTCACCCCCATGTTTGGGGCTTGCTGATTGCCCATCACTGCCATGAACCGCGACCCTGGGAAGCATCAGAAATTGATTTATTAAATAAAATCTCGGTCCATATTGCGATCGCCATCCACCAAGCCCAACTTTACCAAGATACTCAAATTGAACTGGCGGAACGTCACCGGGTAGAAGCGGCCCTGCGTTCCAGCGAACGGTTATATGCCACCCTAGCGGAAGCCTCTCCCGTGGGCATTTTTCGCACGGATCCGACAGGAAAATGTATTTACCTCAACGATCGCGCTTGTGAAATGCTGGGGTTATCTCGACAAGCTGCCCTCGGCGAGGGGTGGTTCCAAGCTGTGCATCCCCAGGACCAAGATCGGGTGAACGCGGAATGGAACAAAAGCGCCCAATTCCACAGCCCCTTTGCCTGCGAATATCGCTTTTGCCGTCCCAATGGGGAGGTGAGTTGGGTTTTTGGTCAAACCCTGGCTGAAATTGGCCCCGATGGAGAAGTGACGGGCTACATCGGGACGGTTACGGATATCAGCGATCGCAAACAAGCCGAACAAGCCCTAACCACCTTAAATGCCGAACTCGAAGCCAGAGTTTCTAAGCGAACTGAGCAATTAGAACAAACCGTTCAACAATTACAGGGAGAAATCCAGCAACGACAGCAGGCAGAACAAGAACTGCTCCTGGTCAAAGAACGTTTACAATATTTACTCTGGGCCAGCCCTACGATTATTTATAGCTGTCAAGTAACCGCACCCAACATCCTCACCTTTATCAGCTATAACGTCTTCCAGATTTTAGGATATGAACCCAAACAATTCCTAAACAATTCACAATTTTGGTGGGATTGCATTCATCCAGAAGATGTGGAGAAGGTCGCTACTGCATTCTCCGCAAGCAGCCCTAGTCAAAACCCGAGCATGGAATACCGAATGCGCCATGCCGATGGCCGCTATCACTGGGTGCAGGATGATTTTCGGGTTGTCCGAAATGCCCAAGGTCAAGCCCTAGAAATTGTCGGGTCTTGTGTTGATATTAGCGATCGCAAATGGGCCGAGAGTGAACTGAAAGAAAGCGAAGCCCAACTCAGTGACTTTTTCGAGAGTGCCAACGATTTGATTCAAACCGTTGACCCTGATGGAAAAATTCTGTACGTCAATCGCGCTTGGCGTGAAACCCTCGGCTACAGCCCAGAAGACCTCCAGCACCTCTCCATGTCGGACATCATTCATCCCCACTGCAACCCGCGCTATCATCAACTCTTAAGTACCCTCACCGGAGACTGCACTCAAACTGTTACCTTTGAACTGAAAGCCCTCAAAAGCAACGGTAAATCCGTCTTTTTAGAAGGAAGACTCTCCTTGAGAATCGAGGGAAATCACTCCCTAATTCACGGAGTGTTTCGAGATATCACCAGGCGAAAAATTGATGAATTAAAGCTCAGAAAACAAACGGAAGTTTTACAAACGATTTTTGATAATATTCCGATCATGCTGGTATTTTTTGATGCTGAAGGTCAAATTCAGCTTCTCAATAGCGCCCTAGAAAAAACCCTGGGTTGGTCCTTGGCGCAAGCGCAAGCAGAAGATACCTTTGTGGAGTGCTATCCCGACCCGGAACAACGCCAAAAGGTCCTCGATGCCATAGAGGCAGGGACGGGAGAGTGGATTGAGGTTAGAGCTCGAACCCGCCAGGGGAGAGAGATAGAAGCGGCTTGGGCGAATATCCGACTCTCCGATGGCAGTGGGATTGGCATCGGACAGGATATCACCGAACGGAAGCGATCGGAAGCAGCCTTGCGCGACAGTGAGAAGTTATTCCGTTCTACCTTTAATGGGGCCACCATCGGACTGGTTCATACCAATCTCACGGGTCAGTTTCTGCGAGTCAACCAAAAATACTGTGAAATTCTCGGCTATTCTCAGGAAGAATTGCTGCTGAAAAGTTGGAGAGATATTACCCATCCCGATGATGTGGAAAAGAATGTTCAGTGTATGAATCCCCTGATCAAGGGACAGGTGCGCGAGTGTTCGTTTGAGAAACGGTATTATCGGCAGGATGGGTCCATGATTTGGGCATCCCTGACGGTATCCCTGGTGCGTAAACCTTCGGGAGAACCGGACTATTTTATTGCTGCGGTGGAAGATATTACCGATCGCAAAAAAGCGGAAGCTGAAAAAGAAAAACGCGATCGCTATCTGACGGCATTAGTCCAAATTCAGCATCAATTATTAAATTCCTCGGTTGATACGGACCTCTACGAGATGATTCTGAGTATTCTGGGACCCGTCTGCGGTGCCAGTCGCGTCTATATGTTTGAAAATTACCGCGATCCCCAAGGGCGTTTAGTCACCAGTCAAAAAGCGGAATGGTGCGCCGAGGGCATTGAATCCCAACTGGACAATCCCAACTTGCAAAACTGCCCCTACAATGAATTTTTCACGAGACTACCCAATACCCTGGGGAAAGGGGAAATCATTGAAGGCATTGTCTCTAATTTTTCCGAGTCCGAACGTTTAGTTTTAGAACCCCAAGGAATTGAATCAATTCTGTTGTTACCCTTGATGGTCAATGGGGAATTTTTCGGCTTTATCGGCTTTGATAATGGCATTGAAGCCCAACCTTGGGACCCGTTAGAAGTCAGTTTATTAAGTTCCGCAGCAGCGGCGATCGCCCTGGCAAAAGAACGTCAAATCACCCAATCCGCCCTCGCCCGTCAGTTGGCAGCTGTAGAAGCGGCGACCGATGGCATCGGCATTCTCAATGAAAACAACGAATACATTTATTTGAATTCCGCTCACGCGAACATCTTTGGATATGATGACCCCAAAGAGTTGCTAGGTAAAACCTGGAAAGAGTTATACCATCCTGAAGAGATTCAACAAATAGAACAGGAAGTTTTTCCAGTGCTGGGGGCATCGGGACAATGGAGTGGGGAAACCTTGGCTAAAAGAAGAGACGGCACCACCTTTCCTGAAGAAATTTCTCTCACCTTTATTGCGGGAGGGGGATTAATTTGTGTGGCGCGGGATATTACCACTCGTAAACAATCCGAGGAACAAATTAAAGCCTCCCTCCATGAAAAAGAGGTATTGCTTAAAGAAATTCACCATCGGGTCAAAAATAACCTGCAAATCATTCACAGTTTATTGAAGCTGCAATCCAGCTACACGAAAGACCCCCAAGCTCTGCAAATGTTCCGGGATAGCCAAAATCGGATCCGGTCGATGGCTTTGATTCACGAACTGTTATATCGCTCCAATAACTTAGGCAGCATTAACTTTTCGGAATACATCAATCAGTTAACCACGAATTTATTGCGAGCCTATAATATCACCGCTCATTCCCGGCCCCAAATTTTCATTAATGTAGAGCCTATTCAATTGGGAATCGATACAGCGATTCCCTGTGGATTAACGATTAATGAATTGATTACCAATGCCTTCAAATATGCCTTTGTTGATGGTTTGTCCGGGACAATTAGCATTGATTTTCATAAAGATGAATCGGACACTTACGAACTGAAAATTTCCGATAATGGGGTCGGACTTCCTCCGGACTTGGATTTCCGAAATACTGAATCCCTAGGGTTGAAATTAGTCTGTAACCTCACCCGACAACTGGATGGAGAAATTACCCTCGATCGCAGTCACGGAAGCTGCTTCACGATTCGATTTAAGGAATTAACTTACCAACCTAGAGGATAAACAAGTGGATAAAATGATTACAGTTTTAGTCGTGGAAGATGAAATTATTACGGCGATCGATATTCAAAGTAGTTTAGAAAACTTAGGGTATCACGTTCCCCCCATCGCTTCTACGGGCAAAGAAGCCTTAGACCGGGCTGAAAAATTTCAGCCGGATATTATCCTCATGGATATCGTTCTCAAAGGAGAAATCGATGGTATCGAAACGGCTAATCTAATTCGCGATCGCCAGCAAATTCCGATTATTTTCCTGACCGCTTATTCTGATGATGCCACTTTAGCCCGGGCCGGAATTAGTGAACCCTTTGGCTACTTACTCAAACCCTTTGACGATCGGGAACTCCATACCACCATTCAAATGGCTCTCAAGCGCTATCAGGCGGAATCAAAAATCCGGCAAGAGCGCGATACCGCCGCCCAACTCCAACGAGAAGCCGAAAATTTGGTAGAATTGAATTCTCGCTATATTGCCATGACTTCCCACGAATTCCGCACCCCGATGACAACGATTCAATCCTCATCGGAATTGCTGGAACATTACAGTCATAAATGGTCCGAAGAGAAAAAACTCAGCCATCTCAAGCGGATTCAATCTTCAATTAAGAGTATGACCAACCTCTTAGATGAAGTATTGACCATTGGCAAGGCGGACGCCGGTAAACTAGAGTTTAATCCTATTAACTTAGATGTGGTCACGTTAGCTAAAGAACTGGTGGAAGAACTGCATTTAACCACGGATAAACCTCGGATCAATTTGCAAGCCTTCGGGGAGATTGACCAGGCCACTGTAGACCCCAAATTGATGCGTCACATCTTGACAAATCTCCTATCCAATGCTTTAAAATATTCCCCGGCTGGGGGAACGGTGGAGTTTACCGTGACAGGTCAAGGGGAATACCTGATTCTATCGGTGCAAGATTCAGGAATTGGGATTCCCGAATCGGATTTAATCCATCTGTTTGAATCTTTTCAACGGGCAAGCAATGTCGGCAGTCTTCCCGGGACGGGTTTGGGATTGGCGATCGTCAAAAAGTGTGTCGATCGCCATCATGGAACCATTACAGTTAACAGTCGCGTAGGAGTCGGCACCACGTTCACCGTCACCTTACCGATGCATTCCCCCGTTACTTCCACCATCCCGGTGATTTAAAAGCATAGGTTTTTACTTCCGGTCCCCTCCCCTGTGTCTTGGTCCGGGTTAGGGTGGGGTCTTCCGGGTGGCGCTCCCACCTCACGAGGAATTAATGGGTGGACTCTCGGAGTGAGGCGCGATTCCCTACGGGATAGCTCCGCTTACCGCCCGTCACGAAGAAAGAGGACCCGCCTCCATAGAGGTGCGATCGGCTGATGGGGGTGCTTGACGTGGCAGATGCCACGTCAAGAAGACCCCACCCTAACCCTCCCCTTGGCAAGGGGAGGGGACCGGAGGTGCAGTTAGGCGCTTCTATGAGTGCCCTTACATGAAATCACGATTGATACCAACCGGATTGGGTCTGAAACGGGTCTAATTGCGGTTGAAATAAACAGCAAATGACCCGATTAAAGGGGTTAATGCTTTTCATCCTAGGTGGGAACTAATTCCCCTGGACGTAATCGCGCCCATTTGCCCATTTCTTCTTTAAAACTTTCACAACCGACCACATCCCATTCCATCTCAATGGCATCCGGGGTATTGCGGATATTCACGTTAATGGTGGGTTCTAGGGGTTCAAAATCGGGGGTTTCAGTTAAATGGGGCTGTTGATGTTGATATTCCACTGCGTTATAGGTTAAGCAGCGATCGACATAGTGGCAGTTTACGCAAATACACATCGTAAACACTCCATACGGCTTTTTTGTTACTCTAACGTAATCAGCAGAGATATTGCCCACCCGGTAGGTTGATTTTTTTATGAAACAAGGCGAATCTATTCGTACTCTGGGTCCCGAAACTTGGCCGTTTAGCTTGGAAATGCTGCCTAATGATGCCTATCTCGTCGGGGGTTCGGTCCGAGATGCCTTGCTGGAACGGCAGTCCCCCTATTTGGATTTAGATTTTGTCTTACCGGGTTATGCGATTAAAATTGCCAAGCAGATTGCCGATCGCTATAAAGCCGGGTTTGTGGTCCTGGATGATGAACGCAAAATCGCCCGGGTGGTGTTTCCCAATGCCACGGTGGATTTTGCCAAGCAGGAGGGGATGACCCTAGAAACCGATTTGCAACGCCGGGATTTTACGATTAATGCGATCGCCTACCATCCTACAACGGGTCAGATTGTAGACCCTCTGAAGGGACAGGAAGACTTACAAACCCGCACAATCCGGATGATTTCCCCCACGAATCTCGCGTCGGACCCCCTGCGTCTGTTACGCGGTTATCGGCAGGCGGCGCAATTGGGGTTTACCCTAGAACCTCAAACCCAAGCGGCAATCCGACAATTAGCGCCTTTGTTGCGGCAGGTGGCAGCGGAACGGGTGAGTACGGAGTTATGGTATCTGCTGAATTGCCGGGGAGGAAGTCGTCATCTGGTGGCAGCGTGGGAGGATGGTTTGTTGCGCTATTGGTTGCCCGATGCCGCGAAAGATTCCTTAACTATTTTAACCCGGATTGATGAGGCAGCGATGCAATTGGGGGAAAAATGGCCGCAGTTGGCGGAAGAATTGGCGGCGGATTTGCACGCTACTTTGAGGATTTCTGGATATTTAGAAATTGCCAAATTAGTCTGTTTGTTACCGTTTGAACCGGGTTTAGCACAAGGGCAATTAATGCGCTTAAAGTTGAGTCGGGTGGAAATTAAAGCCGCGATTCAGGTGATAAAAAGTTGGCAGTTAATCCAACAGCAACCGGAGTTGACAGAATGGACGGTGCGATCGCATTATTTTCTATTTCGTCAGGTGGGGTCGTTGTTTCCGTCCTTAGCAGCGATCGCCCTTGCCTCGGGAATTTCTCTGGAGGCCCTAGGCAATGCCGTTGAGCGCTATTTGGACCCGGAAGACTTGGCAGCACATCCCAAAGTTCTGATTACTGGGACCGATTTAATCAGCGAATTAGGGATTCCTGCGGGTCCGCAAATTAAGGAAATTTTAAATCAAATTCAGTTGGCAACGGTGGAGGGAGAGATTTCTACAAGGGAGGAGGCAATGGCATTAGCTGATAAAATCCGAGGATCTATTGGATGATTAACTGACACCCAGCTAAAGGATTAAAAACTGGGGTGCTTAACAAAATGTTGGCAAGAAAACAGCAAATCATGTGAGAAATCGGGTCTCTCACACCCAGTAAAGGATGAGAAACCGGGTTTCTTACCCAAATGTTGGGAAGAAGACAGAAAATTGTGTGAGAGGTTCTACCTCTCACATTAGCTAAAAAACTAGAACAAGGACTAGCGCACTGTTGCAAAATATCTACCCTAATCCAACTCAATCCCCTGCCTTTTGCTTGAGCACCAGTAAGGTGATATCATCATAAACTTTTTGTGGACCAATATATCCTTTAACATCAGAAATCACCGCTTTTTGGATTTCTTGCGCCGATTTGTAGCAGTTTTTTTGGGCCACTTCAATTAACCGTTCTAATCCATATTCTTGGTTATCCAGATTAAACGCTTCGGTAATCCCATCGGTGTAGAGTACCACCACATCCCCTGGATTTAACTCAATGCGGGCAGTGGTGACAAACTCGGCTATTTCTTCCACCATTGCAATGGGAAATCCTAAATCAATTGTATCAATTCGTTCCACTTTTCCGCCCGATCGCACCACCAGCACTTCTTCATGTTGTCCACTAATTTGCAACACCCCATCAGCATAATCCAACAGCGCCAAGGTCATAGTTTTATCACAATTCATCCGTTGAGCATTATGATAAACTGTACGATTCAAGACATCTAAAAATTCCTGGGGGTCCGTAAAATTGCCTTCCAATAAACTGCGGACGACGGTTTGAGCCATAATCATCAATACCCCACTTTCTAACCCATGTCCCGTCACATCCCCAATGCCAATTTTCACCCGGTCCTGATATTGCAGCACATCATAATAATCGCCCCCGACTTCTTCTGCGGGTTCCATAAATCCGGCAATATCTAACCCGGAAATTGCATTAAGTTCCGCCTGTTTCGGTAAAATCATTTGTTGCAGGCGACGGGTGACATCTAATTCCGCTGCCATGCGAAGATTATCTGCTTTGAGGCGATCGTTCAGAATGGTAATTTCCCCATTTGCTTGGGCCAATTCAGCGGTCCGTTCCTCCACTTTTTGTTCCAAGGTGCGGTACAGCAGGGCATTTTCTAGGGAAATAGCTGCTTGGGAGGCTAAAACTTGCAGGACTTCTAGGCGATCGCCTGTAAAGGCATCGGTAGTTAAGTTATTTTCAAAATAGAGAATTCCTGTCAGTTTCCCTTGATGGCGAATGGTGGTACAAAGTACCGATTTCGGTTGATGTTTTAGAATATATGGGTCTTGGGTAAACAGTCCTTCGCGAGTCGCATCATTTAACACGATATCGGACTGAGTTTTGGCGACATAGTGAACAATTGCCGTGGAAAGCTCATGACACTCCTCTACGGGAAGGGATTGCAGAACCATCCTTTTTTCCCCGGAAACCACCGCTGCTTCAACGGTTAAGCGGTCCTCGGTTTGTAAAATTAAAAAAGCTTTAGATGCACCGGCATTTTCTTGGAGAATTAAAATTAATTTCTCCAGCATTTTACTGAGGACAATTTCACTGGAAAAGGCTTCCGCAGCTTTCATAACCGTAAACAAATCGAGGGAACTGCTGCGACTGCTTTCGGTAGAGGAATTAACAGTTTCAAACGAATCAATCGTTGAACCGGATTGGCCCGCCCTGCGTAAAAATTGAGGATATTTAGTTTCTAGCTGGTCAACCTTAGCCTCTGCACCCCATTTTCGGTAATTATAGCTCGCTTCTCGGATATAAACCTGGCCGAGTTCATCCCATCCTTTGCAGAAATAGAACTGCGCCGCCAATTCATTCGCGAGGGCTTCATTTTGAATAAAACCGGATGCTTTTGCCTGGGCGATCGCCTGTCGATAAAGTTCCATTGCTTCCAGTTCTTTCCCCGAAATTCGCGCCATTTCCGCCGACACCAAGAGGAACTTATCCTGGTAATTCTCCGGGCAGTTTTCCGCCCAAATCTGGAGTTGTTGCTGCTGTTGTTCGAGAATAAACCAATACTCTTTCTGTTCTGTTTCCGATGCCGTGGGATAAACCGCTGCTAACACCAACCCATAATAAAATGGATGTTTCGTTAGGGGGTAAAACCCAAAGTTAGCCGGAACAAGGGGTTCCGCTTCCCGACAGATGGCGAGGGCTTCCTCATAGCGTTCAAACGTATATAAAAACTGGGTTTTTAAATAATAGTACCAGTTCAACCCAATGAGTAAATTTACTTCCCGCCACAACCGCAATCCCTCCACTTCATCAAACTCGTTCTCAATCCCCTGAAACTGCTTGATCACGTGCTGTAAATTTAGGCAAACGTACAGCATACTCTGATAATTGGTCTGGCGAATGATGAGCAGAAATTTATCAGATTCCTTGGCAATTTCTGGCAGACTGTCCCCAATTTCCAACCGCGTCCAGAGTGTCAAGAATAAAGCCCATACTCCATAGACGACATCCCCAATAGACCGGCAAATCAAGTAAGAGCGGTTATAGAAGGGCAGATTAGTCTTAAAGGGTTTCCTGTAAGGATTGATGGCACTACAAAACAAATTAATTACCTTGCCGCCAAAAATAGGAGTCTTAGATTTTTCCAGGAGTTTTAAGGCCAGTTCTCCAAATTCATATCCAGTTTTATAGTCGTTTTGGAGTGCCAGCATCAATCCGTAAGCTGCGTAAGCAAAGGCCGAGGTATCGGTATGACCAAAGGTTAAGGAAAGCCGGGTCATGCTTAACACACACCAGCCATTATAATTCATGTATTCTTCACTAAATGGAGCTCCCCACAAGTTGGCTAGGAGGGTCATGCAAACCTGTTTTTCTGGGTCTTCCATCGGGGGTCGATGCAGGAGTTCAGCAATATTAACTCCCGTCAGATTGGCTTGCACTTCCTGTATTTGGATGCCGATCGCCTCTTGCAATTCCTCCTCGGTTTCCGGCACCTCTAACCCCATCAGATTCAGACCCGCTAATCCCGCTTGCACCGATTCCTGAAATCGCTCCCTGATGGGAGACAGCAGCATAATCAGGTTATAAATTTCCGCCCGGTCAAATTTATCAACAACTTGCTCTAATAAAATGCTAAATAGCTCGTCCGCCCTTTTAAAATTACCGGCTAAATACTCACATTCCGCCAGTTCTCGATACACCGTAAAGGTCAACTCATAAGCAGTTTGCCAAGCAGTTTCCAGCAACAGAGACCGGGCGATATTAAAATGTTTGACCGCCGCTTGATACGCCGTAGAAGCTTTCGCTTTTTTGCCTGCTAAACTATTCAAGCGAGCGACTTCTAATTTAAAATCAGAGTCCACAATCGCCTCTAGGCCCGCATTCAAATGGGTTGCAATATCAAAAATGTTCGACTCCAACTCTTCAGAACTCGTGTGACTGAGCATTAACTGACCAATCTGTAAATGAGTATTGGACCGTTCTGATTCCGGAATCAAAGAGTAAGCCGCCTGTTGAACACGGTCATGTAAGAAATTATATTCTATGCTAAAATCGCTATCTTGCAAAAAGGCCGCTGTTTCTTGACTACTTTCTGGCAAAAAGCTGTAATTTTTACTAGAAAAAATGAATCCTTCCCGCACGGCGGGCCACAAGTCCCGGGCGACGAAAATCTGGGACTCTTCCCGGACCACTGCTAACGTTTTCAAATCAAAACTATTCCCAATACAAGCGGCTATCTTCAAGGTTTCTTGAACCTTCGGGGCAAGTTTTTGAATCTTTTGGGTCATTAATTCAACCACATTATCCGTCATCCCCACCGCTTGAATTTGCTCCAGTTTCCAGGACCAAGCACCCCGACCTTCCCCTTTGGGAAATCGAAACGTTAATAGGTTACTGTCATAAAGCGATTTGAGCAACTGGTTGATAAAAAATGGATTACCTTGAGTTTTGTGAGCAATTAAATCGGCCAGGGGCAGGCTTTTAGTTTCAGAACAGTGCAGAGTATCTGCAATCAATTCATTGATATGTTCTAACTGTAGGGGTTGCAGTTCAATCCGATTAATAATCGCTCCTTTTTGCTCCATCTGTTCCACTACTGAAATTAACGGATGAGCCGCATCCACTTCATTATCCCGATAGGTCCCAATAATCAGTAAAGCCTGACTTTCTGACGCCGTTGCCAATCGTTGAATCAGTTTCAAAGACGCCAAATCTACCCACTGCAAATCATCCAAAAATAAGACTAGGGGGTGTTCTTTTTTGGCAAAAACTGCTATAAACTTTTGAAACAGTAAATTAAAGCGGTTTTGGGTTTCCGTAGGCGCTAGTTCCGGAACCGGAGGCTGCACACCAATCAGTAACGCTAATTCCGGAATCACATCGGTGATCACCTGTCCTTCTGTTCCTAACGCTTCGATAATTCGCTGTTGCCAACGGGCCAATCGTTCCGGAGTTTCGGTTAAAATTTGGCGAATTAGGTTTTGGAATGCTTGAATCAGGGATTGATAGGGAATATCGCGGTTAAATTGGTCAAATTTTCCCGAGATAAAATAGCCCCGTTGTTGGGCAATGGGTTTGTGAATTTCTTGCACAATGACCGATTTGCCAATTCCCGAAAACCCTGACACTAACATCAGTTCGATTCCCGGGGAATGGGTATCTGGAGTTTCTGCACTTTCCCCCTTTTTGCTGACTCGTCCAAACGCCCCCATTAACGCCGCAATTTCCGCTTCTCTGCCGTAAAGTTTTTGGGAGATTTGAAATTTGTCCGAAGTATCCTGTTCCCCAGGAGTAAACCCCTCAATCTGACCGGTTTCTTGCCATTGCTTCCAGCCTTTTTCTAAATCGTAGCTTAACCCATAAGCACTTTGATATCTTTCTTCTGCCGTCTTTGACAACAGTTTCATCACAATGGCACTGAGAACTGGAGGAATTTTGGGCTTAACTTCATGAGGGGAAATCGGTTGTTTGGCGATGTGAGAATGAACCATCTCTACCGGGTCCGTCGTGGAAAAGGGAAGCTCTCCGGTGAGCATTTGATAAAATGTGATTCCCAGAGAATAGAAGTCCGTGCGGTAGTCAATGGAGCGATTCATCCGCCCGGTTTGTTCCGGGGACATATAGGCTAAAGTTCCTTCGAGTAAATTCGGATTACTCAAGGTTTGCTGGGAGCGTTCCAGACGAGTAGAAATGCCAAAATCGATGAGGGTCACTCGGAAGGGAGCGAGATTGACTACCAGATTTTGCGGTTTAATATCTAAATGAATAATTGAGGATTTATGAAGTTCTCCCACACTTTTCGTGAGGGAAATCGCTATTTTAAAAAAGGTTTCTAAGTCTAGGATTTGAGTAGAGAGTAGTTGTGCTACAGTCAAAGGACCGGCATCTTCCATGATGAAGACAAGCCCTCGACTCCAGCTTTCTAGGCTTAAAGGCTTAACAATACCGGGGATATCTACCGAGTTTACCACATCATATTGATGTCGGAATTTAGCAATTTCGGTCGGGGTGGGATATTCAGTTTTTAAGAATTTGAGAATTTCAGTCTGGACTTGGCCTTCTTTGCGCCCTCGGCAAACAATCGTATGACTACTTTCATGAATTTCTTCTAAGATTTCATAACCTGTAAAAAAGAGCATAGTTTTTCCTGTCAAGTTAGATTGAGTTGTTTTGCAGGGGAAGTCAAGGGATACAAGCTAAAATCAGAGTAACAGTTTGTTGTGGAGACGAGGAGTAATTCTTATGAACTCAGAGTTCAAGAGAGTTTCTTTAACTTATATCCAAGTTACAATTGAGCTAAACCCATGTCAAGTCAGGGGCAGAAATTAGAACTTTACCAAGAGTAACCACCCCGAGGAGAAGCCGCAGCAATTGAGGCGATCGCGCAACTTACTCCGGCGATGAACACTCAAACTGACCCCGAAGGCAACCGACCCACAAAATGAGACCAACAGCCCAAAGAGCAGGGGTGCATCTGAAGCAAGTTTACTCTGGAGCCAAACCTGCCTAACGTTTCTGACATCCAGTAAAGGACGAGAAACCGGGTTTCTGACCAAAATTTGGGCAAGAAAGTAGCAATTTCTTTGAGAAACCCGGTTTCTGAACTCCCGGAAAAAAACTACAGCACTTCAGGCAAACATCTCCCCTAATCCGGCTCAATCCCCTGCCTTCTGCTTGAGCACCAGTAAGGTGATATCATCATAAACTTTTTGTTGACCGATATATCCCTTCACATCAGAAATCACCGCCTCTTGGATTTCCTGCGCGGATTTTTGGCAGTTTTGCTGCGCCACCTTAATCAACCGTTCTAATCCATATTCTTGCTTATCCAGATTAAACGCTTCCGTAATTCCATCGGTATAAAGCAAGACTACATCCCCTGGATTTAACTCGATGCGGGCGGTGGAGACAAACTCCGCCATGTCTTCCACCATTGCAATGGGAAATCCTAAATCGATGGTGTCAATTCGTTCTACTTTTCCCGAAGAGCGCACCACCAAAACTTCTTCATGTTGTCCGCTGATTTGCAAAACCCCCTCAGCATAATCCAACAGGGCTAAAGTCATCGTTTTATCACAATTCATCCGTTGAGCATTATGATAAACTGTGCGATTCAGAACATCTAAAAATGCCTGGGGATTGGTAAAATTCCCTTCCAATAAACTACGGACAACGGTTTGAGCCATAATCATCAACACCCCACTTTCTAACCCATGTCCCGTCACATCCCCGATGCCAATTTTCACCCGGTCCTGATATTGCAGCACATCATAATAATCGCCCCCGACTTCTTCGGCAGGTTCCATAAATCCAGCAATATCTAACCCAGAAATCGCATTAAGTTCCGCCTGTTTCGGTAAAATCATTTGTTGCAGGCGACGGGTGACATCTAATTCTGCTGCCATGCGAACATTATCGGCTTTTAGGCGCTCATTCAGAATAGTAATTTCCGCATTCGCTTGCGCCAATTCAGCGGTCCGTTCCTCGACTTTCTGTTCCAGGGTGCGGTATAGCAAAGCATTTTCTAGGGAAATAGCCGCTTGTGAGGCTAAGACTTGTAGGACTTCTAGGCGATCGCCTGTAAAGGCATCAGTGGTTAAGTTATTTTCAAAATAGAGAATTCCTGTCAGTTTCCCTTGATGGCGAATCGTGGTACAAAGCACTGATTTCGGTTGATGTTTAAGAATATAGGGGTCTTGGGTAAACAGTCCTTCCCTTGTCGCATTATTTAACACCACATCGGACTGAGTTTTGGCCACATAATTAACAATTGCGGAGGAAATGTCCTCGCATTCTTCTACGGGAATCGATTGCAAAACTATCCTTTCTTCACCGGAAATTACCGCTGCTTCAACGGTTAATCGGTCTTCGGTTTGTAAAATTAAAAAGGCTTTAGATGCACCGGCATTTTCTTGGAGAATTTGAATTAATTTTTCCAGCATTTTGCTGAGGATAATTTCGCTAGAAAATGCTTCCGAAGCTTTCATCACCGTAAACAAATCCAGGGAACTACCACGACTGCTTCCCGTGGAGGAGTTAACGGTTTGGAATGAATTAATCGGTGAACCGGATGGACTCGCCCTGCGTAAAACTTGAGGATATTTAGTTTCTAACTGTTGAACCTTGGCATCTGCGCCCCATTTTTGGTAATTATAAGCGGCTTCTCGAATATAAACCTTGCCGATTTCATCCCATCCTTTGCGGAAATAAAACTGTGCGGCTAGTTCATTCGCGAGGGCTTCATCTTGAGTAAATCCTGATTCTTTTGCCTGGGCGATCGCCTGCCGATAAAGTTCCATCGCTTCCAGTTCTTTACCGGAAATTCGCGCCATTTCTGCCGACAGTAACAAGAACTTATCCTGATAATTCTCCGGGCAGTTTTCCGCCCAAATTTGGAGTTTTTGCTGCTGGTTTTCCAGAAAAGCCCAATACTGTTTCTGTTCGGTTTCCGATGCCGTAGGATAAACCGCTGCTAACACCAAACCATAATAAAACGGATGTTTTGTTTGGGGAAAAAACCCAAAGTTAGCCGGAAATAGGGGGTCGGCTTCCTGACAGATGGCGAGGGCTTCCTCATAGCGTTCAAAGGTATATAAAACCTGGGTTTTTAAATAATAGTACCAGTTCACCCCACTGATTAAATTGCCCTCGCGCCACAACCGCAATCCTTCCGCTTCATCAAACTCGTTCTCAATCCCCTGAAACTGCTTGATGACCTGCTGCAAATTCAGGCCAGCGTAGACCATACTTTGATAATTGGTCTGGCGAATCGTAATCAGAGATTTCTCCGCTTCTTTCGCGATTTCTGGCAGACTATCCCCCATTTCTAAGCGGGTCCAAAGTCTCAAAAATAAAGCCCATACCCCATAGATCACATCCCCTACGGACCGGCAAATGAAGTAAGAGCGGTCATATAGGGCCAGATTAGTGGTAAAGGGTTTCCGGTAAGGATTGACGGCATTACAAAACAAATTAATCACCTTACCCCCAAAAATAGGAGTCTTGGATTTGTCCAGTAGTTTTAAGGCAACTTCTCCAAATTCATACCCGGTTTTATAGTGGTTTTGCAGTGCCAGCATCAACCCATAAGCCGAGTAAGCAAACGCCGAAGTTTCCGCATTGCCAAAAGTTAAGGAAAGTCGGGTCATGCTTAACACACACCAGACATTATAATTGATGTACCCCCCGCCAAATGAAGCCCCCCAGAAGTTGGCTAAGAGGGTCATGCAAACCTGTTTTTCCGGGTCTTCCATCGGGGGTCGGTGCAGGAGTTCAGCAATATTAACTTCGCTCAAATTGGCTTGTACTTCCTGCATTTGTAGCCCGATCGCCTCTTGCAATTCCTCCTCGGTTTCTGGCACATCTAACCCCATTAGTTTCATCCCCGCTAATCCGGCTTGCACCGATTCCTGAAATCGCTCCTGGGTAATCGTCAGCAGCACAATCAGGTTATAAATTTCCGCTCGGTCAAATTTATCAAAAACTCGCTCTAATAGGATAGTAAATAGCTGATCCGCCTCCTGGAAATTCCCCGCTAAATACTCACATTCCGCCAGTTCACGATACAGGGTGAAGGTGAGTTTGTAAGCCGTATCCCAAGCAGTTTCGGGTAACAAAGACCGGGCGATCGCCAAATGCTTGACCGCCGCTTCGTAGGCCGTAGACGCTTTCGCTTTTTTCCCTGCTAAACTATTCAAGCGAGCGACTTCTAATTTTAAATTAGGGTCAAAAATCGACTCCCGACCCGCATTCAAATGGGTAACAATATCAAAAATTTTAGACTCCAACTCCTCAGAACCCGTGTGACTGAGAATTAACTGGCCAATCTGTAAGTGAGTATTAGACCGTTCTGATTCAGGAATTAAAGAGTACGCCGCCTGTTGAACGCGGTCATGTAAGAACTTATATTCTATACTGAAATAGCTATCTTCTAAAGACGCAGCAGTTTCTTCACTACTTTCTGGTAAAAAGCTATAATTCTTACTAGAAAAAATAAATCCTTCTCGCACAGCAGGCCACATATCCCGGGCGACTGCAATTTGAGACTGTTCCCGGACCACCGCCAAAGTTTTCAAATCAAAACTATTCCCAATAGAAGCGGCGATCTTCAAACTTTCCTGAACTTTGGGGGCCAGTTTCTGAATCTTTTGGGTCATTAATTCAACCACATTATCCGTCATCCCCACGGCTTGAATTTGGTCCATTTCCCAAGACCAAGCACCCCGGCCTTCCCCTTGGGAAAACTCAAATGTTAACAGATTGCTGTCATAAAGCGACTTAAGTAACTGGTTGATAAAAAATGGATTGCCTTGAGTTTTTTGAGCAATTAACTTCGCCAGAGGTTGACTGGTCGTCACTGAACAACGTAGCGTATCGGCAATCAATTGATTAATATCTTCTAGCTGTAGCGGTTGCAGTTCGATCCGATTAATCACTGCACCTTGTTCCTCCATTTCCTCGATCGCCGAGATTAACGGATGAGCCGCATCCACTTCATTATCCCGATAGGCCCCAATCATCAGTAAAGCCTGACTTTCCGAAGCGGTTGCCAAGCGTTGAATCAGCTTCAACGAAGCCAAATCCACCCACTGCAAATCATCCAAAAACAGCACGAGGGTATGTTCTTTTTGGGCAAAAACGGCTATAAACTTTTGAAATAGTAAATTAAATCGGTTTTGGGTTTCCGTGGGTGGCAGTTCAGGAACTGGAGACTGTTCCCCAATCAGCAACTCTAATTCCGGAATTACATCGGTGATCACCTGCCCTTCCGTTCCTAACGCCTCCATAATCCGCTGTTGCCAACGCGCCAATCGTTCCGGGGTTTCTGTTAATATTTGCCGAATCAGATTTTGGAAGGCTTGAATCAGGGATTGATAAGGGATATCCCGGTTGAATTGGTCAAATTTTCCCGAGATAAAATAGCCCCGTTGTTGGGCGATGGGTTTGTGAATTTCTTGAACAATCACCGATTTGCCAATCCCGGAAAACCCTGACACTAACATCAGTTCAATTCCCGGTGAATTAGGCTTTGAAAATTCTGCATTTTTGGCGGTTCCGCTGACTCGTCCAAATGCCGCCATTAAAGCCTCAATTTCCCCTACTCTGCCGTAAAGTTTCTGGGAGATTTGGAATTTATCCGAGGCATCCTGTTCCCCTGGGGTAAACCACTCAATTTCGCCGGTTTCTTGCCATTCTCTCCAGCATTTCTCTAAATCGTAAATTAACCCATAGGCGCTTTGATACCGTTCTTCCGCTGTTTTGGAGAGCAATTTCATGACAATGGCACTCACCACCGGAGGAATATTTGGATTAATTTGATGGGCGAGAATCGGTTGTTTAGCAATATGAGCATGAACCATTTCTAACGGGTCCGTTGTGGGAAATGGGAGTTCCCCCGTGAGCATTTGATAAAAGGTCGCCCCCAGAGAATAAAAGTCCGTGCGGTAGTCAATGGAACGATTCATCCGCCCGGTTTGTTCCGGGGACATATAGGCCAGAGTGCCTTCGAGTAAATTCGGATTACTCAAGGTTTGGTGGGAGCGTTCCAGACGAGTAGAAATGCCAAAATCTATCAGGGTCACTCGGAAGGGGTCGAGATTGACCACAATATTTTGGGGTTTAATATCCAAATGAATAATGGATTGTTGATGGAGTTCTCCTAAACTGGTCGTAACGGGAATCGCGATTTTAAAAAAGTTTTCTAAGTCCAGACTTTGAGTAGAAAGCAGTTGCTCTACAGAGAAAGGGCCGGCATCTTCCATCGTTAAAACTAGACCTCTACCCCAGTTTTTGAGGCTGAAAGCTTTAACAATCCCTGGGATATTTAACGGCTTGACAATTTCATATTGATGTCGGAATTTAGCAATTTCTGTTGGGGTCGGATATTCATTTTTTAAGAATTTGAGAATTTCCGTCTGCTTTTGGCCTTCCTTGCGGCCTCGACAAACAATCGTTTGATTACTTTCATGAAGTTCTTCTAAGATTTCATAACCCGCAAAAGAGAGCATAGTTTTTCCTGGTCAAGTTAGTTTGAGGGGTTTCGCAATGGAAGTTAAGATGCCTGAGAGCTACAAATAGAATAACAGTTTTTCCCCAGAGACAACGAGCAGCGATCGCCTGCTCACTGACTCGGTTCGGGAACGTCCCGGGGTAGGGTTTTTCGATTACTCCTATTCTAGCCAAGTGAGGGTCCTATCCTTACGGGAAAACTTCGACCCCACAAAGCTGTTATCCAAACTGAACCATTAAAGGAGCGCGATCGCCCACTCAACTCCCATAGGATAATAGGCACCAGTGAACTCAGCGATCAAGAGAGTTCCTTTAACTCGGCTCCAAGTTACAATTGAGCTAAATCCATGTCAAGTCAGGGACAGATACTAGAACTTTACAAAATTTGAGGAATTTACCCTACAAACGAGCACCGAGAGCCATTCTATATAGAGGGTTCGTCTCTTGTGTTTTACAGATGATTATTGAAGTTCTGAATTCAAATTAAGCCGGTTATTTCTCCTGCGCGATCGCCTCCCATAAACTCGCCAAAGGTGGCATCGGGCCTCCCCCTAGGCGATCGCTCACCCATTCGGCAGCAGCTAAACCGGATTGCAATGCAGTTTCAATTTGCCGATCGCCACACCAATCTCCCGCACAAACCATCGGTAAAGGTGTCGTCGCCGTCAATAACGCTTCGGTTAAGGGACGCCGACAAAACCCATAGCGCCAACGATGGACCTGCATCCATTCTGGCTCCTTCAACCAAGGAAACACCGATTCCCCCAACCGATCGCACAATTCTCTCCCCACTGCTTCTACGTCCGTGGCGTCTAAATATTGTTCGGCAAACTGGGCGCTACTGTGCAACACAAACACAGGTTGAGTCGCCCCTGAACCCTTGCTACTCTGCCAAAACAGTCCCCGCAAGGGACTCTCTGGTGGAAAGAGTAGAGATCGCCCCCGATATTCTGCCTGGACTAACTCTCGTTGTTTTGATGCCGGATACCCCGCCATCACACTAATGCAGGGATCAAACTCCACCGCCTTGAGGCGATCGAGGAACGGACGAGGCAAACCCGGATCCCCCGACTCTAACAGCATCACCGCTTGGGGGGCCGGAATCGCCATCACCAGGGCTTTTGCCCGAACTGCCAGAGGGACAGCAGCATCCGCAACCTCTCCCATCCCTTCTAACTCCAAATGCCAATACTCCTGGTCCGTGGGGCTAACCGTTTGGACGCGACGGCAACGCCAAATCTCTAGCTGACGCGCCAAAAACTTGCCCACCGCATTGATCCCCGCTGGGGCCACATAATAAGGAGCAGAAAGGGTTACAGCGGGATTCATACCCCATCCACTTGTCAAAGAACTGTTTTCGCTAGTAGCCTGCGTAGGGAGGCTTTGTCCGGATAGTCCCACCCGATCGGGTGTGGGTTCTAGCTGATAAACCGTATCGGTCCAAGGGACCACAATTCCCGCCCGAGACAGGACCTGCACCAACTGTTGAGAAAGCATTCCCCGGGGATCTAAAAACGGTGCGCCAAAATCAGCCTGGGTATCATATAATCTACGGGTAGCGACTCGTCCGCCCACGCCGCGAGATTTTTCGAGGACGACAACAGAACGACCCAGACACCGCAACTGTTGGGCACAGGTCAATCCCGCGATCCCCGCACCGATCACGGCAATATCAAATTCAACGATGCGATCGCTCATCGGTTTGTCCTCATCGGGTGTAAAAAAAGGGGTTTGACTAATCTACCGGAATTGGGACGGTTTCGAGTAAGCTAACAGCAATCGGTCAACTCAACAGGCAGGAACAGACGGTAAATATTTCTGGCCCTTGAGTGGGCGGATCAATCGCCAACATCAAGATGGCCAATCGGTCGAAACCGCAGGGTTTACAAGACAAGCACAGGGGAGGAAGCCAACCTTGGACGAACTGAGAGCAGCGCTAGAGTTAGCCACAGAAGAGGAATTACAGCAAATCACGGACATCTTGTTCCGTCGTCGCTTTAATCCGATTGATTACCTACAAACTCCAGAACCGATCGATATCCAAAGTCGCGATCGCGATTTCTGGCTAGATGCGATCGAAGAGAGATTTCGCTATCTCGCCGCCGATGGGTTAACCGTTTTAAGAGGAAAAACCCGCAAAGTCACCTACCGACAAACCCTCATCCAAGTTTGCCGCTATTTAAAAATTCCCTATTCTCAAGCCCTCTCCACCACGGATTTAGAAGCCGAGGTGTTTCTGTGCTTATTGGGCAAAGCATGGCGACAACTCCCGGCATCCGAACAAAACGCCTTGACGGTAAGGGTCCAGCGATCGCTGGCATCGGCAACCATTCCCAAACCCCTGCCCCTGTCGGTCCAAAAAGACCCCCTTGGCTTACTCTTCAAAGGGGGTAGTGCCGTAGCCTTTACTTCCGTCGTTAAGCCGATCGTCCTGAAACATATTGCCCATCAGTTTGCCCTCCATTTTGCCCGCTATCAAGTCGCCCAAACCGCGATCGTTCGCGGGGGCGCAGTGGCAGCCGGTCAAGTTCAAACCTACCTCACCGCCCAAACTGCCAAACGCGGAATGGCCCTCTCCGTCGCCCGCTATGGGGCCGCCCGCAGTGCCTTAGCCTTACTCGGACCCGTCCTCTGGGGCTGGTTCTTCGCGGATTTAGGCTGGCGGACCATTGCTACCAACTATGGACGCATCATCCCTACCATTTTTACCTTGGCCCAAATTCGGTTAACCCGCAGTGACTGTTGGGAATTTGCTTAATGAGTGGTTGCTGGGAGATGGGGAAGATGGGGGAGATTGGAAAGATTGGGGAGATGGGGAAGATGGTCGTTATCCGATGTTTGTAGTAGCGACTTCAGTCGTTATCCCGCGTTCCTTATTTCCCTCATCCTTGCCACTTCATCCTTCATCCTTCATCCTTCATCCTTAAATCCTGCACTCTGCCAATGACCAAATCCTTACCCCTGCGGACCATTTGCCATCCCGATCGCCGGTTACAACTTTGGTGGAATAGCGCCCAAGTGGGACTGTTTTTATTACCCATGAGTCCGTTACTGGGTGGGATGGGTTTGTTGTTCGCCCTGTTTGGCACCTGGAAAGAACGATACCGGGAAATTCACGGGCGATCGCTCAACCAAGGATTTGCGGTCCTGGCCCTGTGGTTAGTCTTAACAACCCTGTTTGCACCCGATCGCCTCTCTGCCTTCCTGGGATTATTTAATTTTCTGCCCTTCTTTGCCTTATTCGTCACCTTTAGCCTCCTCATCCAGACCCCTGCACAGATGCGGCGAATGGCTTGGATTGCGATCGCCACCTCAGTCCCGATCGCTGTGATTGGCTGGGGTCAACTCTTTTGGGGATGGGCGGGACCCGTCAAATTAGGATTAATTTTAGATTGGCGGTTGGATGCCACTGGCGCACCTCCGGGACGGATGGCGTCAGTGTTTGAATATGCCAACGTTTTGGCCAGTTATTTTTTAATGACCTTTATTCTGGGATTGGGACTGTGGTGTGAGACCTTTCAGGCATGGCGAACCCTGAAACAACAGCCGAAAAAACCGGAAAAAATCCGCGATCCCCGCGATCCCCGGGTGGTGAAAACCATTGACCTCTCGGTAACGGGAGAGGAAGGAAAAGTGGGGTGGGGTTTGGTGTTTTTGACCCTGGCGTTACTGGTGAATGCGATCGCCTTGGTGTTGACCAATTCCCGCAACGGTTGGGCGATCGCCTCGATGGCGGGGTTGGGGTTTATCCTGTACCTGGGATGGCGTTGGCTGCTACTGTTCGTTATCGGTGCCCTGTCTGCTGTGTTGGGGTCGGCTTTTGGTCCTCACCCCCTGCGCCAAGGTTTGCAGGCGATCGTTCCGGCTTATTTTTGGATGCGCATCACGGACCAGTTATATCCCGATCGCCCCGTGGCAACCCTCCGCAAGACTCAATGGCAATTTGCCTGGGATTTGACTCAGACTCGCCCGATCACCGGGTGGGGATTGCGAAGCTTTACCGAACTCTACGAAGCTCAAACCCAAGTCTGGATGGGTCATCCCCACAACTTGTTTTTAATGCTGAGTGCAGAAACCGGAATTCCCGGGATGCTTTTATTGTCCGGGTTAGTCGCTTGGGTCCTGGCAAAAGGGATCTTAACCTTAAAGCATTGGTCCGATCTGCCTGTAGAGGGTAATGTCGAGGGGACTGCCTCTGTCCCGGGAGTGATGACCAATGATCGCCTAATTTTTTTCACCTACCTTGTTACCTTTGCCAGTTGTACCTTATTTCACCTCTTCGATGTCACCCTGTTTGACTCTCGGGTGAACATTTTGGGATGGTTGATCCTCGCTGCAATTTATGGGGTAGCAGACTCCCGGCGATCGGCGGTTTATTAAGTTATTTTACCTCTGCCGTGGGAAATACGAGAATCCACGGATCCGAATATCCGAGAAATTACGGAGACTCGATTTCTATAGATCTGCGGTGGTTGAATCAGGACGATCGCGTTTATGGTAGCTTCAGATGCTCATAAAAAATTTGAAGCTTACAAAAATTCTGATGATGATCATAGATGCGATTTACCAGTTCCCGAACCTGACCGTAACCGATGTTTTTTCTCATATTTATTCCGTCGGACGGATTACCCAACGCGATCGGCAATTTATCAAAGTTGCCCTTTTAGAACAGGACCTCAGTGATGAAGAAATTACCCTCATCGATCGCCTAGTCTATGCAGTCCGGCGCGGTTGGCTGCAAATGATTGATTAATTTCTATCCCCAGTAGTGATTAATTCAATCTTAACTGTAACCCTGGATACAATGGTTAGGTTATTTCGCTTCATTCGCGTCATTCTCTGCCTTTTTTCCCTTCGCTATATTTAGGAGAATCCGCAAACCCAACTTTGCCATAATTGTTATGATTTCTTTACATTAGGGAACCCTCTTCTGGGAACTTTTCCCTCACTTGCCCTAAATTGATAAGTCAAGATACTGTCTCAGTCTAAAACTCGGTGGATACAAGTTTCAATTGGGACAAGGCTTGTCACAGATGGGGATGAGAAACCCCGTTTCAGAAACGGACTAGGGGACCAGAAACCGGGTTGCTGGCGGAGTTTGTTTGGACTTGTCACAAATGGGGTGAACAAGGCGATCGCCTCCTCTTGGCAACAAACCGCTACAATACAGTCAACCCCTCAAATTGCACAGCTCAAATGGACGACGAACTCACAACCTTGGCCTTTTCGGACTATCTTGAATTGGAGAAAACCAGTCCCGTTCGCCATGACTATATCGCCGGTCAACTCTTTGAAATTGAAACCCTCAGTCCCCAACACGATCGCATTGCTATCAATATCGGATCCGGACTCTACGACAGGCTGCGAGATACAAACTGCCAAGTATTTACTGCGGAAATGAAACTCTGGATTCCATCGGTAGATGTTGCCTATTACCCCGATGTTATGGTCATTTGTGAACCGGAAGACCGCCATCCCCAGTATAAAACTCAACCGCGCTTAATTATAGAAATTCTCTCGGGTAATAGCCTAGGTACGGACCGTCAGGAAAAGTTTTTCGCCTATCAAACCTTACCCAGTTTCCAGGAATATGTCCTTGTTCATCAAGACCCAATAGGGATTGAAATTTATCGCAAAACCGCAGAAGGACACTGGGAAAAAACTCTTTTAAATCCCAAAGAAGACCTGCATTTGCAATCCCTGGGATTAACCTTATCCCTAACAGAAATTTATGAAAATTCCTTGATGGAATAGCCGAACAGGTGTAACAGTTGCAACAACCGGAGGGGGTTGAAACGTTGGCAGCCTAACAACAGCTAAAGGCAACACCCGGCGGGGGATAAATCCCCCGCCTAATAGCTAAAGTCGTCTAAAGACGACTAAAAAAACCACCCGATAAGACTTATAGTCGGTTTCAACCGACTTTAGCTATTAGGCGGGGGATTTATCCCCCGCCGTAGAGGCGCTTATAAAAGCGCCTCTACAGACTAAAAGGTTCAACCCCCCCCGGTTGTTAAGAATGGTGCAAGATCTCAGATTTATCCGACTTTAGCTATGAGGCGGGGGATTGATCCCCCTATAGGTGTTGAGAATGGTGCAAGATCTCTGATCCAATGGCAGTTTGATATTTAGTACCCAGTCTATGAAAGGAATGTTGACCCAACTAATCACCCGATCGCGATCGCGCTGTAACCACTGGCAATCCCGTATTTTTACCCGGAGGGGATACCGACTGCTGCTGAGGGGTCTAGCTTTTGTGATGGCGTTGGGATTCGTCACCGGGGTGGTACCGGCGATCGCCTCGGGTCTGCGTCCTCTCCCCTCACAACTCCTCACATTTACTCCCGTCCAGGAAAATTCAGGCGATCGCCACCCATTGTCCCAACTCCCTGTTCAGTCGGTGGAGGAGCAACGGGAGACTCTCCTCAATCAGGGACGGGAGCTTTATCAGGGGGGACGGTTTGCAGAAGCAGTCAGGGTTTGGAACCGCGCTGCCGAGGGGTATCAACAGGGGGGCGATCGCCTCAATCAATCCCTCTGTCTCAACTATCTCACCCTCGCCTATCAAGCGTTAGGAGAGTGGGACCGCGCAGAAGGGGCGATGCAAGAGAGTTTATCCCTCCTCGATTCCCTAGGAACTCCCTCTCACCGATCCGCCAATTCAGTCGCCCAACGGATTCGCGCCCAAGCCTTGAACAGCAAAGGCAGTCTACAATTGGCCCGGGGAGAACCCGAATCTGCCCTCGATAGTTGGAAACAAGCCGAATCCTTGTATCAAGCCCAAGGAGACCTCATTGGGGTTTTGGGCAGTCAAATTAACCAAGCTCAAGGGATGCAAACCTTAGGATTGTACCGGCGATCGCGACAGTTATTAGAGCAGGTGAAGCAACAACTGCTCTCCCAACCGGATTCAAATCTGAAAATCACCGGCTTACAAAATCTCGGCAACGCCTTACAAGTCGTCGGAGATTTACCCGAAGCGCAACGGGTGTTATCACAAAGTTTAGCCATTGCCCGAAATTTGCGCTCTCTCGGGGAAATCAGTACCACCCTGTTGAGTTTGGGCAATACCGCCCGCGCCTTACAGGATTCGGACCAATCTCTCACCTACTATCGGGAAGCGGCAGCAATGGCGATTGCACCACTCACTAAACTGGATGCTCTACTCAATCAACTCAGTTTATCTGTCGAAACTCAACAGTGGGAAACTGCCCGATCGCTCTTAAACCCCATCACCGAGCAACTGGCAACCCTCCCTCCCAGTCGTTCTGGGGTCTATGCTCGGGTGAATTTCGCGTTTTCGGCCCTGAAAATGCTAGAGGGGTTATCGGCAAATGGAGAAGCTAATTCAACCCTGAGTGCGCCAGAAATTGCCCAAATCCTGGCAACGGCAGTTCAAGAGGCGAATGCGCTGCAAGATCTTCGATCGCAATCCTACGCTATTGGGGAGTTAGGGCATTTGTACAAACGCATCGGGCAATTTTCTGATGCCCAAACATTGACCCAGCAAGCGCTGGCGATCGCCATCAGTATTAATGCCAAAGAGATTGCGGCGCGCTGGCAATGGCAACTGGGACGGATTTTAAAGGAAACCGGGGAGACGGAAAGTGCGATCGCTGCCTATAGCGAAGCGGTTCGCAGTTTGTCTCTCCTGCGCCGAGATTTAGTGGCGATCGGCCAAGAGGTACAATTTTCCTTTCAAGAACGGGTTGAACCCATCTACCGGGAATTGGTCAGTTTACTGTTGAGTGGCAATCCCACTCAAGACCAGCTCAAACAAGCCCGGGAAACCCTCGAAGCCTTGCAACTGGCTGAATTAGAAAACTTTTTTCGCCAAGCCTGTTTAGATATCCCCCCGGTGCAAATTGACCAGGTGGATGCTCACGCTGCGGCGATTTATCCGATTATTTTACCCGATCGCCTGGAGGTGATTCTCTCCATCCCGGGAGAACCCCTGCGTCATTATGCCACCGAGCTACCCCAGAGTGAGGTGGAACGCACCCTGGAACGGTTACTTGCTGCTTTGAATCCTTTTTTCTCGGATCAGGAGCGATTGCGGTTATCGGAACAGGTGTATGACTGGCTGATTCGACCGGCAGAAGCGAGTTTAGCCGAGGCTCAAATGCAGACTCTGGTGTTTGTGCTTGATGGCCTGTTGCGAAATCTGCCGATGGCCGCGCTCTATGATGGAGAACGGTATCTGGTGGAAACCTATAACATTGCCCTCACCCCCGGATTGCAGTTGCTGGCACCCCAGGCGATCGGCCAGAACCAACTCCGGGCCTTAACTGTGGGATTGACCGAAGCGCGTCAGGGATTTAGTGCCCTGCCTGGGGTTGCTCGTGAACTGGAGGAGATTAGCTCTCATCTCCCAGCGCAGATGATTTTAAATCAAGAGTTTACTGCGGATGCGCTCAAGCAGGAGATTCAACAGAGTTCTTTTCCGGTGGTCCATTTGGCCACCCACGGCCAGTTTAGTTCCAATCCTGAGAACACCTTTATTCTCACTTATGATCAGAAAGTGAATGTCAACCAACTCCAGGAAATTTTGCGATCGCGAGAAACGGGTCGTTGGGGGGTCACCCAGTCCGAGATTCCCCCGATTGAGTTGCTGGTGTTTAGTGCCTGTCAAACCGCAACCGGGGACAAACGGGCGGCTTTGGGTTTAGCAGGGGTGGCGGTGCGATCGGGTGCGCGATCGACTTTAGCTACCTTGTGGTCCGTCAAAGACGAGTCTACCTCACAGTTGATGGCTGATTTTTATCGGGAATTTTCCCTCGGTCAGATGAACAAGGCTGAGGCCCTCCGTCGCGCTCAAGTCGCTTTATTGCAGCAACCTCAGTACCAACATCCGTTTTACTGGGCCCCGTTTATTTTGGTCGGAAATTGGCTTTAAATTTGAGAAATTCGAGGAAATTCGAGGTTCCTCGGACTTGTACCATTCTGGGTCTGTAGAAGGAGCATTTTTCTCCCATGAGGCTAATTAGGGAGCAAGATGCTCGGATCGGTGAATGTTCTGGTCCTTTAAGCGCAACGGAATCTATAACTGGCAATTACAGCAACTGGATTGGCAAAGAATGCAGGGGTTTGGAAAATTAATCGGGGTATTTGTCCGCTGTGAACGGATAATTTACGACTCAATTAAGACAAAATAATCCTGACCACTCGGTCGCGGAAAATGTCATCAGGAAAGAAAAATCATCCGGATTGGGGGATGGAAACCCTGGAATCAATGATAGCAATGCAGAATCTCAATTGAAGTTGTAAGAAAACTTTATAAAAACTATAAGATTTGAGTTGAAAGAGACTCAAACTATAGAGTAAAGTGGAATAAAGCGGCACATTATCCTAGAGGGGTAACTGTAATATGGCAAGGCAACAGACTAATGTACCTCTAACCCTCTTGTTCACCCTATCCTTAAATGTGGCATGGGTGGGAGGAATTTTTAATCCAGCGCAGGCTCAGTCCAGCAGCGATGCTCAACGGCTACAAACCGGGGCGATCGCTCAAGTCACTTTCAATCCCCCCGGCAAGGGGCAACCTCGCAATACCGCAGGGGGTGCTTCCCGGGATGGAAATTCCTGTGTGCAAGAACCACAGTTGTCTAGTGGGTGCGTCACACCACTCTCCCCAGAAGCATATCAGGGGTTGACCGTAGCCGATCGCCCGACGTTTTACGTTTATGTTCCTAAAACCTCAGCGAGGGAGCTATTTTTCGCCCTCAAAGATGAAAATAATCAGCATCACTACCAAACCAGTATCCCGGTACCTGAAGGCGAAGGTGCAGTCATGGCGATCGCCTTACCCGATGATGCACCACCTTTAGAAATCGGCCAAACCTATAGCTGGACCTTTATCCTCATTGATGAAACCGGACTCAAACCCGATAGTCCCGGTGTCCAGGGAGACATTCGCCGTGTGGAAGCCAACTCCCTAACCCTCGGTTCCCAGCAGGCTGATCCCACCCTGGAACTCGCGCAGCAGTACGGAAACGCCGGGATTTGGTATGACATGATGACCACCTTAGTCCAGCTTCGGCAGTCCAGTCCCAATGACCCGACAATCCTAGAGAGTTGGATGGGCTTATTAGCCTCAGTTGGATTAGAGTCCATTGCCACCAAACCCATTGCACAGCCTTAAATGGGGTCCTTGAGGGTTCAATCCTGTTCAGGACTCCTTTTACTCCCATGTCCGCTCAACCGTTGCCATTTCATCAAGCCGGGAAATATTCTTCCCGGCTTTTCCGATCCCGTCCGCTTTGACAGGCTCATAGAGTAAAGAAAACCGACTTTTTACGACCGGATGGGGGATAACGCTATTTTTGGGCAAGCAGAGGTTTTTCCTCGGTAGCAGCCGGGAACTGAACCCATCACGTTGAGCTCATCATCGGTATCTCTTTAAACTGGATGGGCTGTGGTCAATTGGTGTTGCTTTTCTCCACAAACCCCAGGAATTCTTCTAAAATTTGGGATAAACCTAGATTCTGTGGTCCTTTCTGGGTATCGATAAAAGATGTGGCTAAAGCTCAGAAAGCAAGTTTGGAAATGGCGTGGCGTCTTGATGACTGCCCCAACTGTTGCTGCGATCGTGATTTCTGCCAACTCAGCGGGTCTTTTTCAACTGTTAGAGTGGGCCACGTTAGACCTATTTTTTCGTTACCGTCCCTCTGAACCCACGGACCCTCGAATTGTCATCGTCACCATTGATGAGAACGATCTTACAAAAGTCGGTCAATGGCCAATGCCCGATGCGGTTTTAGCCCAATTATTAGAAAAAGTTAGCGCTTATGAACCCCGGGTCATTGGGATTGATTTATATCGGAATTTTCGCGTAGAACCGGGGTCGGAAAGATTAGAACAGGTTTTTGAATCTACCCCGAATTTAATTGGGATAGAAAAAGTGGTGGGCAATCGAGTCAAACCTCCTCGGATTTTAGAAGACCTTGGCCAGGTGGCAATGGCGGATTTGGTCTTGGATCCCGATGGTAAAGTTCGTCGCAGTTTACTCTCGGTGGTTACCGATGATGATGAGACTAAATTAAGTTTATCCGCCCGGATAAGTTTAATGTATTTGGAAGCAGAAGGGAAGGCTTTAGAGGCGGTAGACCCCAATAGTTCCCACTTACAATTGGGTCAAGCCCGGTTTATCCCCCTAGAAGGAAATGAAGGGGGATATGTCCGGGCAGATACGGGGGGGTATCAAATTTTTCTGAACTATAAGGGGAGAGAAAAGAATTTTAAAACAATTTCCATGACTGATATTTTGACCGATCGCATTTCCCCGGATTTAATCCGCGATCGGGTGGTGTTAGTCGGGGTGACCGCTGAGAGTCTGAATGACCTATTTTTGACCCCCTACAGTGCCTATGGCAATAGTCTGAACCGAATGCCTGGAGTGGTGATTCATGCCAATGCGATCGCCCAAATTTTAAGCGCCGCCCTCGATGGTCGCCCCTTTATTCAAGTTTGGCGGGATTCTGCGGAATGGTTCTGGGTCATCTTCAACTCCCTATTTGGGGCCACCGTCTCCTATTCCTTGCTCCAAGCTCGAATTTTCAAAAACAATTCAAGCGGGCGATGGGCAATTTTTGCCGTCTGGCTAGGATTGGGGAATCTGGGACTTTTAATTGGGGGTTATGTTGCTTTTTTAAATAGTTGGTGGATTCCCATCGTCTCTCCCATCGTTGCTTTAACCACTTCAGCGATCACCATTGCCGGATATTATAGCCGGGGACTCCAGCGCGATAGCCAAAGTCAATTGACCCAGTTTTTAGAAGCTATGCCCGTAGCCATTGCCGTTCTTGATGCCAAGGGTAAACCCTATTATACCAATCAAAAAGCCAAAGAATTATTAGGTAAAGGACCCGTAACGAACGCACCAACTCAGCGGTTATCTGATGTTTATCAAATCTATTTTGTGGGGAGCGATCGGCCCTATCCCTCGGAACGCTTACCCATCGTGCGCGCACTTCATGGCGATCGCACCACTGCCGATGATATGGAAATTCACCGCCCTGATGCCACCATCCCCATCGAAGCCTGGGGAACCCCGATTTATGATGATAATGGCAATATTTCCTACGCAATGGCTGCCTTTCAAGATATTACCGATCGCAAACAAGTCGAAGCCGAACGAGAACGCTTTACCAAAGAACTCTTTGAACTCAATCAAAACCTAGAAGATGCCCTTGATGCGGAATTAGAACTCACCGATGCCTACGGGCGCTTTGTTCCCCATGAGTTTCTCTATTTTTTAGGCTATGAAAGCATTGTCGAAGTCAAACTCGGGGAAGCCGTCGAAATGGAAATGTCCATTTTATTTTCGGATATTCGCGATTTTACCACCCTTTCCGAAGGCATGACCCCGGAAGATAATTTTAAATTTATTAACTCTTATCTCTCCAGTATGGAACCGGCTATTGCGGACAACAATGGCTTTATTGATAAATATATTGGGGATGCGATTATGGCCTTATTTAGCGGCAGCGCCGATGATGCCGTCAAAGCCGGAATTACCATGTTAAACCAACTCGCCGAATACAATCAAGGACGGGAACAAAGCGGTTATCTGCCGATTCATATCGGCATCGGGATTAATACAGGGTCCTTAATGCTGGGCACCGTTGGTGGACAGAAACGGATGGATAGTACGGTGATTAGTGATGCAGTCAATTTAGCCTCCCGGATTGAAGGCTTGACTAAAAATTATGGGGTAGCCTTGTTAATAGGCGATCGCACCTTTTGTAGCTTGAAAGACCCGAATTCTTATAATATCAGACATATCGATCGCGTTCAAGTCAAAGGCAAATCCGAAATTGTCTCCGTCTATGAAGTCTTTGATGCCGACCCCCCCGCCATCCGCGAGGGCAAATTAATCACCAAAAGCATCTTTGAAGAAGCCATCCAGTTTTACAATAAAGGTTCCTATCCCGAAGCCGCCCGCTTCTTTCAAAAATGTCTCCGAATCAACCCAGAAGATAAAGTTGCCCAGATCTATTTAGAACGCACTCAGTCCCACTAATTAATCAATTATTTTGAACTGTTCATAGTAACGACTTCAGTCGTTCTTAATTGTTCGTAGTAACGACTTCAGTCGTTCTTAATTGTTCATAGTAACGACTTCAGTCGTTCTTAATTGTTCGTAGTAACGACTTCAGTCGTTCTTAATTGTTCGTAGTAACGACTTCAGTCGTTCTATTAAAGGTTGTCAGCACTTACATCTTCCTCCCTACCTTTGTTAGCAATCATTTAGGACTGCTATAACGGTTCCCCCACTCTTATGGTACAGATATTGAGAGGAGTGCGAGGATCTTGCTCGCTCTTTCTTGTCAAGAGCGAGCAAGATCCTCGCACTCCCCAAAAAAATGTACCTTATAACTGCGTGAACTGCTATATAATCGCATATAAATTTTGAAGATAACGACTGAAGTCGTTACTACGAACATGAAGAG
>NZ_JAMXFD010000023.1:75383-105952 GCF_025370875.1 Laspinema palackyanum D2c
AACGACTGAAGTCGTTACTACGAACCAAGATAAGAGAACGACTGAAGTCGTTACTACGAACCAAGATAAGAGAACGACTGAAGTCGTTACTACGAACCAAGATAAGAGAACGAGTGAAGTCGTTACTACGAACCCAGATAAGAGAACGACTGAAGTCGTTACTACGAACTCAGATAAAATGTGAGGAGCGAAAGTGCGTCTTCTCTTGACTCTGGGTTGGGGGCTTTCTTCGGATAGCAGTAGCAGGCATGGGTGTTGGTTGTAAATAAAGTCAGAACACAATTCTCAAAAAATAGCCAATCCATGTCATAATCTCTCTGATATGTCCCATCCCCTCTGGTGGCCTGATGACCCTCCGCAAGAAAACATTACTGGCGATCGGCTTGACCCTGGCTGGGTTATTTGGAGTCGTGCATTTGACCTCCTCAACGATTTTACTCAATGGCTTTACCACTTTAGAAGAAAAAGAAGCAAGGCGGAATGTCAAAAGAGTTTTGGATGCCTTCTCCAATTATCAGCAGGAATTACAGGCTCTCAACTTTCAGTGGGGGGTGTGGGATGAAACTTATCGGTTTATCGAAGATGGCAATTTAGATTATATTGATAGGAATTTAGGGGAAGTCAATTTAGCATCCCTGCGAGCTAATGCAATTCTCTTTATTAATAAAGAAGGGGAACTGGTTTTTGGTCAGGGTTTTGACTTGGTTCGTCAGAAGTTAGCGCCGATTCCAGCAGAGGTTTCTCAGAAGATTGCAGCGACTTCGATTCAGGTGTTAAAACCCAAAGATGCTTTGGCGGGAATTGTCACCATTAATAATCGTCCGATGACGATCGCCGCCGGACCCATTCTCAACAGTCAGGGGAATCTTCCCACTCGGGGAACCCTGGCGATCGCCCGCTTTCTCGATCGCGAAGAAATCCAGCGGTTGGCAACACTCACCCATTTGGATGTCAGGGCTTATGGACTCATGGATCCGACTACCCCGGTGGAGTTCCAACCCACGATCGCCCGCTTATCCCAGATGTCTGATGATCCTCCTATCCTGATTGAACCACTCAGTCAAGAATGGATGGCAGGGTATAGTTTATTACGAGATATCTATGGTAACCCCGCAGTCTTATTAGAACTGAATATCCCCAGAGATATTTACCATCAAGGTCAAGCCAGTTCAAGGTATATGATAGTTTCTCTGGCGATCGTCGGTGTAGTTTTTGGAGTTTGCACCCTATTATTGCTCGAAAAAATGGTGTTGGCTCGATTATCATCTTTGAGTCAAGATGTCAAACAAATTGATCACTGCCGAGATTTAGCCTTGCGAGTTTCAGTCTCTGGAAAAGATGAATTATCCAGTTTGGCCCAGACCATTAATGCCATGTTAGAGACGTTGGAATCCTCAACGAAAGCCCTGGAAATCGAACGAGAAAAGGCGGAAAGTTTGTTGCTCAATATTTTACCTGAAGTCATTGCCGATCGCCTCAAGGGTCAGGAAGAAAATATTGCCGATACTTTTGCTGAAGTCACGGTGTTATTTGCCGATATTGTCGGCTTTACCCAACTCTCCGCTCAAATTGAAGCGGCGGAATTGGTCCAGTTACTCAATAATATTTTTTCTCGCTTCGATCGCGCCTTGGAACGGTATCAGTTAGAAAAAATTAAAACCATTGGCGATTGTTACATGGTTGTAGCGGGAATGCCGGTTCCCTGTGAAAATAGTGCCGTGGCGATCGCAGAGATGGCCCTAGAAATGCAGGAGGAAATCGCCCGATTTAATGCCGAATTTCATCAATCCTTAAAAATGCGGATGGGGATCCATACCGGACCCGTCGTTGCTGGGGTGATTGGGATTAAAAAATTTATCTATGATCTGTGGGGGGATACCGTGAATACCGCCTCCCGAATGGAATCCCACGGTATTCCCGGCCAAATTCAAGTTTCTAGGGCCACTTATGACTGTTTGAAAAATCAATATCGTTTTGAAGAAAGAGGGGCGATCGAGATTAAAGGCAAGGGAGCAATGCAGGTGTATTTGCTCAAAGGACGCTTGCTTGTAGGGGGAACAAGGGAAAGTTTGTAGTAACGACTTCAGTCGTTACCGCGTGACGTGGAGATCGCCACGTCACGCACAATTGGCGGCGATCGCGCCTGTAGTGCTACTCCTGGCATGGAGTACAGCCGTCACAAGCACTCTGGAGCTTAAGCGCCTGCTCCTTAACTGGAGGCAGAGCCTCATGAGAGTGCGTGACGTGGCGATCGCCACGTCACGCGGTAACGACTAAAGTCGTTACTACGAACTCTCCCCTCTCCCTGCAAAATTCCGTCTGGCAAGTTAAAATACTAACCGATAACCACAACGGGAACAGAGGTCTAGGTTGGCTGGGGATTTCAGCGTTCATGGTTTCCCTGGGGTTAAGGTCCTCCAGCCTGACTGATTTAGCATGAAGGAGACCCAAGATTTCTTCACTTCAATCTAGTCTATAAAACCCGTTTTTTTAACGGGCTTAGGCATAGAGTAATAACTAATCAGCCATAGATTTGGATGCTTTGTTTTCGTAAACATTATTAGGAGCCAACAAAATGAGCCAAGCCAAGCAAGGCGATATGGTGAAAGTTCACTACACGGGTAAATTAGATGATGGGACTGTATTTGATTCCTCCATCGATCGCGACCCTCTGGAATTTGTTTTGGGGGAAGGACAACTCATTGCCGGTTTTGAACAAGCAGTTTTAGGGATGAGTCCGGGGGAATCCAAAACGGAAAAAATTCCAGCGGAAGAGGCTTATGGTCCCCATCGGCAAGAAATGGTGGTGGAAGTTGAGCGGCAGCAACTGCCGGATAATATCCCTTTAGATGTGGGACAACAATTACAAATTCAACAAGCCCCGGATCAAATTATTCCCGTGGTGATTACGGCAATTTCTGAGTCAAAAGTTACTTTAGATGCCAATCCCCCCCTGGCTGGAAAAGATTTGATTTTTGAAATTGAGTTGGTTGGCATTGCTTAAGCGCAAGAAAGACCCTTTCAGTTTTGTAAAACCATAAAAGATTTAGAGGTTTTTAAACCGTTAGGACAAAAACACTGGCGGGGATTTGTATCCCCGCCGGTCTATGAGATTCCCCCAGTCCATTTAAACCCAGACCGATCGCCCTTTAAGATTCGGTTCAGGGCTGTGAACCAACGGCTAGAATTTCGATTTGGAACCGATGAGAAAATAAGTATTCATTTCTCCCTTTCCTTTCACCGGAATCATTCCCCGTTTTTCTAGTTCATAATGCTCCCGCAATAAATAATAGGTGGTTTCGCTGACTTGAATTCGTCCAGGTAAACTGTGAGATTCCATGCGGCTGGCAATATTTACTGTGTCCCCCCAGAGGTCATAAATAAACTTTTTGATGCCAATCACCCCGGCTACCACTGGGCCGCTATGAATACCAATCCGAATGCTAAAGGACTGCTGGTTTTGTTGATTAAATTGGCTCAAGGCGGTTTGCATATCCAGGGCCATATCCGCGATTGCTTCGGCATGGTCTTCCCGTTCTGTGGGCAATCCTGCGACTACCATATAGGCATCCCCAATGGTTTTAATTTTTTCCAGTTGATGCAATTCCGTGAGGCGATCGAAGGCGGAAAAAACTAAATTCAGCAACTCCACCACTTCCAGGGCCGAAAGTGCCGAAGCAATTTCGGTAAATCCCACCAAATCCGCAAATAAAACCGTGACATTCGCATAAGTTTCCGCGATACTGTTGGGTTCCAATTTGAGGCGATCGACGATGGGTTCCGGCAAAATATTCAACAGCAAATTTTCGGTTTTCTTTTGTTGCTTTTGCAGGGCTTTTTCCACCTTAATTCGTTCGGTGATGTTTCTGAAAATTCCCCGAATGGCCACGGGATTATTTTCTAAATACTTACAATTCATACTGCCTTGCAAGAAGATTTTCTGGCCGGATTTAGTCACAAATTCTGCGGTTATTTCATCAAGGTTTTCCCCGGCAAAGATGCGTTCAAAGCAGTCTTGATACTGGGATTTGCTTTGGGGATGCAGAAGTTCAAATACCGTCATCCGGTCCAGGTCTGCTTCACTGTATCCCAGGGTTTCTTTCCAGGCGCGATTGACATACAAAAAACGACCTTCTATAGAAACACTCTGAATCAAATCGCTGGCATTTTCAAATAAATCGCGATAGCGTTCTTCGCTTTCTTGGAGGGCAACTTCGGCTTGTTTGCGTTTAATAAATTGACCAATCTGGCTGGCGATCGCACTACAAGTTGCCATCAAATCTTCGTCAATCGTCTGGATATCGCGGCTATAGAACCCGATCACCCCGAGCAATTCCGAGGATTGCTCCACCCGGGACTGAGTTTCCGAAGCGTCACCAAAAATCGGGAAGGCAAATCCACTATTCAAACCCGCTTGCACTAAGTATTGGGTTCCGGGCCACTCCATCGCTTCCCTAGGGAGATCCGCTGTACAGACTGGCTGATGAGTCGCCCACACACGACCCGGTAATCCTTCCCCCTCAGCTAACTGCGTCTTTCTGCTCTGTCGCAAGGCTTCCCATTCCCGGGTCCGGCTATGCCAAAGTTGCAGACAAGTGAGACAATTTGGTTGGGGTTCTGACTCCCTGGACCGCTTAGAGAGTGGATAGTCCCCGCCTCCATCCCGCGTTTGCACCTGCCAAATTTCGCCGACATCCCACTCTAAACTGTCACATAAGGCAGGCAACAGTTTTGGTGCTGCCTCTACCAGATTTGCTGATTCCGATAAAATCCGAATCGTCGCGGATTGTGCTAAATTCCGTTGTTGTTTGCGCTTGCGATCGGTGATATCCCGACCGATATAGACCAAATCGGGAATATCTGCTGCGGAAACATCAATCAAGGCACAGGAAAATCCCACATATACTTTTTTGCGTGTTTTGGTGTGGCAAACAATTTCTAACGGGGATAATCCGGGTTCCTCTCGCTCCATCTGGGACAGGAAAAAATCTTTAACCAAATCCTGATGCTCTCCCACAATTTGGGAAATCTCTTTTCCGAGTAATTCCGCTTCAGAATACTCAAATAAGTCCAGGGTGCTTTGATTGACTTTTTTGATTAAACCTGTTTCACTGGTGACGATTAATGCCTCAGCCATCGAGGAGAGAATTTGCTCGATATAGCGTTTGGATTCAAAGAGAGCCGCGAGCAGAAGATTGGTTTCATTGGTGGCTTGGACTAATCGCTGTTCCAAGCTCATGCGATCGGTGACATCTTCTAAAAAAACAATGAGTTGTTGTCCCTGGCTCTCTTCTTGCTGAACAACATACATATCAAAATAAACCGGCGTCCCCGCTTCGGTAAACCGACTCAAGGACTTTAAATCAAAGCTGATCTGCCGCCCTTCTAACACCTCCTGTAAGAGGTCCTCTACTCCAATCAATTCCGGAAAGGCAAGGCCCACCTCGTCATTGACCTGAATGGGACCGGGAGAATCAGAAAATCGGTCCACTCCCTTGGAGGTTTTACGGATGGTTAAGGCTGAATCAAGGATCAGGTACTCAATGCCGTGGACAACTAAAAATTTTTTAAAGAAGGGGTTCATTCTCCCAGGCTCGCTCTACAAAAATAACAAATGCTTGATAGGCTTCAGTTAATTGAGCGAATAAATCAGATAGATTATCTGTTTTACCTTGCTTGGCGTCTCGCTCCAATTGGGCGGCAATACTACAAATTTTTTGAGCTCCGACATTCCCACTCGCACCTTTAATATAATGCGCTTCTTGTTTGAGGGTCGCCAAGTCTTCTAAGAAAACGCTTTGGAGTGATACGAGATGGGTTTGGAGTTCTTCAATAAATGTTTCTAGCAGCTCTTTCCGAAAAACCGAATCTCCTTGAGAAATTCGTTCAAGACGTTCCAGATCTAGGATCTGGTCTCCGGAGGAGCGATCGCCTGCATCAACGGGTTCAAAGCTAACTCTTGCTCCGCTCAATTGATTGACCCATTTCGATAGTATAGCCTGAAGTTGTTCCGGACAAACTGGCTTACTAATATAATCATCCATTCCTGCGGCTAAACATTTTTCCCGGTCCTCCTTCATCGCATGAGCCGTCATGGCGATGATCACGGTATGCTGGGGGTTACGCACTGGAGAATCCCCGCTTCCCTGTTCTAGGCGGCGGATCTCTCCAGTGACTTGATATCCGTCAAGGACCGGCATTTGACAATCCATCAAAATGATGTGATAACCATGAGCCTGCCACAATTTCAGAGCTTCTTCACCCTGATTAGCAATATCGGCTTGATATCCTAATAGCTCTAGTTGTTTAATGGCCACTTTTTGATTGACCGGATTATCTTCAGCCAAAAGAATTTTAATCGGAGTTTGTTCCCTGTTAATTTTATCTTTGGGATAGGAAACCCGCTCCGGTTCTATGGCTACCGATAGACCCGCTGCGCGACAAATGACTTCTAAAAATCGTGCGGGTTTAATGGGTTTAATCTGGCATTCACCAAAGCCACTGTTTAAGGCCGTTTTGACGAGATTGCGCTGATGAGTGGCGGCGATCGCAATCAAAGGAATGCTGGCAAATCGAGAATCCTGTTTAATTTGTTCAGCTAAAGCAATTCCCGCGATCTGCGGCATTTCTAAATCAATAACAATTATATCATACTCTATGCCTTCCTCCCATTGACTTTGCAAGAACTCTAATGCCGTGGCATTCTCAGTTTCCTCCACTTGGATTCCCCAACGGGTGACGCGATCGCGAATCACCATTCGCACCACTTCCCTGTTGGCTACCACCAACAAAGAGAGGCCCGCTATCTCCGGGGGTACTGATAGCTTATCAATAGAAATCTCTGCCTTTTCAAACGGAACTTTAAACCAAAAATGTGACCCTTCTGATTCCCGACTTTCTACGCCAATCTCTCCCCCCATCAGGGTCACTAACTGTTGGCAAATCGCCAGTCCCAACCCCGTTCCTCCATATTCCCGAGTCGTCGATGAATCCACTTGGGAAAAGGGTTGAAAGAGCTGACTTTGGTTTTGGGGCGCAATTCCAATCCCCGTATCAATCACCGAGAACAACAGGGTCGTTGAATAGGGAGTTTCTGTCACCCGTTCGACTTGCAGGACTACATATCCTTTGTCAGTAAACTTAATCGCATTGCCAATCAGATTCGTGAGAATTTGCCGCAACCGCGAGCTATCGCCCCTTAACCAGAGGGGTAGTTCTTCCTCGATAAATGAGGCCACTTCTACGGATTTTAAATGGGCTTGGGGGGCCAATAAATCAATGACCTCTTCCACGCTCGTTGCTAGGTTGAAATCTAAGTGTTCTAAGTGCATTTCTCCCGCTTCGAGTTTGGAAAGGTCTAAAATTTCATCAATCAAAGTTAAGAGGGCATCTCCACTGGTGCGAATTGTGTCGATAAAGTCACGTTGTTCCGCAGTTAAAGGCGTTTCTAATAATAACCCAGTCATTCCCAATACGGCATTCATCGGCGTCCGAATTTCATGACTCATATTGGCTAAAAAGTAACTTTTGGCCGTAGAAGCCTGTTCCGCTTCTCGACGGGCGCGCTCAAGTTCTGTCGTGGCCCGTTGACGCTCGGTAATGTCTCGGCCAATATAAACTACATCGCCATAATCATCGAGTTCCGTGCCAATAGCGGCAATGGAGAAGGAAACAATGATACTTTCTCCTTGTTTCGTCCGACAAATGCCTTCAGCCGTTGTGAACAGGGCTAGTTCATGGGATGAATTTTGGGGAGGGTTATCTCGGTTCGGGGGGAGGATTGCCTCGTTTTCAATCAACAGGGAAATCGGCTGACCAATCAGTTGCGAATCCTCGGAATACCCAAATAAATTAACGGCAGCGGGATTGACATTTTGAATCCGACCCCGGCGATCGGTCACCAACAAGGCATCGGCCATTGAGGTGATGATTTTATCCGTGTAGGATTTGGCTGCCTCTAGGGTAGAAAGGAGCAGGTTAGCTTCATTGATGCGTTGCACCAATTCTTGTTTTAATACCATCGTTTCCGTGGTATTTTCTAAAAGAATGAGCGATCGCCGTTCCTCGGTTTCAGATAGGGTCGGGTCCGCTATCAAGTACAGGTCGAAATAAAGCGGGTTGCCCGATTCTATAATCCGGGTAATACCTTTGATTTCAAACCCTTCCCGTTGTCCTTGAACGATCGCCCGGAATACCTCTTCGAGGCCGATGAGTTCGGGAAACCCGCAGCGGATATCCTCTCCCACCCCGACTCTAGCGCCCCCGGATGCAAATTTCATCGCGCCAGCAGATGCCTCAATTATGTACCAGTCGCCATCGACGCCTAGGTACTCCATCTGGCGAGGAGTGAGTAGTTTATTGAGAATCGGATTCATTTAGCATTTCAGGTTCAGTAGGGAAACAGTCTGGGCTATTTATTTAGGATGCCCACTTCGCCTTTGGGATTCTAAACCTTGATTAAAAGGATATAAAACGGTGCGATTTCACGGACTGACACCGCCACCATCCCCGGCCCATTGCTTTTGTATTTTATCCCTTGCTTTTCAGTTTTGCATCAAAAAGTTTCAACGGTGCTTATTTGGGGAGTGATATTTAAGGCCGTTTCAGATTAATCCCCCGCTAGACTGAAGCAACAGGTATGGTAAAATAAAATAATATTTGTTTTGGTCCTCAAAGGTTCAGGGACCTAAGAATAGCCGGGGAGACGTTCAGGCTCGTTCAATCCTAGGTAAGAATCTTGAAACTTCCCTCTAGCGATCGAGCCTGTTAACTTGTAGAATCCAGTCACGGATTGCTTAAAATTTGTCAAGCTCACGCCGGTGGAACCCGAACCGGAGCCTGGTCTGGTGAAAGAGATAAATCGAATGGGAGAAAAGGGTGACAATACAGTATTGCTTCCATTGAGGGTGCGGTTCAATAGAGAAGTTAATGGGTCAAAAAAACTGTCAGATCGGGTTGTGGAGTGCATGAAAAAGAAAATACTGATTGTCGAAGATGAAAATTCATTTCGCAAAACCGTCATCAAAATCCTGAGTTCGGAAGGGTTTGAAGCCATTGGTGCAGAAAATGGCAACACTGGGGTAAAATTGGCGCAAACGGAACAGCCGGATTTAATTTTGTGCGATATTATGATGCCTGGGCTGGATGGTTATGAAGTGTTGACCATCCTGCAACAGGACCCCACCACGGCGATGATCCCGTTTATCTGTTTAACCGCTCAGGAGGACCGTTCCTCTATGCGCCGAGGGATGGAACTCGGAGCGAGTGATTATCTGACGAAACCCTTTACTCGAACGGAACTGATGGTGGCGATCTCCACCCAAATCGCCAAACGGGAACGTCTGAAGCAGGAACAGAATCAAGCCCTCGAAGAGGCGATCGCCCAACTCAACGCCCTCGTTTATTACGACAGCTTAACCAATCTCCCCAATCGCTTAATGTTGCGCGATCGCTTCGAGCGCACCCTCGCCTCCAACCCGGATCAACCCTGCTTCATCCCCATTGCCATCCTGAGTTTAGACCAGCTCAACCGCTTCAACAATACCCTCGGCACCGACTACAGCGACTTATTACTCCAAGCCGTAACTGAGCGGACCCTGCGCTATGTGGGACCCAAAGGGACCGTCGCCCGGTTAAACAGTGAGCAACTGGCCCTAATTCTACCCCCCTTGACGGAAAAACCCCAAGTTGAAGAAACAGCGCGCCGCATCCTCGGCCTATTTTCTACCTTTTTTAGCATCTTAAGCGACGAAGTATTTCTCACCAGTAGCATTGGTATCGCCCTCTATCCCGATGATGGTCAAGAAATTGATAGCTTGCTCAAAGGAGCTAACTTGGCGATGCACCAAGCCAAAGAACAAGGCGGAAATTGTTATCAACTTTACACCTCCGCCATTGAAGAGAAATCTTACGATCGCCTCATGCTAGAAATGAGCTTGCGGCAGGCATTAGACCGCAATGAATTCATCCTTTACTATCAACCCCAAGTTCACTTACAAACCGGCCAAATTGTCGCCGCCGAAGCCTTAATCCGCTGGCTACACCCCGACCGAGGCTTAATTTCTCCCGCCGAATTTATTCCCCTAGCTGAAGAAACCGGGCTGATTGTGCGCCTGGATGAATGGGTCTTGCAGAATGCTTGCGAACAAGCCAAAATCTGGCAACAGACGGGACATCAACTCACCATTGCTGTCAATTTATCCGGACTGCAATTTAATCAACCCGGTTTAACTCAGCGTGTCATTCATATTATCCGAGAAAGCCAAGTCAATCCCTGTCATGTGGAAATTGAACTCACTGAGAGTGCCCTTGTCCAAAATCCGGAACTCGCCATCTGCATCCTCAGAGACCTCAAAGACTTCTCCCTCCAACTTTCCCTAGATGATTTTGGAACCGGCTATTCGAGCTTAAGTTATTTGCAACAATTCCCCTTCGATACCCTCAAAATAGACCGTTCTTTTGTCAGAGACTTGCTCACTAGCTCTAAAAATGCCGCCATTATCAATGCCATCATTCAACTCGCCGGACAGCTTAACCTAAAAGTGATTGCCGAAGGGGTAGAAACCGCAGAACAATATGATTTTCTCCGAAAACATAACTGTGATTTAATCCAAGGCTATTACTTTAGTCCCCCCCTAGCCGTGGCCGACTTTGAAGCCCTGTTAAGCGAACAACGGCATCATTCATCCGTTGTCAAAGACCTCTAAAACAATCCCCTAGGCTTCTTCCTTGAGGGTGGCAATAAAGCGGTGAAGACGGGTGAAAATTATCTCTAATTCAGCCACCAACTCTTCCAGACCCTCGTGGCGCTCCTGATTGGCTTGAGATTCAATTTCACGGGCAATATTGGGCATAGAGAGGACAGCAACGGTCGCCGATCCGCCCTTGAGCTGATGAGCGCGACGGCCTAAGGCAACCCAATCTTGAGTCTGTATAGAGTGCTTGATATCCTCGAAATAAACCACCGCATCTTCCATAAAAGTTTCGAGGAGTTCTAACTCAAACTCTTCATCTCCCCGAGAAATTTCATGGAGGCGATCGAGATCAACGGGAATTTCATCCAGGGAAGCAGAGGGAGTGAATTGATCAGGGAGTGTTGGCGGTTCGGTTGGAGGGGAAAGGGTCTGTGGAACACCACTGATTGTTTCTCCCCAGTGACGCAACAGGGCAGCTAACTCGTCGATATCCACAGGTTTACTGAGATAGTCATCCATTCCGGCGTCTAAACATTTTTCCCGATCGCCTTTCATGGCATTGGCAGTCATGGCAATGATGGGAGTATGATGAGAGGAGCCTTCGCGATCGCGCAACGCTTTTGTGGTTTTATACCCATCCAAAACCGGCATCAAACAATCCATCAGAACAATATCATAGTCTTGCTCTGCCAGACAGTCGAGCGCTTCCTGTCCATTCTCCACACAGTCGGCAGCATACCCCAGCACCTTGAGCTGGTTTAAAATCACTTTTTGGTTAATTGGAGTATCTTCCACCAATAAAATTTTCAGATTCTTCACAGGTTCAAATACCGGACTAGATCTACCGGAATCTTCCTGGAGAAATAACGAAGGAGAAACCCCCGAGGGTTGCCCGTGCAGGGCTTGAGTCAACCCTTCTAATAAGCGAGAGGCTTTAATCGGCTTGAGTAAATAACCCGCCGCCCCTTTTTTAAGGAGGCGTTTGACCAATTCATGTTGATGAATTGACACCATGACAACCCATTTGAGCTTGGAGAAACTGGGGTCATAAATCAGGGTTTTTGCTAGAGTTTCCCCATCGGATTGAGCATTTTGGAGGTCAATTAAAACCAGAGAATAAGGATTGCCTTGGGTAGAAGCCTTGTGCAAAGCGGCGATCGCCTCCGATGAATTCCCCACCGCCTCACCCTGAAGATGCCAAGACTCTAAATAGGCACAAATCATCTGCCGACTCGTGGCATTGTGGTCCATAACCAACAAGCGCCAATCCCGAGGAGCCAACAGTAATTCCGGCAGCACTTTCACCCCACCCGGCACGGTTTCAAAGGTCGCCGTAAACCAGAAGCAGGAACCGGCCCCCACGGCACTGTCCACTCCAATCTCACCCCCCATTAATGTCACCAATTGCTTGCAAATCGCTAATCCTAACCCTGTGCCTCCATATTTTCGCGTCGTTGAGGCATCCACTTGGGAAAAGGATTGAAATAATTTATGTTGGTCCTGGGCATTGATGCCAATTCCCGTATCCCGGACTTCAAAATGCAGGGTAGTGGTGGTGGGGGTTTGAACCTGCAAGGAAGCGTGAACCACCACTTCACCATTCTCCGTAAATTTCAAGGCATTTCCCGTCAGGTTCATTAAGACTTGACGCAGCCGAGTCGGGTCTCCGATTAAGGTGGGGGGAATTTCTGAATCTACCAGATACAGTAATTCTAGTTGCTTACTTTGTGCCTGAGTTGCCAGCAAATCAATGGTTTCTTCGATACAGCGGCTTAAATTAAACTCAATGCCATCCAGGCGCATTTCTCCGGCTTCGAGTTTAGAAAAATCAAGGATATCATTAATTAAAATTAGCAAATTTTGACTGCTGGTTTTCAGGATGTTGACAAAATCCTGCTGTTGGGAAGACAGAGAAGTTTTTAGGAGTAAATCGGTCATGCCAATCACGCCATTCATGGGGGTTCTAATTTCGTGACTCATGTTGGCGAGGAATTGAGATTTCATTCGGGAGGCTTGCAGGGCCTGTTCTCGGGCTTGAACCAATTCATTAATCACTTGAGTGACGATGATGATGCCCCCGATTTGATGTTCGGAGCGGTACCAAGGTTGGACAGCCCAACGCAGATAAAGTTGAGTTCCATCGCCGAGTTCAAAACTCTCTTCCGGTCGGGAGAGGACTTCTCCTTGGAGTGCGCCCTGATGAATAGCTTTGATGTTTTCGGTTTCGGGCAAGTGATCGTAATAGGATTGGCCCAGGAGAGATTGTCCCTCCAGGGCGTAATCTTTTAACCAACAGTTGCTATAGGCCAGATAGCGCATTTGAGTATCAAACATGGCCATTGCGACTGGGGCATTGGTAATAATTTGTCGTAACTGTTGCCGTTCCTGTTCGCGGACTTGTTCGATGCGCTTGCGATCGGTAATATCGTTGAGAGAACCGGCGGTGCCAATGTAGTCATTGCGATCGTTAATATTTAAGCGTTTCTGAACTTCTACCCAGCGATAATTGCCCTCTTTGGTGAGGAATCGGGCTTCGTGGCGCACGGAATCTTGTTCGCTGTTGAGGAGGGATTCAAAGGCTTTTAAAAAACTGGGTCGATCGTCTGGGTGAACAAAGGAGAGGAAAGGTTGGCCAACACTTTCAGCGACGGTAAATCCGGTGATGTCGGTCCAAGCGGGGTTGAGGAAGGTTAAGTAACCGCGTTGATCCCGTTGGAAAATTACTTCGCTTAAATTTTCGACAACGGAGCGATATTTGTTTTCGCTGGCTAAAATGGCGGCTTCGGCCCGTTTGCGATCGCTAATATCCCGTTGAATGGTGGCGAAACATATTGGCTCACCCCGTTCCGGATGTTTGACTAGAAATAAACTGGTTTCCATATCAAAGCATTCGCCGGTTTTAAAGTGACGCAGTTTGGTTTCCCCCTGCCAATAGCCGGTTTCCATGACGGTGGGAATGGCGACCTCTTGATATTGCCTACAGGTTTCTGGGCTCAGGTAGTGGGACATTTCGGTTTGGTAGACCTGTTCGAGGGAATCGAGTCCCACCTGGAGGCGACCGGCTTCGTTGACGTAAATGGCTTTCCCTTCTAAGGTGGCCATACCGATAAAGTCTTTGCTGTTCTCAACGAGGGCGACAAATTTGCGGCGTTCTTCATCGGCTTGTTTGCGATCGGTGATGTCGGTATGGGAACCTGTCATGCGGATTGGGTTTCCGGCTTCGTCCCACTGGGCTTGACCCCGAGTCAAAATCCATTTATATCCACCGTCTTGGCTCCTGGCCCGATGTTCTTGGGAGTAGGAGGACCCGGTATTGGACAGGTGGGCTTGCATGGCTTGGCGGCAGGTTTCTAGGTCATCGGGATGAATGCGACTTTCCCATTCTGCAAAGGGATGAAATTGGTCTTGGGATTCATATCCGAGCATTTCCTGACCCCGAGCGGAAAGGAAGACCCGATCGCACTTCAAATCCCAGTCCCAGATGCCATCGGAGGTGCCTTTGATGGCAAGCTGCCACCGTTCTTCACTCCGACGCAAGGCGGCTTCGGTTTTCTGGCGTTCGGCGATTTCACCTTGCAGGCTATTGAGGGTTTCTGATAGCTCTCGGGTGCGTTCTTGGACTCGGCGTTCTAATTCATCATTGGCGCTCTTGAGGGCGTCCTCAGCCCATTTGCGTTGCAGTTCGGCGGCGGCGCGGGAGGCAAAGACGTTGAGAATGGCGTGGGCTTCTGGCTCTACTTCTAGGGGTTGGTCGTGGATAATGCAGAGGTTTCCGATGGGCCGGTTCTGGGGGTCGAAGAGGGGAACGCCAAGATAGCCAACGGCATTGATGGTGGCGAGGGCTGGAGCATTGGGGAAGAGTTCCTGGAGGCGATCGGGGTAGTGGCAGAGTCGGGCTTCCTCGATGACGACTTCACAGGGGGTGCCGCACAGTTCATACTCGAAGTTGTCCGCAAGGCGATCGCCACCCCAAAAGGCTAAGGTTTTTAATTGTTTCTCTTCGGTCCCCTCCAGTTGGGAGAGTAAAACGTAAGGGACTCCTAGGGCGCTGGCCAGATGTTGCACCAACACGGGGAAAAATTCTTCTCCGGTAACCGCAGCGGTCCCAGAGATGATGTTTTGCAGGGCTTTTTCGGCTTGTTTCCGCGCTGTGATATCCTGCATGGCGACCACCGCCCCAAGGTTTTCTCCCTCAGCATTGACTAGGGCCTGTCCGTTGGCGACTAAAATCCGCTTTTTGCCCTGTTTTGGCAGGATTTCCATTTCCTGCTCACAGACGGGTTCTCCCTGCCATGCTCGATACAAGGGGGTCTGTTCAATGGGCATGGGGGTACTCTCCTCAGCATGGTAAAACTGAAAGTGTTCCCCCCATTGGGTGACAGATAAGGGCTGTTCCGGCAGTCCGTAGACTTCTTGGCTGGCTCGGTTTAAAACGCTCAGGGTACCATCGGCGTCACAAGCGACGATGCTGTCTTGGAGGTTGTTGAGTAAGGCGTTGAGAAATTCTCGTTCTTTTTGCAAGGCGGCTTCGGCCCTTTGGCGATCGCCAATTTCGCTTTCGAGTTGGACGATGGTTTGCTGCAAAGTCCGGGTTCGTTCCTCGACTCGCTGGGCTAAGGCGGCATTCATTTTGGCGATCGCTGCCGAGGACCGCTTCCGTTCGGTCAGATCCCGTCCGATATAGACTAATTCTTCGATTTCCCCCTCTTCGTTGCGGATTACCCCTCGGGAAAATCCGACTGCTATTTCTTCTCCTTTTTTACTTTGGCAAATGACTTCTATTTCGGTTTTCCTCAGATAATAAGCCTCTTCTTCTGTCCCCGAGGACGGAGCAGAATTCACCGCTTCTAAACGGTGAATATTGGTTGAAATAATATCCTTGAAGGGTTTACCAATTAACTCTAGTTCGCTGTACTGGAATAATTCCCAAGTAGCTTTGTTAGTTTTTTTGATTAATCCGTTTGAAGTACAGACAATAATGGGGTCAAGGGCAGTTTGAAAAATTTTATCTAAGGCTGATTTCGCGGAATTCAGTTTATGTAATAATAGATAAGCGTCATTTTCTCGCTGGACGAAGGTTTGTCGTAAGACCATCCGTTCCGTGGCATCCCCAAAAAATACAAATAAGCGATCGGGGGGAAGGTTATCCTGGGAGTTGGCTACAATCCAAAAATCCAGATACAAAATCCCCTCACGCTCCGAACAGCGATTGATGCCTTGTAATTCAAAACTATTACACCGCCCGTCCAGGATATCGATAAACACCTGTTCGATGCCAATTAACTCAGGATATCCCCCTCTGGCATCCCGTCCCTCCTTGACTTGTTCGGGACTCTCGGCAAAGCGATGGACTTGGGGGGATTTTTCTAAGATGATCCCATCCCGATTCACGATCAGATACTCTAAGCAGCGAGGGGCTAAAAGTTTTTCTAATAGGGGATTCATGCCAGTAGTCATGTCTTTTTGGTCCTCCTTGTCTCTATCATACGATAAGCGAGCGTCGGTACAGCCCAGGGAAGAGAACCGGGGCTGTTTACAAAAGCTCGCTCATACCCATCTCATGAGGCGGCGAAACCCGGGAAGACTCTTCTTTCGCTAAGACTGAACCGACGCCCTAAAAATCTCCAATAATTTAATTTAAGATAAGTTAAGTTTTGACGAGGGTTTGAAGGGCCAACTTATGGAAAATTTCATCCACAAATTCTCCAGTACGGGCAGAGGTGGAATAAACGCCTAACACCAACGCTGAGCCCGGAGAAACGCCGGATATAACTTCGTGAGATAATTCCTTGAGTTTGGTGATTTTTTCCGGTTCTACGAGGTCGGCTTTATTTAAGGCTACCATCAAGGCACCTTTGGGATTGACGGAGGCAAATAGCTGAATATGTTCCGCCACTCGTTCGATAGTTTCGATTCGGGTGACATCGGCGACGATTAAAGCGCCACCGGATCCTTGGAGATAGGAGGGGGCGATCGCCTTAAATTTGGTGTGACCTTCCAAATCCCAAATCAATAACTGCATCCCAATTGGTTCAGCGCCTGGTTCTTTTTCCACTTGTAGGGGTTTTCGAGAAATTTTTACCCCCACGGTTGAAAGATATTGATCACTAAATTCCCGATCCACAAAGCGGCGAATTAAACTGGTTTTTCCGACCCCGAAATCCCCAATCATGCAGATTTTCTTAGAAATAGTTGACATAAGTAAGGCTAATTAATTTTTGGCTTCTGGTGTGATTGGCTCAAAAAGAACAACCCGCCCTAATAATTTAGGTTGGCTGGAGTCTACGTCTTGAGGCGGGTTACTATCCCCGATCGCCTCTAAACGAGTGGGTTGTATTCCTAACTGAATCAGGGCAGTTTGAACCGCTTGCGCCCGTTGCAACGCCAACCGTTCGTTAATCCGACGAGAACCTGTGCGATCGCTATGACCAATGATCCTGAGATTTTTCTCAGGATATTGTTCAAGAAACTCCTTCAGGGTGGCCACAGTCTGTTCATAACTGGGGTTTAACCGGGCAGAACCGGCATCAAAATAGATCCGAGTTTGAATCGTCACCGGGTCAAGTTTTAGGGTACTTACCACAGAGTTAACCCCAGGAATTTGCTTGAACCCTTGGACGATTTGCTCCGCCTGAGACCTCTCCAAAACGGTCCCGGCGATGGTGACCGTTCGGTCCTGATAGTTAGCCGTAATTTCCACCCCGTTTCTTTGATTAAAAACCTCACTGACTCGCGCTACTTCTCCTCGGACTAGGGTAGAGTCTGGGGGGACATCAACGGCAATAATTTGATTCTCTAAGATGCGATCGCCTGCAGCGGCTGCCGCAATACTTTCCGCCTGTTGACGCAATTCTGGATTGGGTAACTTTCCCGATACAATCACTCGATTCTGCTTCGCCTTCACCTCTAACCGATACACCCCTAATTCCGGGGCCGAACTCAACGCCACAGCGACTTGGGACTGAATCCGGCGTTGGACAGAATTATAGTAAAAGAACCCCATCCAAACAACCAGCATGAAGGTACAGCCACCCAGAAATAAACCTAATAAGGCATAAGGTTTTCCCTCCGCTGTTGGACTGGCTGATTCGATGAGTTGATTGACCAATTCCTGAATGCGAGGGGGAATATTCCCTGGATCTCCATCAAATTCCTCAATGGTTTGCTCATAATCCAAGATAATTATGCTGACGGTTTTTCGCATTTTTTTGATATAGGCTTTGCTGGGAATGCCTTTAAGAATCACCGCTAAATAGCAGTATCCCCCCACTTCCAAAATGATTTTTGAATCTCCATATTCAACTTCACTTAATTCAGAAATTTCCCCGGGTTTAACAATACAATCATTGACAAAACTGCGAATCGCCGTGAGCATTCCGGCGACCATTTCTGATTCTAAGCGGTAGTCCCCCTCTTCTTGGGCTTCGGAAATTACTAACCCCGAGGCTTTGTGAATTAAAAAGACGGCTTGCACGACAAAGGGAATGGATTCTTTGAGAATCAGTTCTGCTTCAGAAACCCCCTGGACTTTGGCGCGAATTTTGCGTTCTACTCCCTCCACACTCAGAGCGTTAGCGACTTTTTCGTTAATAGACTTAATCGCCTCGGTCATATATTTGCTAATGGTATTCCCAATGACGGGATAGAGGGCATCTACCATTGCATCGCGTTCCAGGCGAATTTGTTCTTTGATGGTACGTCCCATTTCTGGGGCTAAAGCTTGGGCGATCGAGTTGCGATCCAGGCGGATTTGTTCTTTAATTGCCATTGCCATTTCGGGTCCCAGAGCCTTGGCGACATCTTGCGGGCTATCTTTGATTTGTTGGGTAATAGCGGTGGGCAGGATGGAGGCGATCGCCGAACTCATGGCTGCTTTATTTTCTTGCGATCGGTTCTTAATCACTTCATCAATGATCGGAACCAATGCCTTAGCCACTTCTTCTTTGGAGTCGCTAATTTTTCGACTGAGAATTTCCGCAATCCAGGGTTTAAGCAGTTCAATCAGCTTTTGCGGGTCATAAATTTGACTTTCCAGAGATTGTAAGTTGCTGTTAGTTTTTACCAGCAATTCTCGCAATCCCGGTAAGTCATTTTCGATTACGGATTGCTTGAGGCGATCGAGGTCCGATAATTGCGCCCCGAGTAAAAGCTGCTGCAAACTTGCCATCGGATCGACGGTTTCTAATGAATCCGCACTCACCGGGGGGGTTGGGGAAGATTGCCCCGGGGTTTCTATCCCGAACAGGCTTTCTAATTGCTCCATTCCCGCGAGTAGCGCCGAGCTATTCCCTTGCAACTCGGATGGTTCGGAAATAATGGCTGAGTTACTCTGAGGTGAATAGGTTTTTAGGGTGGGCCATTTATTATCTTCCGGTTCACTATTTTCAGTCTGAACAGGGCTTTTTTCATCCGGTTTTGTATTCGTTTCTGTTACAACTGGACTATTAAGGGGATGGGTTGGGTTAAGGTCGGAATTTGAACCGGATTCCGTTGAAAAGGGAGGGTTTAAATGGGCAGTAGAATTCCCCTGATGGGTGAAATGATTTCCGTTTAAATGGGTCTCGGGTTCGGGCAATCCAGGGAAGGTCTGCTGTTTTGCCGTTGCAGACTCCGGGTTGAGTTGGGAAGGGTCTGGGAACTCATTCTCATGAGGAGAATGAGCCTTTTGGGTGAGTTCTTCCCTGATTGTTGCGGATGAACTAGATGGGGCAGGGGTGGGTTGGTCTGCCGCTTCGGCGATCGCATAATGGTCAACGGTAATGGTCTGCCATTCCCCGTTTTTGCGCGGTTTAGGAGAGGGGCGATCGCGTTTTTTCTTCCCTCGATCTCGTCCGCCATTTTCTCCCGAATCCCCCGATTTCCATTCCCGGCTTACGCTGCGATCGGTGGTGAGCTTTTGTGAGGTTTTGTCATTACTGGGTTCGGACAATGGTGCCCTTTTTACCGGGTTACCCCCCAGGGCTTCGAGCAAGACATCCCGCAAGTTCTCCAAGGGATCTGGCGCGGGTGGTATTTTTTCATGATTTACCGTCTTTAACCACTCTTGGTCTTCGATGCGCTTAACTTGCTTTTTCTGTGACAAATCCATCATTATGCCCCCTGCCAACTCTCTTCATCCGTCGGTTATTCTGACTTTACAAAAAACGGCGATCGGCCCTGATTTTAATCGACTTTATTTACTCTCCGTTCCGGTGATCCGGTAAGAGGAGATCCGCCGTAATCTGGGTTTCGGCAGCTTCTCGCAGTTCCGGTGCAAACTCGCTTCCTTTCAGCCTCATCCCAATTTCAAATAAAATTTCTGCCATATCATCTCGGGCGATTTTTCCTTCTTTTAAGTTGGAAAAACGCCGCTCTACTTCCTCAAACACTCGCTCTCGCAGGTTATGAATATTCTCTTGATGGGTTTGTTGGATATCCAGTATTTGTTCTCGAATGGATTTGGTTTGCTTGTCCAGGGATTCATCCAGAGATTCAATGGTATGAGAAATTTTGGCTTTGGTGCGTTCTAGCTGTTGCCGCACGTCGGTCAAATCTTCTTGGGTGTTTAAGCTCACGCTTTTAATTTTTTTCTCCAGGGCCTCTACTGCTCCGCGCATTTCGGTGGCCGATAAGTTTTTGACTTCCTCTATGCGATCGCGAAACTCTTTTTGCAACAAAATCAAGTTGGCCTCGATTTGCTCAAATCGGTGATTATAGTCCCGGATCTGTGACCCCACAATAATCTCGCGAATCTGGTCAATATTGCCCAGCCGTTCTCTCATTTCATCGCGACTGAGTTCATTCATAGAAACACCTCTTATTTTGTGAATTAGGTTTGATCAATCAAATCTTACCGCTTTAAGAACCATTTGACCATCACAGGGAAAGACAGTTTTTGAGTTAGCGCCAATCCCTCAGTCCTCCACTTGATCACCCCACTCTTGACCGCTTTTTTCCCTCTGCCACTTCTGAGTTATCAATTCCCCTCTTTTTAGGTGATACTCCAATTCAAGCAAAGTTGGAGTACCAGCAAACGAGTTTGCGGGCAAAACCTTCGTAAATATTTACAATGGCTTAACCGATGCTCATTCACCCCCTCACCGTTGACGGGTCTGACCGCTGCCCTTTAAATCAGAGTGTAAACGCCTGTTTTGAATCGGTAAGTGGTGTGTTTCGCCGTCGAGTTCTGTCCCGATTGTCCTTCGCCGTTCCAGGATTTAGGGGAAACTGGCGCTATTATCTCACACCTTGGTGAAATTGTCAGTGATTCAATCATTTCTTCACGAGATTTACACTCGCTTACCTTTACTTAATTTTAAATGAAAGGTAGTTAATATATAATTGGCAATTTGAGATTTTAATCCTAGAAACTCAGCGGGTGAATTCTGGATGATTCCGAGGTTCTATTCCAACAGGAGGCGTCAGGAAGGCTAAAATAAGAACGGTACTATTGCATAGTCGCTTATTTAAACCTTCATGACGCTTTCTGCACCCGTAACAACGAAGTACGAAGCGATAATCGGACTAGAAACCCATTGTCAGCTCAGTACCAAAACTAAGATTTTCTCCAATTCCTCTACGGCATTTGGTGCGCCACCCAATGCCAACATCGATCCAGTCTGTATGGGGTTGCCTGGGGTGTTGCCAGTTTTGAATCAAAAGGTCCTGGAATACGCCGTAAAAGCAGGACTGGCACTCAACTGCCAGATTGCGCCTTACAGCAAATTTGACCGCAAGCAGTATTTTTATCCGGATTTACCGAAAAATTATCAAATTTCTCAGTATGACTTGCCGATCGCCGAACATGGTTGGCTGGAAATCGAACTGGTAGACGAACAGGGAAATGCCAACCGCAAGCGGATCGGGATTACCCGTCTGCACATGGAAGAAGATGCCGGAAAACTGGTCCATGCTGGCAGCGATCGCCTCTCCGGTTCCACCTACTCCCTAGTAGACTACAACCGCACCGGGATTCCCCTAATTGAAATCGTCAGCGAACCGGATTTGCGATCGGGACAAGAAGCGGCAGAATATGCCCAAGAACTGCAACGGATCGTCCGCTACCTCGGCGTTAGCGACGGGAATATGCAAGAAGGCTCCCTGCGCTGTGACGTGAATATTTCCGTGCGTCCCGTGGGACAGGAAGAATTCGGCGTCAAAGTCGAAATTAAAAATATGAACTCGTTTAGCGCCATCCAACGGGCGATCGAGTATGAAATCGAACGACAAATCGAAGCCATCAACAACGGCGAACCCATCTACCAAGAAACCCGCCTCTGGGAAGAAGGCAGCCAACGCACGATTAGTATGCGGAGTAAAGAAGGGTCTAGCGATTATCGCTACTTCCCCGAACCGGATTTAGGACCGATTGAAGTCCCCTCCAGCCAACTGGAACAGTGGAAATCCGAACTCCCGGAACTCCCCGCCCAAAAACGCGATCGCTACGAAACCGAAATCGGCTTATCCCCCTATGATGCGCGGGTAATCACTGATGATCGTGCCGTGGCGGAATATTTTGAAGCCACCCTCGCGGAAGGTGGGGATGCCAAACAAGCTGCCAACTGGATTCAAGGGGATATTACCGGCTATTTAAAAACTGAAAAGCTGAATATTACCGAAATTGCCCTAACTCCAGGCGCGTTGGCAGAACTGACGGGATTAATTACCTCCGGGACCATCAGCGGCAAAATTGCCAAAGATATCTTACCCGAACTGCTCACCCAAGGCGGGTCACCCAAGGAACTGGTAGAAAGCAAGGGGTTAATTCAAATCAGCGATACATCAGCCTTGGAAAAAATGATTGACGAGGCGATCGCTGCTCATCCCAAAGAAGTCGAATCCTACCGCAACGGCAAAACCAAGCTCAAAGGCTTCTTTGTCGGACAAGTCATGAAACTCAGCGGAGGACGTGCGGACCCCAAATTAACCAACCAATTGGTTGAGCAAAAGCTCAACGGGTAAGGGATTGAGCCAGAGCCTCCAGTCTGAGGGAACCCCAAACAATAAATCATTCAAACGTTCGTAGTAACCCCTTGACGGGGTTTCTTTAAAGATGACTCAGTTCATGAGTCACTACGAACGTTTTGAATGATTTACGGACTCAAACGGTTGTGGACAATAGCTTCCGCCATTCCTGTTAAGGGTAGCGCCCGCCTGCGCTTTGCTTAGAGAAAAAGCGAATTTTTACAACAGGATTTGGTATAGGTATGATTAGTTTTTCTGATAAAAATTTTCTTTTAGGGCAAGCAACCCGTGTTAAACTGATTGTCATCATATCTTGACTTTTTGTAGTTTGTTGCTTTGTTTATTTTCGGGAAAAATGTAATTTCCTCAATCAACAAGTCAAGATTTATCATTTAAATTTCTCCAGAACCCTAGTGTTTTTTTAAACCGGCTACTCAAATCTCGCAAGCGTTAGCAGCAATACATCTCTATTCAGCTATAGAGCGATGAGATGGAATTTTTAAAAGTTTTCTACTCAGGATTTGTCGTCAGTTATCAAAATCTAAAATTCATGCCAAATCGTCATCCCAAATTTGAACACCAGCCTCATACCGAAGCTGCCGATCGCACCATTCGGTTGAAGCAACATAAAAACCTGTTTTCTTTATTATCTATAGCGGCGGGTTTAATTTTTCTTCAGGGATATATGATTGCTCCCCTGATTCCCCGTTTAGCGGAAGTATTTAGCGTTCCGGTTCAGGAAATAGGCTTTATTGTTCCGGCCTATATGCTATCTTATGCCCTGATGGCGTTGTTTTATGGGCTCATCTCGGATCGATTTGGACGATGGCCTGTCATTCGCATTTCCTTGGCGATTTTTGTGATTTGCACTGCCTTGACTGCCACGGCTCAAACCGCTTCACAAATGGCATTATGGCGGCTACTCACCGGGCTTGGAGCCAGTGGAGTGATTCCATTAACCTTTGCTTTAATTGCAGATTTATTCCCCTTTGAACAACGAGGCAGCAAATTAGGATTAGTATTCGCTGCAATGGAAGGGGGAATGGCTGCCGGTTCTGCCGGGGGTGCGATTTTGGAACCCTTTGTCGGGTGGCGATCGCTCTTTGTGGGGACAGCAGTTCTAGCCGCTTTAGTCCTGTGGCAGATGCAACCCTATGGAGACTTATTTGATGCCCCCAATGTATCCAATCTCCCCACAATTCGCCAGATATTTGCAGGATATCGCCAAATCCTAGGCAGTTTTCGAGGACAACGGACTTATGCGTATGTGCTTTGGAATGGGATTTATCACTCCGGGGTCTATACCTGGCTGGGGTTGTACTTATCCCAACGGTATCAAATGGATGCCTTGAGCATTGGATTGACCATTTTAGGTTATGGTATTCCAGGCTTGTTGCTAAGTTCTTTAATTGGTCGTGCCGTGGACCGCTGGGGTCGTCGTTGGCTAATTCCTGCCGGGTTAGTCATGTCGGCTTTAGCTGGAATTGCCATGATTTTTGAGATTTCCGCCAATGCAACCACCGTAGCGGTTCTCGTTTTATCCTTGGGGTATGACCTGACCCAACCTTTGTTTGTCGGGATTGTGACTGACTTAGGAGATGAGAATAGTTTAGGTCAAACAATGGGACTGAAAGTATTTACCCTCTTTACAGGATTTGGTATCGGCAGCCTGTTGTTTGGAGAATTATTAAACTTCGGATTTGAAGTGTCTTTAACCCTGTTTGGTGGCATTCAATTAATTGCGGGTTTAATCGCTTTTCTCTTGTTTTGGCAAGAAGTTCCGTCCCCGCAGATTGAACCCCTGGGAGAACAGGGCTAAAGACGCCATATCAAGAGGACCCCACCCTAACCCTCCCCTTGCCAAGGGGAGGGGACCGGAAGGTGCAGTTAATCTTAAGGTTAATCACCGTAAACGTAAAAAACCTATCCTCCCCATCTCCCCCATCTCCCAATTGTTGTCAAACCCAGACCCTTCACAGAGCCGCATCTTGGTATAATCCCCTGTCAAATAGGCCACTTTTCAAGGAAAAAACTATGGCAGACTGGCAAGAAATAACCGGAGGGGTGACGGCTCCAAAAGGATATCGTGCGGCAGGGATTGCCGCTGGGTTAAAACCGTCAGGAGCACCGGATTTGGCATTGATTTGGTCCGATGTAGAGGCGATCGCCGCTGGAGTGTTTACAACCTCCGTTGTTCGTGCCGCTTGTGTAGACTACTGTCGCCAACGCCTTGAGGAAAAAGCCAGCGCCCGCGCTATCTTATGTAACGCTGGACAAGCCAATGCCGCCACCGGGGAGCAAGGGTTGGCAGATACTCTCGAAAGTGCCGACTTATTAGCCCGAGAACTCTCAATTTCCCCTAATTCCGTCCTGATTGCCTCTACCGGGGTAATCGGTCAACGGATTAAAATGGATGCCTTGCGGACCGGGATTCCCGCCGTTGTGGCGGCTTCCTCCCCCGAGGGCAATGATGCAGCCGCCAAAGCGATTTGCACCACGGATTTAGTCCCCAAAACCATCGCCTTAGAAACCACCTTTGAGGGCCGTCCGGTGCGAATCGGTGGGATTTGCAAGGGTTCGGGAATGATTCATCCGAACATGGCAACCATGCTGGCGTTTGTCACCTGCGATGCCACTGTTTCTTCCCATCTGTGGCACGATATGCTCAAACGGGCAGCAGATCGGAGTTTTAATCAGATTACGGTGGATGGAGATACCAGCACCAACGATACTCTGATTGCTTTGGCAAACGGACAATCTCGGACCCCGGCGATTACAGAAATGGGTCCGGAGGCGGAAAAATTAGAAGCGGGATTAACGGCGGTTTGTCAACATCTGGCGAAGGCGATCGCCCGGGATGGAGAAGGCGCAACCTGCCTGATTGAAGTTCAAGTTACCGGCGCACCGGATGACGCCGCAGCGCGTCGGGTCGCCAAAACCATTGTCGGATCGAGCTTAGTTAAATCTGCCGTCTTTGGACGGGACCCGAACTGGGGGCGGATTGCGGCTGCTGCGGGACGTGCGGGGGTTACCTTTGACCAAGACAATCTGCGGATTCAACTGGGTGAGTTTTTGTTGATGGAAAATGGTCAACCCTTAGCGTTCGATCGCCCTGCCGCCAGTGCCTATCTGAAACAAGCGGCTGCCGGTGCCTATTTGAAAGAGGATACAGTGCTCATGCAGGTGCAGATTGGCAACGGACCCGGAACCGGAATAGCCTGGGGATGCGACCTCAGCTATGATTATGTGAAAATCAACGCGGAGTACACCACTTAAGGGACAATAGCTTGTTCCCGTGGCTAAATCCACCGATGTTGCAGGAGGGGCAACTGCCCTTCCTGGGGGATAAACCCGATTGAGTTTACGTTAAAATTGAATAGGAGCGATGGATATTTCCCGGGAAGCGGAAAGCAATTTGGGGCATTCGCCTTCCATCGAAAGCCTGATGATTCAACATTTGGGGGAAATTGCCTGCAACTGAATTGCCCCTACTTTTACTGAACAATAAACCTGACGTTCTGAACGGAACTCGATGAACAAGAACAAAGGCGGACGCCCAGCTACCGGACAAGGAGAGCGTTTTTACTTCCCTATCCCCAAAGTAAAAGCGGCCCATATCCTCAAGGTGATTCCGGATGATAAGATGCCCCTGGTAGAGGAACTCTTACAAGCTCTGGCGGACCAAGCAAACCTCAAAAAATCCCAATCTTCTTGACTTTAGGTTTTTTTGCCAATAAAATTAAAGCAGAAGCACACAATAAAAAAGCGCGATGCCCACGACCAAGTAGTACCGCGCCTTTTAGACCAAATGACCCGAATTATTCTCGATTAGCGACTAACTAATCGAAGGTTAAAACGGAAAAACAATAATCAGTGAATCTATGTACCCGTAGCACTACCAGACCAGTATCAGTACAAGACCAGTACCAGTACCAGAAGTACAAGAATCCAGAATCACGAATCCAGAATCCAGAATCACGAATCCAGAATCACGAATCACAAGACAATCACCAAACAAGAAAGGATTATACCATGAACACGACCTATCCGCAACCCCCCGCCCTCGAAAATTTTAGCCTGCTGGAACTGACACCGAGTAAACCCGCCTCAAAACGGTTACCCCAGGGAGGAAAACAATCTTTGGACAAGGCGATCGTGCCTTGTCCGATTCAGATAGAACGGCTGGGGGTCGTCAAACGGACGAATACGCCCTATATTGTCTATCGGACACCCTACGGGAGAGGCTGCACCTTCATTGCCCGGAAATATTTGATTCAGTCGCTGTTGAGCTTGTTGGGGATTCGCGATCGCCCGGGAGAACCGATTACCGGGATTAGCATCAGTGAGTATCGCCTGAGCTTCCAGCAAGGGGAAACCCGCTACACCCTTCCCGATCGCGAGGTATTCGACTATCTGGAGCGGCAAAATCAAGCGGCGATCGAAGAATTGCAAGTCAAGTTACTGGGGAATCAAATCCTCGTCTGGAATCCCCTGAATGGCCACATTAACGAGATTAAACCCGAGGGATGTTCTTGTTATCAAACTTCTGACCCCCAGTCATTTTGCAAACATCAAGTTGCAGCTCATTTGTATCTACGAAATCAAGGGTGGGGTGCTTTAGGAATTTATTTTAAGCCCAATGAAGAGGCCGCTGCATCTCCCGCATAGCGATCGCCATTTTCCCCCAGCTTAGGTCACTGCACCTCATCCCCTCTAACTTCAATACCGCCCACAAAAAGGCACTGCCTTGTCCATCCGCTCAAGGATCCGGGCAATTTGTGCATTGTGATAGGGCGGTTTGCCACCGATTGGGGTGGATTGTCCCGACAGTCCTCCGGCAATTTTTCCTAGCAATTCCTTAAACAATTGCAGGAGAATCAATAAATATTTCTTATCCAGAGAATATATTTCAGATTCTCTATCTTTTGGATGAGTGAATAAGCGTAGTTCTTCGTTTATACCTATAACCAGATTTGAAAAAATTTCCCATTGAAAGTCTCCAAAAATAACCCAATTCACCCGGAACAATAGCTCATTTGAAATTTAGTGGAAATAGACCGTTATGAATTTGCTGAAACCTTCAAAAATGACTCGAAAATTCAGCCTAATTCTAGGTGGATTATTGACCAGTTCTCTCCTATTTGCCATGCCGGTGAGGGCCCAAATTACTGAGGCCAAAGTTGATTCTCTGGTAGAGGCATTGCGACTAGCTGCACCGGATACGGGTACGGAAGATGACGGACTCTATAGCGAGTGGCAAATTAAACCGGATAATATTCCCCGGTGGTCGAGACTCTGTATTCAACAGGAACTTACCCCGGCGGAATTTGAAGCGAATGAAGCCCAAGCTAGAGAAGTTTTAGCCTGTGTGATGAGCGATGTCCTCCAGGAGGAGTATGAAGCCAGTGGCAATGATGAATCCTTAGCCGTGCGTCGGGCGGCGGCTTGGTGGATGGCTGGAGACCCTGAGCAATATAACAGTGAGAGAATTTCCGACTATACTCAAGAGGTTTTGCAATACTATCAGCAACAGCAATAAAATCTGAGGGTCCTCGTTCCCCTTTTTTAAGAAAAACTCCAGGGTAAAAGCATAAAAATTACTCATTTTTATGCTTGATGCAGGCGGTTATCTTCAGATCCCGCCTTTTTTATTGCGTTCATACCAAAAATAATAAATTGCCAGTTTTGCAACCTAATTTTTATTCGGCTCATTGCACTTCAGAGGATATGATGACGGTAAAAGTTGTGGTAAGGGGTGAAGATTTTGACCTATACAGAGGACTCAAGGCGATCGCTGCTTTCATCGGGTTGCATTGAGAATCCATCGGTGTTGATTTGTGGGTTTGGACATCCCATGAGTTGCATCCGACAGCAGATTACCGCATCCAAAGTCTCAAAATGGGTGTAGGGTTGTCCTGACTGGATCGATTCAGCTTGGGAAATTTAAAGGTGTCTGTGAAGGAGTGACGTGGGATGAGCGATCCATTATTGCTGGCGATCGGGTTATTGACTCAGATGAAGACTTCAATCTCTGACGCCATACCGAACCAGCCTAAGCCCCCAGAACAAACTGTACCGAGAATCAACACCCAGGAATGGGAATTAACCGTAAGGGCCGATATACTTCCCACAGTAGAAATGAGTGGGCCGGAATTTAGTTCAGTTGGCAGTTTATCTCCCTTGGGGTTGGGTGATCAACTGTTTGGCAGTTATCCAGCGGAATTTGTGGGACAGTCTCACCGGGCGATCGCCTCGTCCAATGCGGCCCTTCCCAAAGCTGAAACTGCACCGGAACGGGTTGCTTATGCCCGAACTCCGTCCTTTCGACCCCAGTCGGGACCGCAACTGTATCAACAACGGTTAGCGGCATTACAGGCGGGACAGACTTATACCCGTATTCCCAGTGATAGTTATGGATCCTTGTGGGTGAATGCCTGGGAACAGCCGACTTATGAACAATGGAAAGCCCTGCTAGAACGAGAAGCGCAAGCGGTGGCGAAAGGACAGGGTTCTAATCGGTTAGCGGTGTTGTTGGGAGATTCCATTAGTATGTGGTTTCCCCAGGACCGACTTCCCCAGGGGCGGATTTGGTTGAATCAGGGGATTTCTGGGGATACTTCCCGAGGCATCCTGAGTCGATTGTCGGCTTTGCGGGGAACTCGACCGGATACGATTTACATTTTGGCGGGGATTAATGATTTACGCCAGGGGATGGGGGTTGATGAAATTCTGGAGAATCATCGCCAGATTCTGCGTTGCCTACGTCAAGAGCATCCTGGTGCTCAGGTAATCCTACAATCAATTTTGCCCACGCGGTTAGCCCAGATTCCCAATCGGCAAATTGAGTGGATTAATCAGCAATTGGCGGCGATCGCCCAGGAAGAAGGGGCGAGTTATCTGGATTTGTATGCTCAGTTTAGCGATCGCGCCGGAAACTTGCAGTTGGAATTAACCACCGATGGATTACATCTGAATGCGCGAGGGTATGAACTCTGGCAAGGGACCCTCACCCATGCAGAATCCTGGCTGGCGGTTCATTCGAGGCGCTAAAAGCATCCATAACAATTTTTGGGGATAGCTATCAATCCAGCTAGGGAGATTTGGGGTCCAGCTGTTCGCTGCGATCGGTCTCCCAAACAGGACTTAGGCAATCTTTAACATCAAAATAACATCCCTAAAGAATGTAGAGGCGATTCGCGAATCGCCTCTACATTCTTTTAAGTGTTAAAGATGGCGTCCTGCCAGCTTCTAAGCCTTACGGTATCAGCATTTTAGACCTATGCAGCCTCTCTGAAAACGGGGGCTTTTTTTAAGGGCGGCGATCGGTCCCCCCTAAAAGTTGGGTAGAGGAGGGCAAAAGGGCTTCAAGGCGATCGCAAATTTTGCTAAACTACACCACAATTACTAACTTTGCCTCGTTAGGGAGGATCCGGGAATTCGGATCCACTCCCGGCCCCGTCTTGGGATAAGTTCACTAGAGTCTGCCTCCAGAAAATGGAACCCGAGTACAGAAACACAGTTTTTCTGCTGACAGTTTCAACCTCGATCCATCACCCATTTTCTGGCATAGTACCGACCCAGGAGAACGGGTCAAACCAATCTTCCCGAACTCCCAGTATTGATGCCCTCTCGTGATTGACCATGACGGGATCAAGGTTCAAAACCCCCGAACGATGTTGAAAAGCCAAACGCGATCCGGTTTTAAACCGTCCATCAAATGTGGCAACTCCGCCTAGTCGGGGTCTGGTTCACGGGACAAAGTGAATGAGACAGAAGGCTTTGGCTGTATGCTATAAATCGGCTTTTGCTACTTAACATCAACCCGGATTAAGATCAGCAGGATATCAGAGGACCTATGGCAACAAAATTCCCAAAATTTAGCCAAGACCTCGCGGCAGACCCGACAACTCGTCGGATTTGGTACGGGATTGC
>NZ_JAMXFD010000024.1:0-70107 GCF_025370875.1 Laspinema palackyanum D2c
AAATTTAGTTGATTATGTGACTAATGTCCTCGATAATCTGGGAAAAGAATATGCAATTAATTTTGCATGACTGCTTATCGGGTTCACTTAAAGCAATATCCCCAAGCGATTGGATGTTTCACGGTATGCCGACTCTTGGCCCGTCAGTTACAAAATTCGATTAATATTGCTAATTCCTGTTTTGTCCTAGGAGTAGTTCATCAAAATCTCAATTTTTTAGATGAAGCGATTCAATGCTATCAAGAGGCGGTAGAAATTTATCAAAGGGAGAACACGGGAAAAGAATGGATAGAAAATTCTTGGCGTAATTTAGCCACGATTTATCTAGCAAAACAAGAGTATGCCTCAGCCATTGACTGCCATAAAAAGCGGTTAGAGTTAGTGCGGCAGGGGGATTTGCCTGGAGTTGATGCCTTGGGTTGCCGAGGGATGGAACAAGAAATCCTCTATGCAATTGGCGGGATTTGTTATGATTTTTTACAGCAGTATTTAGAAGCAAAAGACTATTATACCCTATCTCTAAAGTTAGCGCAAGAGCTAGAGAAAGAGACTGAAGTAGCGAATAGTCTCTATATGCTGGGGCATAGCGATGAACAGCTAAATCAAATAGAAGAAGCTATCCTCTCTTATCAAGCAGCAGGTGAACTTTATTTAAAACTTAAAATTGCCGATTGGGCAGATAAATCACTCAATCTGGTTGTTAAAAATGCTCGAAACTTAAAGAATTATGCTAAAGCCACTGCCGCACAACAGCAGCGGGTAGAATTAGTGCGGGAGAGTGGGGATAAAACTAAGGAAATCGAGATTTTATATGAACTGGGCTGTATCAGTGATGATGCCCAGCAGTATTCAGAAGCTCAAGGCTATTTTAATCAATCTCTGAGCTTGGCGCGGGAACTCAAGCAAGAAACTCAGGAAGCAAATAACCTGTATATGCTGGGAAAGACTTCTGAAAGTTTAACCGAATTAGAAGTCGCCCTGGGATTTTATCAAGCAGCGAGTGACCTTTATTTAAAACTTAAAATTACCACTTGGGTAGATATCACCCTAAATTTTGTAGGGAAAGTGGCTCGAAACTTAAAGGATTATGCTAAAGCCACTGCCGCACAACAGCAGCGGTTAGAATTAGTGCGGGAGAGTGGGGATAAATCGAAGGAAATCGAGCTTTTGTATGAGCTGGGCTGTATTAGTTATGATGCCCAGCAGTATTCGGAAGCGCACGACTATTTTAATCAGGCGGTGAGCTTGGCGCGGGAACTCAAGCAAGAAACTCAGGAAGCGAACAGTCTCTATATGCTGGGAGAGACTTCTGAAAGTTCAACCCTATCAGAAGTCGCCCTGGGATATTATCAAGCAGCGAATGAACTTTATTTAAAACTCAAGATTACGAATTGGGTAGATATATGCCTCAAGAAAGTAGGAAAAGTTGCTCGAAACTTAAAAGAGTATGCCCAAGCCACTGCCGCACAACTGCATCGGTTAGAATTAGCCCGAAACCTTGGGGATAAATCCAAAGAAATCGAGATTTTGTATGAACTGGGCTGTATTAGTGAGGCTGCCCAGGAGTATTCGGAAGCGCACGACTACTTTACCTTGGTTCTGAACTTGGCGCGGGAAGGCCAGCAAGAGACTTGGGAAGCGAATATTCTCTATGGGTTAGGAGAGACTTGTAGCAAGTGGAGAAAACTAACGGAGGCAAGAAAATATTATCAGCAGGCAGCGACAGTCTACGGAAAACTGAATAACCATGAATGGCAAATTTATTGCTTAATGGGAATTGGGAATGCTTATTCTGATGGAGGACAATATCAACAGACAATAGAGGTGACTGAGCAGCAGTTAGAAATTGCCCGGGAAATTGGCGATCGCAAAGCAGAAGCTTCTGCCTTGAGATGCTTAGGCAATCCATACTACTATCTGGGACAATATCAACAGGCGATGACTTTCTACCAGGAGTCATTAGAAATTGCCAGGGAAATCGGCGCTCGCTCTTGTGAAAGCTCTGCCTTGCGGAATCTGGGTTTAGTTTACTCTAGCCTCGGACAATATCAACAGGCGATGACTTTCTCCCAGGAGTCCTTAGAAATTGCCCAAGAAATCGGCGATCGCTCGGGCATGGCAACCGCTTGGGGAGTCTTGGGAGATATCCAGCGAAATCGCGGCAACTGGGATGAGGCGGAACTTCTGTTTCAGCAATCTTTAAAAGTGAGAACCGAACTGGGCGATCGTTCGGGGATAGCTTCTTCTTGGGCAAATTTGGGATATATCCAGCGAAATCGGGGCAACTGGGATGAGGCGGAGCGTCTGTATCACCAATCTTTGGAATTGAGAACTGCATTGGGCGATCACTTTGGGATGGCATCCTCTTGGGGACTGTTGGGAGATATCCAGCGAAATCGGGGCAACTGGGATGAGGCGGAGCGTCTGTTTCGCCAATCTTTGCAATTGAGGACCGAATTGGGCGATTGCTTTGGGATGGCATCCTCTTGGGGAAGTTTGGGAGATATCCAGCGAAATCGGGGCAACTGGGATGAGGCAGAGCGTCTGTATCACCAATCTTTGGAATTGAGAACTGCATTGGGCGATCGCTCCGGCATGGCAGCAACTTGGGGAAGTTTGGGAGATATCCAGCGAAACCGGGGCAACTGGGATGAGGCGGAGCGTCTGTATCACCAATCTTTGGAATTGAGAACCGAATTGGGCGATCGCTCCGGGATGGCAACAACTTGGGGAAGTTTGGGTTGTATCCAGCTACTTCGTGGCAACTGGGATGAGGCGGAGCGTCTGTATCGCCAATGTTTGGAATTGAGTACCGAATTGGGCGATCGCAAAAGGATGGCAGAATCTTGGCCAAGTTTGGGATATATCCAGCTACTTCGTGGCAACTGGGATGAGGCGGAGCGTCTGTATCGCCAATGTTTGGAATTGAGTACCGAATTGGGCGATCGCAAAGGAATCGCAGAATCTTGGAGACTGTTGGGAGATATCGAGCAAAATCGGGGCAACTGGGATGAGGCGGAGCGTCTGTTTCGGCAATCGTTGGAAGTTAAAACCCAATTGGGCGATCGCTCGGGCATGGCCACCTCATGTCAATGTGTGGGACATATCCAGCGAAATCGGGGCAACTGGGATGAGGCGGAGCGTCTGTTTCGGCAATCTTTGCAATTGAGAAACGAATTGGGCGATCGCAAAGGGATGGCAACCTCTTGGGGAGTCTTGGGAGATATCCAGCGAAATCGGGGCAACTGGGAGGAGGCGGAGCGTCTGTATCGGCAATCTTTGCAATTGAGAACCGAATTGGGCGATAAATCCGGCATGGGTACCAGTTACAATAGTCTGGCATTTGTCCATGAACACTTCAACCAAATTCCTCAAGCCATCGCCTGCTACAGAGCGGGTTTAGCCGTTTGTTCCCCAGGCAAATTACCTGCACCAGCCTTAGATCTCGGTCGCCGTTTGGGCAATACTGCTTTCGCTCACAAAGACTGGGAAACCGCCATCGAAGGCTATGAGGCTGCCATCGAAGCGGTGGAAACCCTTTGCAGCTTCACCGACTCCTATGCTGAAAAACAAAAACGCCGGGAAGCGGAAATCAGTGTTTATGAGAAACTGGTGCAAGCCTGTATCCATGCTGGAGATATCGGCAAAGCCTTAGCCAGTGTGGAACGGAGCAAATCTCGCAATCTCATCGAACTGCTCGTCAATGCCGATCGCCAACCCACAGGTGAGATTCCCCCGGAAATGCGGGAGGAACTCGATCGCCTGCGTCGGGAAGTCAGCGCTAAACAGCGGATTCTTGAAAGTGTTGACCACCCCAGCAACCCCAACCCTATCTCGGATACTGATTTCGGGCAACGGCGCGGCGCGGGTCCTAACTTCACTCCCACTGCCATTGAAACGATTCGCCAACAATATATCGCGGCGAAACAAGCTTTAGACGCCCTGCTCGATCGCATTCAAGTCTACGACCCCAATTTTACCCTCACCCAGCGCGTGGAACCCCTGGAATTTTCTGAGATTCAGGGCTTACTGGACGAGAAAACGGCTCTGATTGAATGGTATCTCACTCGGGAGCGGATTTATGCGTTTGTGGTGACAGGAGGAGAGGGGAAAATCTCCGTTTGGGAATCCACCCCGAAGGCTTATACTGAGTTACAACAGTTGCGCCAAACCTATCTGGATGCCTATTTCAACAACAAATATCAGTGGAAAACTCATCTGGATAGCTTCTTGCAGTGTCTCTCGGATATCCTAGATTTACCCCAACTGATTGCCCGGATTCCCTCGGACTACCGCCAACTGATTTTAATTCCCTATCGCGATTTGCACCTGTTTCCCCTGCACGCTTTAGCCATCAACCGTACCTCCCCACACTATTTATGCGATCGCTTTCCCGATGGCATCAAATATGCCCCCAGTTGTCAATTTTTGCAAGTCTCCCAGCGCAACCAAAAACGCGAGAGTCAAAACCGCTTTTTTGCTATCCAAAATCCCACGGAAGATTTAACTTACGCAGACTTAGAAGTTGAGGCAATTTTCCCCGCTTTTCAACCCACTGCTCACCGTCTCATCCGCCAAGAAGCAACCAAAAATGCCCTCCGCCAACATCCTTATGAGAGAGATTTTCGGGCTGCCGAATATCTGCATTTTGCCGGACATGGTTCTTTTAATTTTACCAATCCCATGCAGTCTTTCCTCGTGCTTGCCGGTGCAGTAGCGGGAGCAGAAAGCCATTCCGGGCGCGATACCGAGCGATTTGTGTCTTGGCGCAAAGGAGAAAGCGCAGAGTTGGAAAAATGTTACACCCTGGGGGAGTTGTTTGAGCTAAATTTACCCCACTGTCGCCTGGTGATTCTCTCCGCCTGCGAAACGGGATTAATTGGGGTTTCTCCCGATTTGGAAGAATACATCAGTTTGGGGTTGGGGTTTCTCTATGCGGGAGCCACTAATGTGATTTGCAGTCTGTGGGCGGTAAATGATTTATCTACGGCAATTTTGATGGTAAAACTGTATGAGGAACTGCAAATTCAGTCCTCGGTTTCTCAGGCATTGAACGAAGCGCAGCAATGGTTGCGTCAAGTCACGGTTGGGGAGTTATTCCAGTGGAGTGAATCGTCTCCCCAGGTGACTGAGAAATTACGCCAAAAAATTGAGAAAGCGTTTGAAATTTATCCGGAGGAGGAATGCTATTTTAATCATCCTAGTTACTGGGCAGCCTTTTGTGCAATCGGGATTTAGCAACGTTCTCCCTCAGCTACGTTTCTCGTGACGCGGCAGGGCCACATTACAAGGAATATCGGTTAATTAACTTTAGCAAAAATCAAGGAGTCAAAACATGGAATTTGAAGATTTTATGACATTTTTTTCCGGCAGCGATTCAAGCGAATTCTATCAATTTAACCCCAAAACAGTTAGCGGAAATCCTGAAGTTGCTAGAAGGGTTAGAAAGTCAACCCGAAAGCATCCGCAAACCCTTGGTAGAGTGGCTCAAGAAGCGACCCGAGGTGAGAAAAAGGGTGATAGAATTTGCCGAGAAAAAAAATGCTGCTGATCCTTTGCCAAACCGCGAAAATGTCAACTCGCCGCGACGAAAGCTGAGTAGTGAAGCGGAAATTTTACAAAATTTGTTTGAACTGCGGAAACAGGCTCAGGCGCAACAAAATGCCTCTAAAAACTTGCCTCCCCAGACTCATTAAGTTCATTTTTACCTGTCAATTCAATGTCTTTTTTGCTATATGCTCCTAATGTTCATCTATTTTCGTTTCATTTGACGGAAATCGAAGATACGGATAGTGCACCTGATTATCAACCCCATTATTTACGCGATCGCTGTCTACAGATTTTTGATAGATTCCAGATTCAGCAGGGGTTAAAACTACGAGAAGTTACGCCTCATCTGCGGATGGATCTCCTCCAAGATACGAGTGACGACAATATTCTGCTGAGTTTAAAAGGCAAGCTTGGCGATAAACCGATAACCGGGGTCGTTGGGTATTTACAACTGTATGATAGCTATGCGCTCTATTTAAACCTGCGAATTCCTGAACTGGATGAGCCCCAAGAAAACCGAACCCAACCTGTTGATGGAGCTATTTTTAAACAATTTAACCAAAATCAACAGTGGATATTGGATAGTTCTATCGGACAGGTTATTATTTTAACCGGCTGGCTGTCCCCGGCGCAACAGAAAAAAGGACCAATAATTTGGCAAAAAATAGCTGATTATTGCTTGCAAAGTTTCTTGGAAACATCAGACTCGCCCTTACCCCCTTGTTATCAAGCGAGTCAACTGTTTGGGAGTCCGGTGTTTGAATATGGTGACCCTCGCAATCCCGATCAATACCAAATGATTTGGGTTTGGTTATTTTTGGAGGAGTCAGAAGGGGTGAAAAATCCCTCAGCTTTGGCTGAGTCTAATCTCTGTCTCCTGGATCAAGAATTACTCGATTTATTTTTTTATCGCCAAAAAATTGTTAAAACTTTTGCCGACAGTCGAGAGATTTATCGGGATACTCGTGCTGAATATAAAAAAATTGGCACAAAAGTTAAAGCAATTCGGTCTTTAATTCCCTCAAAAGAATCTAGTTCTGAAAATTTATCCCAATCCACGTTGATGATTCTACAAAAATCCCAGGTAGAGTTGTTAGAACTGGATGTTAGTTTTTCAGAAAATTTGCGGGGGTTAGAAACATCACGCCTAACTTTGGAGGCGAATGCAAATAATTATCATAAAAAATTGGTTTTAATTCAAAGTTTTTGCCCCCAGGAAAAGCTAGATATCTTGGAAAATTTCTATACGAAGAATTGCGTCAATTTCCAGGAGCAAATTAAACTGGATTTAGGCTATTTTACACATATCCGAAGTTTGGCAGATAAGGCTGTGGCCTCGATTCGGGGGATTGTGGAAATTGAGCAAACCCAACGCGATCGCCAGCGCCAAGACCAAGAAAAACAGCTTGAAAATACCATCCAGGCGATCGGACTGGCGGTGGGGACTGGGGCGATTTTTGCCTCTAGTGCGGGATTAATCACCCAACCTTGGCGGAGTCCTTGGGCAGGCGATCGCTCGTCTTATCCCCATCCCTTTCTGATTGCTGTTTTCGGCAGCTTTCTCCTGGCGGCGATCGTTTATTGGGGAGTCAAACGGTATCAAAATCGGGGTAAAAAAGTGAAAAAAAATTGACCCCATTGAATTCAGGGGGCCAGAAACCGGGGTTCTGCCCTAAATTTAGGCTGAATTCCATAGATTTTGTCAAGAACCCCGGTTTCTAAATACTGCGGGTGTCGCCCCCGGTTACGACATCCCATCTCGACGGCCCAATTCATAGACCCCACAAATAATACAAGCGATAATCCCCACAGAAATCGCCCAACTGGTACCCAGGGTGAATTGGACGCCCCAGTTGCAGACTCCGCCCATTGCTAGAAAGGGGACAATACTCAAGACTGAGGCATAGAGGGCATTTTGGGACTCTCTGGCCTGTTTTGAGCGCTCGAACTCTTTTTCTGAGGTGTACAGGGCGCGATCGGCAAAGTTAAACCAGCGATTCAGTTGTTCCGTTACCCATTCACTGAGGCTGGAAAGTCCCAGATACAGGGCCAGGGACCATAAGGAGGCTCCCGCCAGGGCGGTGGTATCGACTGCAAATTGAAAGGGAAAAATTTCAGTTAACATAGTTGAGGCACTGGGGTCATGAATTTATCTTTTTAGCGATTTTAACAAAAGTTAAGAATTCAGGCTCCGGTATCCTCGGATGAGATGAGATTGATTCAGGGCCACCCCAAAATTGAACCGATTTATCGATTCGGTGCGTGAATGACTGACTAGGGTACAACTTAGGGTAAAATCCACGTCGAGAAAATAACTTTCTACAACACCGTTGGGGTAGGGCCTGCTAAATGACTGGGGTGCAGGATTTGACGGAACGCAAGGGGTTCTTAAGCGGGACCATTACCTCGACGTGGTGGATTAATCCACCCTCAAAATGGGGGCGCATTTAATTTCCTGGCCCTCTTGAGAAGAGATTTATCTGTTTGATGCTCAAATGGATTTGAACGGATTCATAATATTAATCTGTGGTTGAGGAATTGAAGTGATGATGCGAAATGCTATCCCCGGATGGATGCACAAACACTTAACCCGTACTGTACGACGGCTGTTATTTGTCGGGCTAGGTTTAGCGGTGATACTGGTTCTGGGGTTGCAACCCCAGATTGCTCACTCTCAGGGACCGGGAGCGCCACAGACGGCAACGGCAAATTATTGGCAAGGGGCTTCCTTTCCTGTGGAGAATTTTCAGGCTTATACCTCGCCGTTTGGCTATCGTCAGTCCCCAACTGGCGGTTATAGCAGTGAATTTCACTCGGGTTTAGATATTGCGGCACCGATGGGAAGTTATGTCCGCAATTGGTGGGCGGGAACGGTGTCTCAGGTGATCGATGACGATCGCTGTGGCATTGGTTTGGTGATCCAATCCGGAGACTGGGAACATATCTATTGCCATATGCAAGGAGCCGTTGAGCGCTCCGGGGGGCGTCGTTACCTGATCGATCGCACCGGGGGCTTACAGATTTATGACGGTCAACAGGTTCCGGCTGGGGTCCGCATCGGTCGAGTGGGTATGTCAGGACGCAGCACGGGTCCTCATCTCCACTGGGGTCTGAGATACGCCAATGACTGGTATGACCCGGCATTGATTTTGCGGGCGATGTATGGCTCATCCCGCAGTGTTTCGATGCAACCTTAAAAAAAAGCTCCCCCCCGGTTGAGGGTGGAAGCGGCTCGGATCAAGCCCGCTTACGCGGGCTATTTTTTTTACAGTTAACCTTTGCTAACAAGCTGTTTTTCTGGAAGATCAACCGATTGGCTGACGAGTTGGCGGAAGTCTTCACCTTCGATGGTTTCTTCCTCTAAGAGCATATCCACGAGGCGATCGAGCAGTTGCCGATGCTGACGGAGGATGACTCGGGCTTTTTCATAGCAGTCAAAGGCGATTTCTCGCACCTGGCGGTCCACTTTCGAGGCAACTTCTTCAGAGTAATCGGCTTTGCTGCCGAGGTCCCGACCTAAAAACACTTCGGCGTTCTGGGTTTCTAGGGCTAGAGGACCTAATGCGGACATTCCGTAGCGGGTGACCATTTCCCGGGCTAAATCGGCAACAACGCGGATATCGTTACTGGCTCCAATGGTGATTTCCGTATCCCCAAATACTTCCTGTTCGGCGGCCCTCCCTCCCAGGGTAATGGTAATCCGGTCTATTAACCAAGCCCGGGTGTAGAGACCACTATCAATCATTTCTTCGTTGAAACTTTGTTGAGCGAAGCCGCCTATGCCGCCGGAACGGGGAATGATGGTGACTTTGTTTAAGGGGTCGGAATTTTCCAACAGGGTCATCAGCAGGGCGTGACCGATTTCGTGGTAGGCAATCAGGCGCTTTTTCTTGCTATCGAGCAGGGGGGTCAGTTGCAGTCCGATGGTGATGCGATCGATGGCGTCGTCGATTTCTAGGGCACCAATTTCTTCTTTCCGTCGCCTTGCGGTTAAGATCGCGGCTTCGTTGAGCAGGTTGGCTAAGTCGGCCCCGGAAAATCCTGGGGTGCGACGGGCGATCGCCTCGATGGCAACTTCTGGGGCCAGCTTCTTATTCCGCGCATGGACTTGTAAAATCCCCAGGCGGCCATTATAACTCGGCAAATCGACCATCACCTGCCGGTCAAATCGTCCGGGACGGAGTAATGCCTGATCCAGAACGTCGGGTCGGTTGGTCGCCGCAATAATAATAATTCCGGAGTTCCCCTCAAATCCATCCATTTCGGTGAGGAGTTGGTTGAGGGTTTGTTCTCGCTCATCGTTGCCACCACCGATGCCTGCGCCACGCTGACGACCCACGGCATCAATTTCATCGATGAAGACGATGCAAGGGGAGTTTTCTTTGGCTTTTTTGAACAGGTCCCGGACGCGGGAGGCCCCGACGCCGACAAACATTTCCACGAATTCTGACCCGGAGATGCTGAAGAAGGGGACGCCTGCTTCTCCGGCGATCGCCTTGGCGAGTAAGGTTTTGCCGGTTCCAGGGGGTCCAATTAACAGGACGCCTTTGGGAATTTTGGCCCCGATCGCCGTAAATCGTTCGGGTTTTTTCAGGAAGGTGACCACTTCTTGCAGTTCTTCTTTAGCTTCCTCAATTCCAGCGACATCATCAAACATCACGCCGGTTTTGGCTTCCATTTGAAATCTCGCTTTGGATTTGCCAAAGCTCATGGCTTGATTTCCCGCTTGCGCCGATCGCTTGACAATCATCATCAATCCTCCTATTAACAGGAGAATTAAGAGGAGATTGGCCGCCATGCCAAAGGCGGCTGAGGGGTCTGAGGTGGGCTGAACGTCCAGTTGGATCGTCTCTGCTGCCTGGTTTTGTAATCTAATTCTTTCAAATAATTCCGGGTGGCGATCGAACAGGGGAACGGTATATTCCTGATCGCCCTGTAATAATTTAACTCGGGCAACGGATTGTGCCGGATCCACTGCCACTCGTTGGACTTCTCCGGCCTCAATTTTCTGCAATAATTCGCTATAACTCAGGGCCGCAGCCTCGGTTTGGGCGATCGCCGGATTGGTCAGCAGCACCCCTTGAGTCAGTATTCCCGATGCCAGCATTGCCCCGAGGGTGCTTGCTAGTTTAGCGGGGAGAGATGATTTTTTAGCGACAGGCCCTGTACTGTTGGCACGGTTGCCTTGTATTGTCATGCTCTCCCCTTTGAGTGAACTCGGTTGACTGACTCCCCGTTGTCCCTCGATCCACTGTTTCAAAAAACCTTTCATATTCAATCGCTTCACCTGTGCCTGTTTGAAGTTGTCTATGCTGAGGTCCCAATGATGAACCCTCGGCGATTTATCCCTCGAAATTAGGTCCCGTTTCTAGTTTAACGTTTGTCCGGTCGCACTGCCTTGATCCGGTGTTGATCCCGCAATTAAAACCCTCCCCTTTGGGGAAATACCAAAGGGGAGGGTTTTATGCCTGCCGAATCGAGGGATCCGGCGTCTGTTGTCCGTCACGCTACTTTACCGACAATTGGGTTGGGGTCGGGTTAGAGGCGGACGGTGCAGACTGGGGATGGCATTTGGTCCTATTTAGCTGTGGGAAATGCTGTGATAAGTAGATCGCTTAGATGCCAGAAGCGCCAAGGGAAGTTGGCAGTGGGGAGACGGGGAAAATGTGCGATCGCCATTGAGTTTAATGGGATGAAATTGCGACTAACATGAGGGCGGCAACGCTCAAGGTAACTACTTGCAAGGCGATGGTGCCTGCTAACCAGAGAAAAGGTTTCCACGTATAATCCATAAATGACTCCTCCTCAACACCGTGAGGAATACTGACGTTCATGCTCAACGAATTCTCCACCCCTTTGGGTGATTTCATTGCGTTCGGTTGTGCGATCGTTATCACCGGAGATCTTGATGGCGATCGCATCCCTCGCGGTTTCCCTATTTTGGGGATCGCTAGAGCGCCTATCATACGGGTGATCCCCCTCGGCGATCGCCAGGACTGACGGGTAAAAAAATGGATGGATTGTTATTTTCCTGATGCTCCATTTTTATCCAATTTCTGACTTTCAAAGCCTTTTGACTCTCCCTCACCATAACAAAATGTACCCACTAGACGATGGGTAGGGGCTTTCTCCCGGGAGAAAGCCCCTACAAACGAATCAATTTTCATCAATTGTGTCAGTTTTCTAATTTAACAACCCATCCATGACAGCATTTTCCCGAATCCTCCCTGTAATCCAGGGATTCTCTGGAGGTTCATCCCAAGCCCCCAGTCCGATTGTCTCCGTATGACTCTCGGTTCTAATGAATTGTTTCATCCGGGGATGTTCGGCCAGTTTACCACAGAAATTAAATAGCTATAGCGGTTCTGTGGACTCATGAGGTATTCTCTCAAAGCCCCTCTCCCTCTTTGGGAGAGGGGTTTGGGGTGAGGGATGCACCTTATCGACATGAGAAACGCTATATCTGTTTTCTACCTTCACCGAACAAAACCCGTCTTCCCAGGGAAAACGGGTGCGGTGATTGTTCTGTAATTTCACTCTCCAGAGGGATCACAACCCATGTGTGATCCCCTCTCTATCCGAAGATAGATTTTTAGTGATGGTGGTGATGGTGATGGGTGTGAGGAGCCGCCACTAAGGGGGTTCCGGCTACCGCAGCGCGATCGCTGAGTAAGTCTTCAATTAAAGGGTTCGCCCATTCGGCCACCATTTTCAAAAACTCCGGCTGTTCGTTAACACAGGGCATCTGAATATAACTCACATCAGAGTGACGCTTCTCTAAGTCATGGATAATATGATGCACATCCAGTAGGGTTTCATGATTTTCCGTAGCAAACCCGATCGGCATAAACACCACCGCTTTTGCTCCGAGTTGGATCAAGTTCTCGGCAGCGAGAGTTGCATTCGGCTGAGTCCAGTCAATCAAAGGAGTCTGGTGATTCAGCCAACCCACGGAAATCAAAGGATAGCGCTCAATCAGCTTATCCCGCACTGCATCATAGAGGGCCTGACTTTCCGTAATTCCAGAAGTAAAGCCTTTTGCCTTGTGAGGGCAACCGTGATTCATTAACACAATCCCAATTTGTGAGGCAAAATGTTCCCCGGTGAGCTCAGCCGCAATGGTTTGTTCGACCATTTGTGCCATTAAATTGATATAGGCGGGTTGGTTATAAAAAGAAGGGATATATCGCATATCCTTGACCCAATTTTCGCTTTCCCCCTCACTGAGCTTTTCTAGGGCTAAATTAACTTGTTCTACGGCAATACCGCTGGTAAAGATAGAATCCACCACTAATAGGGGATAAATCAGCAGTTTATCAAATCCTTCGGCTTTAATTTGGGTGAGAACTTGTTCCGGAAGGTGCGGTGCACAGAAGTTAAAGGCTTTGAAAACTTTAACGCGATCGCCCCACTGATGTTGCAATTCATGCTCAATTCCCTCACGCTGTTTCTCAAAAATGGCATTGTGAGGGGAGATGAATTTACCATGTTGATGACTCCACTCATGGAAATCAAAGATGGCGAGTAATTTTGCCAGGGGGGGGTATATCCAGCTGGGAACAGGTGCGAACTTCGCCGTGAGCAGATTCAGCGCTTGTTCGTTGTAGTTGGCAAAGTCGTCATAACTTTCGACTTCTCCATACCCCATCAATAAAACAGCGACGCGATCATCATGGGAATGACTGCCACTGCTGACTGGGGTTGTTACTTGTTGTTGTTCGGGACTTGCAACCACGTTTGACTCCTCAATATTCGAGTTAGGGTTCTGCGATCGGGCTCATGTTTCCGATTCCCTCTAGGGTAACATCCCCTCGGGGGGGAAGGAGGGGTGCGGTGAACCCAACCCAGGGACGAGGTTGCGAAGACTGGGTAAAGATGAAAAAGCCCTCCCCAAGGTATTGGGGAGGGTTAAACCTGTTGCTGCCGGTTGGTTTAAAAGGCGCAATAGTAGACGGAACCGACATCAACCAACTCTAGGCGATCGCTTCTAGGAACCAGCGCCTCAAAGCTATGACCCTCAAAACTGGGACGCCAAAACACCAACAGGGGAACGGCATTATTTTGGAATTGGAATGCACCAATGGGTTGAGGAATTCCCGGTTGAGAGCGTTGAGAAAAATCAAGGGGTTCCTCGTAGGAACCCGTTATCGACGATACTTCCACCGGGTTGGTGTAAAGAGCGGTTCCGGCATTGTCAGCAACTGTTAACAAGGCGGTCTTCTCGCTGGTTTGTTCCAATACAATGATGGTTTCTCCCGCTTCCCAAGCTTTGATTTGCTTGGGATCTGGCGGATCTCGACGCAGAACTCCCTCGGGAATGCGATCGATGGGTAGGGTTTCCAAGGGTAAGGCAGTGGCAGCATCTCCTTGAGAGGGTGGCAACACCCAAACTGCTCCTTCGGGGAAGGTTTGAGACGCATTAAAGGTTGCCATTGGCGTTGGACTATCGTTACAACCATAGGGTTCATTTTGCCAGCGCCGCAAGGTCACTTCTTCGCGAATTCCCGGTGCGATCGCCACCAAAGGAGTACCTGGATCAACTAAAGACCACTGTTCCGAAAACATGGCAATTTGTGCCTCCCCACTGGTTGGAGAAAAGGGAAACTTAGTGGCACCATTTTGTTGCACTTTGGTCCCAAACCCTAGCCATCCGGGAAAGTCTAAAAATCGCTGTTCCGGCAAATCTATTTCTGTTTCCGGGATTACCGGAGTCTGAGTTGGATTATTATCCCCGTTTGTACAGCTATTGAGTCCGGGGAACATCAGTAGAAGACTTAAGAGGGTTATAGAAAGCTGGGTTTTCGGTTTGGGGAGGGAGAGTTTTAATTTGTTCATGCCTTTTTTGCGTTAATCCAAGAGGTCCAGCCTATCCAATTTGTCACCAATTCTGCTAATTCTGCATATCCTGCGGATTGAGGATGTGCTCCATCATTAGCCGCCACTTCATTCAGCCAAATTGGGGACTGTTGAAGGGGAGTTAAAACATCTAAATAGGGAATGGATAGATTCAAGCAAATTTGCTCAAATTGATTGGATAAAGCAGCCAATCTCAAGTTGTCTTCGTCGTTGCCAAGGGGAGGGGAACTCACCATTAACACCGGGAATAACAATTTCGCCTGTTCAAGAATCTGCCATGTATGATTGAGGGAGTCCGGAAGGTCTACTCGCATTTTTCCTTTTTCGAGGATAATGTCGTTTGCACCGAAAGAAAATAAGACTTTCCCGTTACAATCCGGGGGTAAGCGGTGGGAAACTTCCGGCAGCCACCGCTTTAAAATATCCGCCGAGGTATCTCGCCGGACTCCGAGATTGTAATAGGTAATTTCTTCACCCGCTTGACAAGCTGCCGCGACAATTCTGCCGGTCCAGCCTAAGTATTCTGGGTCTCCAGTTCCGTTGATAAAGGAGTCACCGACAAAACATATCCGGCTTGCTGTCATATTGTACCATGATTATTGTTGAGAGAGTCGTTTCACACTTTCCCCAGCGAGTAACTGATGAGCATCAGCTAAAAGTCCAGGGATTTTATCAGCGTGAGGACTCTTCGCTAGACATTGGCTAAAATCTAAGGTGTGGACGGCTTCGGCTTTTTCTCCAGGAAACCAATGGTTGCCATTTCCAAGCAAATTATAGCGCATTTTAGCATAATCCACCATATCGTAGGCGATCGCCAGATTTCTTAGCCATAAAATCAGGTAAATGTTAATCGAATGGGGGGTTTCTTCGGGTTTGGGTAAGCCAATATGCCAGCTTTTCACCCAATCTTCTCCAAAGCGGGCGATCGCCGCCTGTTCCAACCGCTCAATAATCGGTGGTAAAAGTTCCTCAGCGTCTTCTAAAAGCTCTAACGTTTTCAAATGTTCCTCAAAATCCGTGGGTCTGGATGCACCAATACTCAAGGTATGAATTTGGGGATGAGATAAGCAAAATAAGTTATTAAATACAATGGGACTTAGGGGTTGACAGAGTTCCACTAATCTTTCTGGAGGACTGTAAAGGTTTCCCCCTTTATTAGAAGGACTAATAATAAATACCCCCATATCCTGTTGGGTTGCTGCTTCAATCGCAGGCCAGTTTCCCTGATTAATATAGTACCAATGCAGGTTGACATAATCAAACCGATTTGTTTCTATGGCCTTGATAATCACTTCCGTTGGCGCATGAGTGGAAAACCCGATAAACCGCACTCTGCCTTGCTCTTGGAACTCTTTAACCACATCCAAACATCCCCCAGGACGAATGCTGTAGTCTAACAATTCCGGGGTATTAATTCCATGAATTCCCAGTAAATCCACATAATCTAACTTTAGATTAGACAGAGATTGTTCCAAAGTTGCTCGAAATTCCTCTGGGTTTTCCGTGGGACTAACTTTGGTTTGCACGATGAGTTTCTCTCGGGGTAATTTCGGGAGGATTTCCCCCAATTGGATTTCCGAAGTTCCGTATCCCCTAGCGGTTTCAATATGATTAATCCCCACTGCTAGGGAACGCCGGATAATCGCTTCTACATTCTCTTGATTATTCGCCGGAATCGTGGATTGCGGCACATCCTGCCACTTGTACTGATATCTCATGCCGCCACAGGAAAATACCGGCATTTGCAATTCAGTTCGTCCAAAGCGTCGGTATTGCATCATTAGGATTTAAGTTTGATATTAACAACCGGCAGGGATTTAAACCCCCACTTCATCGCTTGGATTCGGTTGACAACCGAATCCAAACACCACTGCATAAGAATTATAGTCGGTTTAAACCGACTTGAGTTGTTAGACGGGGGTTAAAACCCCCGTCGGGTGTTGCCACTGGCACTGGGTGATGAGCCGCGAGGTTTACAGTTCCCGAATCACGGTTTTCCCATCCACCACTTCACCCACTAACACGACATCAGTTACCCCAACAAATAACCCATTTTCCAACACACCAGGAATATTGTTCAGCGTCTTTTCTAATTCTGCTGGATTGTCAATGCTATCAAATTTGACATCAATCACAAAATTCCCTTGATCCGTAATCACGGGACCGGCTTTTTTCACCCCCATCCGCAATTCCGGGACTCCCCCTAACTTTTTAATCGCTGCCATTACCGGCGTCATTGCCATTGGCAACACTTCGACAGGTAACAAAAAGGTAGAACCCAATTTATCCACTAATTTAGAACTATCTACCACGACGATAAATATCTCCGCAAGACAATCCACAATTTTCTCGCGGGTATGTGCTGCGCCGCCGCCTTTAATTAGGTTTTTCTGGGGATCAACTTCATCAGCACCATCAATGGCAATATCAATGCGATCAACTTCATCCAAAGTCGTTAAAGGAATACCAAACTGTTTCGCCAGCACTGATGCCTGAAACGAAGTCGGAATTCCTTTAATATCTTTTAAATCCCCATTTTTCAGCCGTTCCCCGAGGAACTCAATGGTATAAGCGGTGGTAGAACCCGTCCCTAATCCCACGATGGAACCAGATTTCACCCGTTGCGCGGCTGCCTTGCCGACTTCGCGTTTCATGGCATTTGCTGTACTCATCAGATCCACTCCTATGTTTGTCCCCTCTGGGACAGAACGACAGTTAAAATAAACTCCATTGTTAAATTTACCCTGTTCCTGTCCCCATCGCGCATTTTTTCACGTCCGGATGACTGATCCAACCTGGGGTGATATTATCAATGAGTGTTGATGTCTAAGGGATGGTGGATCAGCTCACCCCTGGGTTCCGCACCTGTTTCCAATTATTTTCCCCGCTATAAAGTTAAGATGAAAATTGCATTTATAGACCCTTCCGATTGGGATTACCGGGTAGAAAGTGCCTATCAGATGCCAATGGGTGGTTCCCAATCGGCGTTATGTTATTTAGCGGAACAATTGGCACAACAGGGTCATGAGGTGTTTGTGTTTAATCAAACCTCTAATCCGGGGATTTCACGGGGGGTAAACTGTTTGGCGTTTCCCTTAAATCAGATGTCCGAGACATTGCGCCGATCGCTAGATGTGGCAATTATCTTAAATGTGGCAGGCAAAGGTATCCCACTCCGGCAATTCTTGGGGGAGAAAATTCGCTTAATTTTGTGGACTCAACAGCTTCCCACCCTCAATGCGATGCAGCAGTTAGAAAATCCAGCGGAACGGGATGTGTATGATGGATTTGCCTTGGTCAGTGAGTGGCAGCGCCATCAATTTGAAGTAGCTTTTAAGATTAATTCCACGCGCAGTGCGATTCTTAGGAATGCCATTGCTCCCGCCTTTCAAAACCTCTTTTCCCCCAATACTTCTATCCTCTCCCATAAGTTTCATCCCCCCATTCTCGCCTACACCAGCACTCCCTTCCGAGGATTAGATTTACTCTTATCAATTTTCCCCAAAATTCGCCAAGCAGTTCCCGGAACCATCCTCAAAGTTTTCTCCAGCAAAAAAGTCTATCAACTGCGGGAAGATATCGATGAATCTGTCTATGGTTCCCTCTATCAGCGCTGTCGGGACATGGAAGGGGTGGAATATTTGGGGTCAGTTTCTCAACCGGAACTCGCTCAACAGTTGCGATCGGTTTCTCTGTTAACTTATCCCAATACCTTTAAAGAAACCTCTTGTATTGCGGTGATGGAAGCAATGGCAAGTGGATGTCGGGTGGTGACGAGCAATTTAGCGGCACTGACGGAAACCGCAGCCGGTTTTTGTCCCTTAGTTTCAGTTGAGGATGTGCAGGGATTTTCTTCTGTCAGGGATTGGCAATTTTCCTTAAGAACCGATTGGCAAAATTATGCGAGTCGCTTTGTGGATACAACGGTGCAGGCGATCGCAGATTTGCAAGCGTTCAATGCCGAATCCCAACTGCAAAAACAGGTGGATTATATCCATCATTCCTGTACTTGGGAGGTGCGCGCCACTGCCTGGATTGACTGGTTAAATCACCTCTGTGGATTGAACAGTCCATCCGTTCCTCCCACGGCTGAAACCCTCACCCAACAAGCGGAAATTGCCTATCATCAAGGACAATTACACCGGGCGCTGACTCTGTGTCAACAATCCCTCAAACTCAATCCGACGCTCACCCAAACCTATCAAATTTTAGGGGATACGTTCCAGGATGCGGGGAAACTCCTAGAAGCGAGTCGCGCCTATGCAACCGCCCTCAAATTGTTAGAAACCAGCAAGGTTGACAGTACCCAATCCCTCCTACTCCGGGAAAAATTAGGACCAATCCTCGATGAATTGGGCGAGACTGAAGCGGCGATCTCCCTGAAGTCCGGTTCTGGGGAGTCTTAAATGGCCCTTGAGGTTTTACAAAACCTTTACAAGGACCGGGGGACTTTTGTCAGTTCCTTTACAAAACTTTGTGTTAAGCCGTCTATGGTGGAAATAGGAACCATTTACAGGGGCAAGCGAATTGCGATCGCACCCCGATGAGGTAATATCATGAGTCAAACTTCTCTCCCTGTTCTGCAACCCCTGCGCCAATGGCTCGATCAGATTGAAGTTCGCGATCCCAAGGTGGCGAAACAACTCTACAAGCTGATTCCAGCGCAATGCCCCTTTGCCCGGGACCTCAAATTTAGGGGACGCACCCTCCTCCACATTCCCCCCTTATGCAAACTCAATCCCTTCTACGATGAACTGATGGGACTGCGGTTTCGGGCGCTGTGTTATCTGGTTGATGAATGTGGCATCGATATCCAAGCTTGTTCCTAAATCTCCTCAAAAAACCGGAGCGATCGCCCATTGACACTCGACCCTACTGCCTAGCGCCAATAGGCGATCGCTCCGTTCACTTTTGAAATTATTCAGCCGTTGCGAGTTCCGTGTTGTTACGATTGCGACGACGAGTCAAGGCATTAAACACCATTTGACCGATCGCCTTAATCAAACTCCCTTCGAGTTCCTTAAACATATTCATGTTCAACCCGAACGCATGATTCGCTTCATCCACAATGCGATCGGCATCCGCATCATCGATCGGCAAATTGTTCATCGCTTCACGATACTGAGTTTTGAACGCCTTCTCATCGGTAATCTGCTCAAACTCATAGAAAGCGGTGCCATCGCCCTCTAAATTCATCGCCCGTTGAGCAATTCCCTTGAGAATTTGACCCCCAGACAAATCGCCCAAATAACGGGTGTAGGAATGCGCCACCAACAGTTCCGGTGCCGTTTCCGACACTTCCCGGATCCGCTGAATATAGGCTTGAGCGGCCTCAGAAGGAGCCACCTGCTCCCGCCAGTTGCTGCCATAGTAGAAAGCTAAATCTTGCTCTAAACTCGCCTTGCGATTCAGTTCAGGAAAGTAAATCTGAGACAGAATCGGGTGATTGCGATGCTTTTCCATCTCCTCTTCCATCGCCGAATAGACGAAGTAGAGATTCCGCACCAGAGTCCGATAAGAGCTTTTCTCAACCGTTCCTTTTAAAAAGCACTTGACAAAACCCACATTTTCTGCCATGCTGTGAGACTTTTTCGTGCCTTCACGCAGCTTTGTTGCTAAATTGCTACTCATTCGCTTCCTTAACTTTCCAACTTTAATAAAACAGCGGGCCTATCGCCTTCGCAAGAGGCCATAAAAAATAACCTCTAAAGGGTTACCTTAAACTGAATCGATGAGAATTTTCGTTAAGTTTTTTAAACTTTCCTGGGGGTCCCAGGGGGATTTCCCAGTTCAAGATGGGTCCTGGCGCGCTTCCCTACGCTCAATTTCCACCTTGAGTTGAGTTAACATAGTTTCCCCATCCATCCCTTCCCCGCGATCCAGAGATTCGATGCCTACTGTAATTTTTTCCTGCAACTCCGCTAATTTCTGATAGCGCTGTTCTCGGTCCTCCAGCAACCGTAATAACACTTGCCGGTAATCTCGCCAACTCTTCGCCCTTCTCATGCTACAAGAATCCTCGGAATTATGCCTTCAGGTAACATTTTAACTGCCATAGATGTCCTCAATCTACTGGTCAAAGGTATTGACCAAACTACCTTAGAAATAGCTCTTACTGCTTCGGGTTGGACATCAACCTTAGCGCAAGGGGGTTCTAAAAGTGGTCAGGGAAACATCTGGACAAGTCCTGGACATCAATGCAGCGTTAGAATTATGAGCAAACCGGATGGTTTCTGTTATGCCAGAGTTTACAATGGCCCGGGAGGGGGTGCACCCGGCGAGCAACCTTTGAACGTATTCGGTAAACCGGGAACTAGAGGAGAAACCCATTTTCCCCTGCTTCCTTAATTCTATAATATTAATCTTCCAAAATTTATGCAATTTGAAGAAGTTTGGCAACAATACGACTTTACGGAAGCTGAATTACTGTCAATGGGTTGGCAGTTTCCCTACGATTATGTCCTGAATCTGAACTACTACTGGGAACTCAATGGCAGGGGTGCTGGTTCGGAAGTGGCATCGGTTGACCAACCCCTAAAACTAATTCTCTGTTCTTGCATTCGCCTGGATGTACAAATTAACCCCAACCTAGAAATAGAAACTCAACCTCCTCAAACGTTGGGTACGATTGTGGGATGGGGTCAAGTCACTCCCTCTCCTTGGTTAAAAACCCTCTCTCTTCCCGCTTCCGACTGGATTCATTTATTTTTTGAAATCGGCGGCAACAACAAAATTGAAGCGGTGATGCGATCGCTCTCCATTGAGCAGTTAACCCAACCCTCTCTAGCCACATTAGGTCGCTAACCCCCGCCTAATCATTGCTCTCCCTGTTCAACTATGAACCCAACTTTACCCATAGAGGTGACTTTAAAAACCTTCAGACAACTGCAAACCCAATTTAATCTTCAGCGTAGTACCGATGACCAATTTTTCCACGAGTGGTTAAACCCGGACAATACCTTGACTGCCTCGGAGCACCAAATCCTTGATGGTATTCAGCAAAAATACTTTTACCAACTCTCTGATGGTCAACTGGGAGAAGAAACGATTAAATTAATTGTGTTATCCCCCCTCCTGGATTTGGCGGGATTTTTTGAGCCTCCCTTTCGGTTTATCACGGAACCGACTGTGCAAATTACCGCTGAACGGGATGAGATAATTTATCGGGGTCGGATTGATGCGTTGGTGCTTTTGGAAAGGTTGTGGGTGGTGGTGATTGAATCTAAAGAAACCAGTTTTTCCTTAGAAATGGCTTTGCCGCAAACGTTAGCTTATATGATGGCTCATCCGAATCCCCAACGCCCGGTTTTTGGGATGGTGACGAATGGGGAAATTTTATTTTTGTGAAACTGCAATATCAAGAATTTCCCCAATATGAATTATCAAGTGTGTTTTCCCTGCTGCCTCGGCGGAATCAACTCTATGAGGTGTTAGAGATTCTCAAACGGTTGGGACAGATGGCGATCGCGTGAACTGTTGGTTTAATTGAGAAATTGATTGACTCCCCCCAATTGTCAACCTCTATAAAACCCCTTTTTACAACGGGCTTAGGAATTAACAAAGTAGACTTAATCCGGGCTATCCTGTGGAGGGTCAGTTTCCAAATCTAATACAAATGAGATAGCTGCCTTGAGTTGAAGCATGATGTCTTCTGGTAGTCTGCCCAATTTTCGCTCTAGCCTCACGGTGGGGACAGACCCCAACCCTTGAACATTCGCTACAGAATCGCGATCAAGAAAGGGTAATTTGGGGAGTACCACCTCGTAGGGACTCCCGCGATTTTGAGTGGTTAGGGGAACATAGACCACCAATGCTCTAGGCGGATTTGGATCGGCACGAGAGACGATGATAACAGGTCGCATTTTTGCAGCTAATCCCAGATCGACCAGCCAGATTTCACCGGGTTTCGGGTTCATCGATTAAATCTAATACCTCCTGTTCGACAAGGCGCGATCGCATGATATCCAGAAGGTTGCGATCGGCCATTTCTATAATCTCAGAAATGCTTTGACGTACTGCTTCCGCCACATCGGGTTCCCATTGGGTTAATTTGGCATTGAGGGTCTCTATCAGTGCGTCCATTGTTCCCTACCTTGGAATTATCGGATTGCTTTTTGTTCTATGTTAAACCAGTTTAGGCCAGATATTGTCCCGGCGATCGCCTCCCTAAGTTGTTGCCTGCCTAAATTAGGGACTAAAAAATTCTGAACCTCTTAGAGAGGGAACATCAATGCTAACGGCCCCTTTTGTGGTTAAATCTTTACTACTGAGGTAGAGACGACGCGGGTCAGGTCTCTTTTCCTCGCCCTGCTGTTATTGCTGTTGATTGACTCTAACCCCCATGCCAAATATTCGCCGCCGTCCTCCCAATCCTGCTGTAGGCGTCAAGTCGATGCGCTATCAAATCCAGGTGCCTGATGCTGAACCTCGACATATTCTTGAAGAAATCGTTTGGCATAAAGAAATAGAAGTAGAAGCATGGCGCGATCGCCAGCCTTTGCTAGAGTTACAAAAACTCCTCCAGGCAGTCCCTGCACCGAAGGATTTTCTGGGGGCCCTGGTGTCAGCATCCAAACAACCGGCGGCGATCGCGGAAATTAAAAAAGCCTCTCCCAGCAAAGGGGTGATCCGCGAAGACTTCGACCCGGTGGCGATCGCCCAATCTTACCAAAAAGGTGGGGCCGCCTGTCTCTCCGTCCTCACCGATAGTAAATTCTTTCAAGGCAGTTTTGACTACCTCAAAGCGGTCCGCGAAATCGTGGATTTACCCTTACTTTGTAAAGACTTCATCATCTATCCCTATCAGATTTATCTAGCCCGGGTTAATGGAGCGGATGCGGTGTTGCTGATTGCCGCAATCCTTTCGGATAAAGACTTACAGTATTTTATTAAAATTGCCAAAGCATTAGGAGTAACTCCCCTAATTGAAGTGCATACCTTAGAAGAACTGGACCGGGTATTAGCTTTGGATGGGGTAACTTTAATTGGCATTAATAATCGCAACCTCGAAGATTTTACCGTCGATTTAGGTACAACCTGTCAACTGCTGGAACAACGGCGCGATCGCCTCGAAAATATCATCGTGGTCAGCGAATCGGGACTCCAGACCCCCGATGACCTCAAGCGAGTGGTCGATGCCGGTGCTAAAGCGGTGTTGATTGGGGAAGCCTTTATGAAACAACCCGACCCAGGGGAAGCCCTCGCTGCTATTTTTCCCGAGTAATTGCCCATCCGGGACTCAAGCGCCCCTACTACTACGGCGGGGGTTAAAACCCCCGCCTAACAGCTAAAGTCGGTTGAAACCGACTGCTGGTCTTATGAGTTGATGTTTTTAGTCGGTTTTAACCGACGTAGTGGCGCTTCGCGAAGCGCCACTACAGGCCGCCAACGTTATAAACCCCCGCCGTACTGCTCGTCTTAATGAGTTGATATTTTTAGTCGGTTTTAACCGACTTTAGCTATGAGGCGGGGGTTTTAACCCCCGCCGTACCCCTATACTAAAAAAATGCAATGTCTGATTCCCTCGGAATTGGATATCCATTTACGGGAGACCGCTGCGGCAATATATGGAACCCATTCCTCTTCCTTCCCCCATTCACTACGAACTGCTTCTGCAACTCTTGGAACGGCAAACCCTCTATGCCGTAAATCAGAATCCATCCGCTAGGGAACAGGTGCAACAACTGATTGTGACCCTCAGAAAAGCCCAAAGCCAACAGAAGCAGCTAGAGTCCAAGTTTCAGCGTGAAAATATCCCGGTAGAACACCGTTGGTCCCTTAACGAAGTGGCGGCTGCTAAGACCCCTGGAAATTCTGCCCCTCCTGAGTAAGCACCAAGCTCTTGCATCTAATCCCGTAACCCAGTAGAATCAAAGATTCGGGTGAAAGCGCATTCAGCAACAGCACTCGCCGGTACAGAGCCTTACGGGAGGCATCTATCGGAACTCCTCATACTTAAATTTAATTGCATTAGGACTAAATTTCATGGACGACAAGCTGATGCTAATGATTCCGGGCCCTACTCCGGTGCCAGAACAAGCATTAAGAGCCTTGGCAAAACATCCCATAGGCCACCGGAGCAAAGAATTTGAGGCAGTCATCGCTGAGGTGACCGAAAATTTGAAATGGCTGCATCAAACTCAAAGCGATGTCTTGATGCTTACGGCGTCGGGGACTGGCGCGATGGAAGCGGGAATCATTAACTTCCTGAGTCCAGGCGATCGCGTGATTGTGGGTAGTAATGGTAAATTTGGGGAACGTTGGGCTCAAGTTGCCAAAGCCTATAGCCTCACCGTAGACAACATCACTGCTGAATGGGGACAAGCGTTGGACCCCGAGCAATTCCGGCAAAAGTTGGAAGCAGATACCAACAAAGAAATTAAAGCTGTCATTGTCACCCACAGCGAAACTTCCACGGGGGTAGTCAATGACCTAGAAACCATCAATCGTCACGTTAAAGCTCATGGTCAGGCATTAATTATCGTTGATGCGGTCACCAGTTTAGGGGCGATGAATGTGCCGATCGACGCTTGGGGACTGGATGTCGTGGCCTCTGGGTCACAAAAAGGCTTTATGATTCCCCCGGGACTAGGCTTTGTTGCCGTTAGCGCCAAAGCATGGGAAGCGTACAAAACGGCTAAACTGCCAAAATTTTATCTGGATTTGGGCAAATACAAGAAAGCTACGGATAAAAATAGCAGTCCGTTTACGCCCCCAGTTAACCTGATTTTTGCGTTGCAAGCCACCCTGCGGATGATGAAGCAGGAAGGGTTAGAGAATATCTTCAAACGCCATGAACGGCAAATGAAGGCTACTCGTGCAGCAGCAACGGCAATGGGGTTGAAACTCTATGCGCCGGATGATGCAGCAGCGCGATCGATTACTGCGGTTGCCACTTCCGATGCGGAACAAATTCGGTCCATTGTTAAGAAACGGTTTGATATCGTGATGGCAGGAGGACAAGACCACCTCAAGGGTGAAATCTTCCGAATTGGGCATTTGGGATTTGTCAGCGATCGCGACATTCTAACCGCCATTGCTGCCTTAGAAGCCGCCTTGCAAGAACTCGGTAAGGCAACCCAAGTCGGTGCCGGTGTCGCCGCTGCCGCCAAAATTCTAGGGGAATCCTAACCTAACCTCTCCTCGTTCTGAGGCAACAACCGGCGGGGGTTAAAACCCCCGCCTAATAGCTTAAGTCGGTTAAAACCGACTACAAACATTACCTCCTAAGACTTTCAGTCGGTTGAAACTAACATTTTGCCACCTTCCCAACTCCGGCGGGAGAGAACTCCCTACAGTGGGTTAAAAACCAAATAAAAACCTCACCCCATAAGACTTTCAGTCGGTTTCAACCGACTTTAGCTGTTAGGCGGGGGTTTTAACCCCCGCCGGGTGAGGATAGCTTACCGACATCCGAGGGATTCCCGAGTATCCACCCCGGTTTTCGGATTGACGCCACTGGCATTTTTACAGAGTTTGTTGACTTGATCCCCATCCAAAATGGCATCGGTGAAGTCTGCACCTGTAATCTTCATATTTTTGACATTCGCACCGAGAAACAGCGCCTCGACTAACACCGCATCGGTAAAATCGGCATTGGTTAAATTGGTCCATTCCAGCATGGAATTGGTCAAATCCGCCCCATGAAAATTCGCATCTTTCATCATGGAGAGGCTGAAAATGGCCCCCTCTGCCTGAACATTCGAGAAATTGGTGAATTGCAAATCCGCATTAGAAAACTCTGCGGTCCTTAAAAACTGCCCGGAAAAGTCTTTCCCGGAAAGTTGGGCATTGCTATAGGACAACGGGGGTGGATAGTATTTATAGGCTTGCGCTAATGCCGGTGAGGGCATGAATAAGAGCAGGAGTGCTAACACAGTAGCCGCTAAATGTCGCCAGTTCATAACGGAGTTTTTTAAGGTTCTTGATTACACTAACCCAACCAGGTCTATAGCTCAGGGTACTGCATTTGGGGGCTAATTGCCCAAATTTGTGGTTACAATTTAAGGTGAAGTCACCCTGGAGACAGACTTATGATCGGTTTTATCATCACTTGGTTGGTTGCGGCCATTTCCCTGCTGATTACAGCCTATGTTGTCCCCGGTATCTATGTCGCTGGGTTTTCATCCGCTGCCCTTGCTGCCATTTTAATGGGATTGATTAATGCCATTGTCAAACCGATTCTGGTGCTTTTGACGTTGCCTTTAACGATTTTGACTTTGGGGTTATTTTTGTTGGTGATTAATGGTATCACGCTGGCCCTGGTGGGATATCTGACCCCCGGGTTTGATGTGAATGGCTTTTTACCGGCTATCATTGGAGCCATCGTGCTCTCGTTGGTATCGAGTGCGATCGGGCATTTGGTGAAAGAGGGAACGAATGCTTAAAAATCGACCCCATTTAATTTAAAATTCGTTAAGATAAGCCCGCATTAGCGGGCTTTGTTTTGAAACAATAGAGGAATTAGGATACAATGGAACCCGTTAAAATCGGCATTATTGGGGGAAGCGGACTCTATCAAATGGAGGCGCTGAAAGATATCGAAGAAGTGCCGATGAATACCCCCTTTGGTTCTCCTTCGGATGCGGCGATCGTTGGGAGTTTAGATGGCATTCGGGTGGCCTTTTTAGCCCGTCATGGTCGTCACCATAGTTTGATGCCTTCAGAAATTCCGTTTCGGGCTAATATTTATGCTTTGAAACAATTAGGGGTGGATTATATTATTTCGGCTTCAGCGGTGGGGTCTTTGAAAGAGGAGGTGAAACCGCTGGATATGGTGGTTCCGGATCAGTTTATCGATCGCACTCAACATCGGATGTCTAGCTTTTTTGGTGAGGGAATTGTTGCTCATATTGCCTTTGGGGAACCTGTTTGCGATCGCCTCGCAGAAATCCTCGGAGATGCGGTGGCGAGTTTGAATTTACCGGAGGTTAATCTGCATCGCGGCGGCACTTATGTCTGTATGGAAGGTCCGGCTTTTTCTACGCAAGCTGAATCTAATTTGTATCGCAGTTGGGGGGCGAGTATCATTGGCATGACAAATTTAACCGAGGCAAAGTTGGCCCGGGAAGCGGAAATTGCTTATGCAACTTTGGCCTTGGTTACGGATTATGACTGTTGGCATCCGATGCATGATAGTGTAACGGTAGAGATGATATTGGATCACCTCCATGCCAATGCGGATCATGCCCAAAAAGTGATTCAAGAAGTGGTCCGGCAGTTGGGTGAAAATCCACCGGAAAGTAAGGCACATTCGGCGTTAAAATATGCAATTTTAACCCCAATGGATCGAGTGCCGCCTCGGATTAAGGATAAATTAAAGGTGATTTTGCAGAAATATTTGTAAGGTTGATTGGGGTAGGGTTGGGACGGCTGACCCTACCTGGAAAGGGTGTGAATTTCTTGTTTTAAATTACGGCGGGCGATCGCCTCTCGTTCCTCAAACATCAGAGGTGTAAAATACAGGCGATCGCGCTGTAATATTCCTTCCAAAAATTGGGTTCTCCCCCGGCGATAGTCGGCTTCTGAAAATGCCACAAATTCTCGACGAATGGCTTGAGTATAAAACTGATATTCTGAGGGTTCTTCCCCCAAAATTGCCCAATCTGCATCCAGAAAAATTTGCAAATCCTGTTCATCCTCTGCCGCTTCATGGTGTTTCGTCTTGAGAATTAGGGTTTGAGTGGCGGCAATAGTTGAGGGGGGAAGGTTTAATTTCGGTAAGATTTCCCCAGCATATTCCGCACTTTTTTCCTCATTATCAGAGGCAGTCGGGTCATAAATGATATCATGAAACCAAGTTGCTAAATAAATAGCCGAAAAATCTGTGGCTAGATATTTCATCGGGTCCAAGGTTTCCATCATCAATTGGATATGTCCGAGGTTATGATAATAGCGTTGGGGATGACAATAAGTAGTAACTAAATTAAATAAGACTTTTTGACCGAGTTTGCGATCGGCAGAAAACTGTTCTAACAAGGCGTCCCAAGTCAATTTGAGGCCCAATCCATCTACATAGCTCATGAATACCCGCGATCGCCTAAAATAATTGTGTCCACACAAACAGTCTCCTCGGTTGTAGCCTGCCACTGCGGTCACTGTCAAACTTCACGAGAGTGATTTTCTCCAGGCATCCGTAGGAGGCGGAGGACCGGCGTCGGATTTCCCCGGGGAAACCTGGACAATTACTTCGGATAACTCGGCAATCCTGCCGTTGCCGTGAATCTCCAGGAGAGGTTCCCAACTTTCATAGGGCCTTGCGGCGATTAACCCCAGTCAGTTGCCATGAAAATACCGATAGAATTGTATGATATAGTATATCTCTTATTAACTATCTTCTTGTATTGTAGGCTACCATGTGGAAAAAAGAACTCTGTCTGGAAACTCAGTTCATTAACAATTTTTATCAGGGTCCTCTCCATAGTTTAGTCTTTATTGATTTAGAATTTTTTCCAGTTTATATCACGCCAAACAAGGTTCAACAAAGAATTTTCGGTTACACAATTACTCGAATTTTAGAATCTACCGATTCTCAATATATTAAAATTCAACTAATTGAAAATCATCGAGAAGAAAAATATTTAATCAAAGAAATTATTAATGATTTGAAATTATTCCAGGATAAAATTTTCGTCGGATTCAATATTATTAACAGTGATTTATATTGTTTGACGAAGCGAATCCGGTCCCTGAGACTCAAACCCGACATCAGTCCCTTAACGATTTTAGATTTATATGACCCCAAACAATCTCGATATCGCGGCGGATTAAATGGATTATTTGAATATCTGGATATCAACATTGATAAACAAATCAATGGCCTTTACATTCGCCGGAATGCCAAGCGGGTCCTGTCTCAAAAAGAAAATTCCAGTGAAATTATTAATAGAATTTACGAATATTGTTTGGAAGATGCCAAGAATTACTTTTATATTGTCTCCAATTGGAAACAAAAATTTCCGCCTTTAGACCCCAATACTTTTCTCCAATATGAGTTTAAGGTCAAGCGGTATTAAACCCAGTTGACTTTTTGCAAAATACTGGATTTTATCCCCACAACCCCCCTTAAAAAGGGGGGCTTTTTAGAATCACCTGTTTTTGAGAGGTTCCAAATGGATTGATTCACTAGAATCGACCCTCAAAAAGCCTCTATCCCCTCAAATTTTTGAGTTTGTAGGGCATTGGCAGCTTCTCCACAGGTTCGGGGAGTGGGAAATAGTTTGTCAGGATTTGCCAATCCTTTGGGATTAAACACAGTACGGACCCATTGCATGGTTTCTAAATCAATTTCATTAAACATTTCACTCATGTAGCATTTTTTATCGGCCCCAATGCCATGTTCTCCGGTGAGACTTCCCCCAACTTTAACACAGAGTTTGAGAATTTCTCCCCCTAATTCTTCCACTTGTTCTAAAGCCCCGGGAATAGCATTATCATATAGAACTAAGGGATGAAGGTTGCCATCTCCAGCATGAAAGACATTGGCGACCCGATAGCCATATTTTTCGCTAAGTGCCTCAATTTCTTTTAGGACATAAGGCAGTTGAGTCCGGGGAATGACTCCATCTTGAACATAATAATCGGGGCTTAAATGTCCCGCTGCGGCAAAAGCTGCTTTGCGCCCTTTCCATAATTTCATCCGGGTTTCTAAGTCACTGGCCGAGGTAATATTTCGCGCCCCATTCTGCTTGCAGAGTTCAGAAATTCGCTTTTTGTTTTTATCAACTTCGACTTGCAATCCATCAATTTCTACTAATAAAATGGCTGTGGCATCCCGGGGATAGCATCCGGTGGCAACGACATCTTCTACGGCATTAATGCTGAGGTTATCCATCATTTCCATGCCAGCGGGAATGATGCCTGCACTGGTAATGGCAGAAACTGCCGCCCCGGCATCTTCAACGCTGGTAAAATCGGCTAAGAGAACGCAAATGGCTTCCGGGGTTTTGAGAATGCGAAGGGTGATTTCCGTGGCGACTCCTAATGTGCCTTCTGACCCTACAAATAAGCCGGTTAAATCATAACCGGGCATTTCAGTGAGTTCTCCTCCCACATCGACAATGGAACCATCAGGTAAAACTAATTTTAACCCTAAAACATGATTGGTAGTAACCCCATATTTGAGGCAGTGAACCCCGCCCGAATTTTCGGCAACATTACCCCCAATGGAACAGATAATTTGACTGGAAGGGTCTGGGGCATAATAAAATCCTGCACCGCTTACGGTTTGGGTAACCCAGTTATTAATGACGCCCGGTTGGACGACAACTCGCTGATTTTCTAGGTCAACTTTGAGGATTTTTCGCATTAATGAGGTGACGATTAAGACGCAGTTTTCAATGGGTAATGCACCGCCGGAGAGTCCGGTTCCTGCGCCTCGGGGTAACCAGGGAATGTTATGGCGATCGCAGATTTTAATCGCTTCAGAAACCTGTTCGGTAGTTCGCGGCAATACCACTAATGCAGGACGTTGGCGGTAACTGGTTAATCCATCACATTCATAAGTGAGGAGTTCTTCTTTTCGTCGCACTACTCCATTTTTACCGACAACTCGTTCAAATTCTTTAATAATCGGTTTCCAGTCGCGTTCTGATTGGGTCTTTTGGGCCAGCATGGTAATTTTTCCTGCTTAGGGGTTATCAAAGTTTGAGGTTAAATTATCCGGATATTTAGGATAATTTTGGGGCAAAACTGCCTGCAATTTGTTATCCAACGGGTTGCCGATCGCGACTCTGTGCGGAAGCAGCAGAATAGGGATTTTTGGAAAAACTTGTCCAACTGAGCACTTGAATTCCATTGCCAAATGTTGCTTCCCCGACTACGGTAGAGAGTTCGGCGATCGCTTGACATTCAGGGTGAGCGGCGATAAAATCTTTTTGGGCTTGTTGGACGGTTTTCCAGTGACCATTGTTGACAATCACTAAGGCGCGATCGGCTAAAAAGTTTTTCATGAACAGTAACCCAATCAGTTGCGATCGATAGTCATAAGCACAATCATAAAAATAGACCCCAACTTTAGGCGTGGGTTGGCGATCGCGCAGATCGAGAAGAAACCTCTCAAAGTCTTCATTGTAAAACTCCACCCGATCCAACACCTTAAACTGGGTTAAATTCTCAATCAGGGTTTCATAACTCTCGCTACTCTCATCCCATTCCGAGAAATTATCCACCCCATACGCTTGGCGATCGCCTTGATCCAGCAATGCACCAATTAAACTCGACCCTTGATAGGTGCCAATTTCACAATAAATTTCCCCGGGTTCCAGACAAGACACTGCTAAATTGATTAACTGCATCAAATTCGCTGTCGTCGTCCCTTGGACGCGATCGAGTACCTCCTGGAACTTGTCAGAACAGGGTTTGACTGAATCTTCACCCCAATTTTCATAACAATGAGGAAGCATTTCAATAAATTTAAGATAATCCATCAATTCACCTCGGGTAATGTTGTGGGTCTTATATCATTGGTCATGGGTCTTATGTCATCCTTCATCCTTCATCCTTCATCCTTCATCCTTCATCCTTCATCCTTCATCCTTCATCCTTCATCCTTCATCCTTCATCCGTCATCCTTCATCCTTCATCCTTCATCTCCCTCAGCATCGCGTTCCACATAATTTTCGATCGCCTCTTTCCAAATCAAGTAGGCAGTCCCATTCAAATGTAACCCATCTAGGGTGTAGCGTTCATCCAGTTGTTGATTTTCATCCACCAGTTGAGAATGTAAATCAATATAAGAATAAGAGAAATTGTCACTTAACCGTTGCAGTTGAGTATTAAAATTTCTAATCATTTCATTGGTAGGGCCTTGTTCAAAAAGTCTTTTGTTGATGGGTAAAACACTTTTGACATAAACTTCGGTTTGTGGGGATTGTTGTTGAATGGTCGCTAAAATTTGTTGATAATTCGCTAAAATTTCCGAAAAATCTTTTTTTCTAGCTAAATCATTAATACCAATCAGTAGAAAAATTTGACGCGGTTGAGAGGCGAGAATGGGAGTTAAACGTTGCAAAACCCCAGCGGTTGTATCGCCGATAATCCCCCGATTCAAAATTTGGGTATGATTTAAAATTTCGTTCCATTCACAGGAATCGGTTAAACTATCGCCAAGAAAAATAATGGGACGGCTGACTTCTGGAAGACCTTCAAACAAACTCCGGCGATGTTGATAGTAAATATCAGCCCAAGCCTGAGAAGAATTTTCGGGGGGATTTGACCGGATTTGTCTTAAAATGTAGGAAATTCCTCCTCTTTTGGCAATCAAGACCAGGGCGAGAATCAATGCGATCGCATTGAAGGTTAAGGATAAAATAAACTTGGGTTCAAACTTAGCAGATTTCATAAACTGTATTTAAACCTGATGAAAAGAGTCATGATTCAAGCTTCTGACTTGTCAAAAACTACCCGAAACATCGGCGACTTTCGGCTGTTCCAGAAACCCTTGAACTCGATGCCAGACCCGTTCTAACAAATCGGGCTGATCCACGGCAAACCATTCAATAGTGCCATCGCCTCGGAACCAAGTCCGCTGCCGTTTAGCAAATTGGCGGGTATGTAATGCCGTTAATTCCTGCGCTTCTTCCCGGGAAATTTCTCCTGCCAGATATTGCTTAACTTCAGCATATCCGAGGGTATGAAGCAGGGGTAAGTCCGGCCCATATTTGGCACAGATTGATTCTACCTCAGCCACCAAACCCGCCTCAAACATTTCCTGAGTGCGACTTAAAATTCGGCGATCGCCGTCTTCGACCTTTGTACAGTCTAAACCAATCTGTAAAATCGGATAAGTGGGCGGATTTTCCCCTTGTTGTTGAGAAATTGGGCAGCCCGTGACGTAAAATACCTCTAATGCCCGCAGAGTTCTGACCGCATCGTTGGCATGAATTCGGGTGGTACTCTCGGGGTCCACCTGTTGCAGCATGGCATAACATTGACCTTGACCCAAGGTAGTCAACTGCGATCGCAACTCCCGATTAGGGGCCACTCGGGGAATTTTTAACCCCTTAACCACCGCTTTCAAATACAATCCGGTCCCTCCGACTAATAAGGGGACTTGATTTTGGCGATGAACCTCAGCGATCGCCTTCATCGCCTGGTCCTGATAATCCGCCACGGTTAAATTATCCGTCGGATCACAAATATCCAGGAGATAATGAGGGACCTTCCTGCGATCGCCAGCGGTGGGTTTAGCGGTCCCAATATCGAACTCGCGATACACCTGACGGGAATCCGCACTCAAAATTGGCGACCCCAGACGCTGGGCCAAATCCAATGCCAGACTGGATTTCCCCGTCGCCGTCGCCCCACAAATTACAATTAATTTAGGCATGATCGTCATTTGTCCTTGGTCATTTGTCCTTACTCATCCCCCCCATCTTCCCGATTCTCCCCATCCTCCCCATCACTCCAATCCCCCCTGCATCCCCCCAAAAAATTTCTCTTCTAATTGGGCTATCATCGCTGACAACCGTTTAATGTTATAATTTTGACAGTTTTTGGTATTCTGACACTTTGTGGGCTGCAAAAGCCTGATTAATGGAGCTATCGTGGTATGACCAGCAACTACAGCGCTGACCAAATACAAGTTCTTGAAGGACTCGAAGCAGTACGCAAGCGACCGGGGATGTACATCGGGACCACCGGACCCCGAGGACTCCACCATCTAGTTTACGAGGTTGTGGACAACTCGATCGATGAGGCGCTTGCTGGCCACTGTACCCATATTGAAATCGAGTTTAACCCGGATGGCTCTTGTACCGTAACCGATGACGGTCGAGGCATTCCGACCGACGTCCATTCTAAAACAGGGAGGTCCGCCCTGGAAACCGTCATGACTGTCCTCCACGCCGGAGGTAAATTTGGAGGGGGCGGTTATAAAGTCTCTGGAGGATTACACGGGGTGGGTATCTCCGTGGTTAACGCCTTATCGGAATGGGTGGAAGTCACAGTTTGGCGGGAGAAAAAAGTCCATACCCAACGGTATGAACGGGGTGCAGCCATTGGAGAATTGGAAGCCAAACCGATTAAAGAAAATCGCACTGGAACCTCCGTTTGCTTTAAACCGGACCTGCAAATTTTCAGTACCGGCATTGAATTTGATTACAGCACTGTAGCAGGACGATTGCGCGAACTGGCCTACCTCAATGCTGGGGTTAAAATTACGTTTTCTGATAATCGGATTGACCTGCTCAAAAATAATGAGCCCAGAGTTGAAACCTATTGTTATGAAGGGGGAATTCGGGAATATGTAGAATACATGAACCGAGACAAACAGCCCCTTCATGAAGAAATTATTTACGTTGAAGGCGAACGTAATAATGTTCATGTGGAAGTCTCGTTGCAATGGTGCATCGATGCTTATACGGATAACGTTTTGGGATTTGCCAATAACATCCGGACCATTGATGGCGGAACGCACTTAGAAGGATTGAAAGCCGTTCTGACTCGGACGATGAATGCGATCGCTCGCAAACGGAATAAACTCAAAGAAGGAGATTCCAACCTCGGCGGTGAGCATATTCGGGAAGGGTTAACGGCCGTGATTTCCGTGAAAGTGCCGGACCCAGAATTTGAAGGACAAACCAAGACTAAATTAGGCAATACCGAAGTCCGGGGAATTGTCGATTCTTTGGTGGGTGAAGTGCTCACCGAGTATTTAGAATTTCGCCCCAGTGTGGCGGATGCCATTTTAGAACGCGCCCTTCAAGCATTTAATGCCGCAGAAGCTGCCCGACGCGCCCGGGAATTGGTTCGCCGGAAATCGGTTTTAGAATCCTCTCCCTTGCCTGGAAAACTGGCGGATTGTAGTACCAAAGACCCCAGTGAAAGTGAAATCTACATTGTAGAAGGGGATAGTGCGGGAGGCAGTGCCAAACAAGGACGCGATCGCCGTTTCCAAGCCATCCTCCCCTTGCGCGGTAAAATCTTGAACATCGAAAAAACCGATGATGCCAAGATTTACAAAAATACCGAAATCCAAGCCTTAATCGCCGCCCTCGGTTTAGGGATTAAAGGGGAAGAGTTTGACTCCTCACAACTGCGCTATCATCGTATCATTATCATGACTGACGCTGATGTAGATGGGGCTCACATCCGCACATTGCTCCTCACCTTCTTCTATCGCTATCAACGGGATATGGTGGATCAAGGGTATGTTTATATTGCTTGTCCGCCGCTGTATAAAGTAGAACGGGGCCGGAATCATTTCTACTGTTACAGCGATCGCGAACTGCAAAACCTAGTCCGCAACGAATTCCCCGCCAATGCCAACTACACGATTCAGCGGTTCAAAGGGTTGGGTGAAATGATGCCAACTCAACTCTGGGAAACGACGATGAATCCAGAAAGTCGCACCTTGAAGCGGGTGGAAATTGAGGATGCGGCAGAAGCCGATCGCGTGTTTACGGTGTTAATGGGCGATCGGGTTGCACCCCGTCGCGAATTCATCGAAACCTACGGTCCTCAACTCAAACTCATGGATCTGGATATTTAAGGGTCAGTGGTCCTGAGTCAAGGGTAGGGTGAGTCACCGGAATCTACTCAGGACTGAGTTCATTTTAGGCAGAACATCCGATAGGATAGGGGCAGTATAAAAACTGCCCCCCTATAGCGGATAAATGGAATAGACTGGCGCGTTGAATATCAGGAATTGTCCGTTGAAATTGTTAGGGTTTGAAGATTATCAGCCGATCGCCGCGATCGCCGTTACGCCTTCTGGAGTCAAACGATTACTCTCTCTGGTTGATGAAGCGGGGAAATTTACCATTAGTGTATGTAGTGGACATCAAGGGGGTGCTGACTCCCTAACTCAGGCAGTCGCCGCTCAAATCGGTGCAACCCCCGTCCTCACCGGCGCATCCTCGGCGTTGAAATTGCCCGGAATTGATGTGCTAGGCGTACCCTTTGGCTGGAACCGAGGGGAGGGTCAGTGGACTGCTGTCAGTGCGGCGATCGCCCGGAAGGAACCCGTAGAAGTCATCCAAGAAGTGGGTTGCACCCTCTGGCAAGAGAATTTACCCGAAAATCATCCATTCATCCTAGAATTGCAGGATGATCCAAAACCCGCCAAGGCAAGAGTCTGGATTAGTGCTATGCAACGCCAATTTGCACCAAATTCAGAATTTCCCAAGGTGCAGTGGCATCCGCGAGTCTTGTGGGTGGGAGTGGGTTGCGAACGAGGAACCTCGCGGCAGGTGGTGGAAACGGCGATCGCTCAAGTTTGTCAGTCTCGTCATTTCGCACAAGGGGCGATTGCCGGAATTGCTACAATTGATAGTAAAGCCGATGAAGTGGGATTATTAGAGTTGTGCGAGGCGCGTCAGTGGCCCTTGAAAACCTTTCCCTCAGAGGTTTTGAAGTCGGTTACAGTTCCCACCCCGTCAACGGTGGTGGCACAGAAAATCGGCACTCCCAGCGTGGCAGAAGCAGCGGCGATCGTGGCCGCACAAGGGTGGACCTCCTCGGGGGAAACGCGCAATTCTCTGCTCGTTCCTAAGCAAATTTTTCGATTAGAGGGGGAACCGGGTGCCGTGACGGTGGCGATCGCGCAAGCCGAGCAAGAATATACAGGACGTGAGGGAAAACAGTGAGTTAGGGATGGGTTATCCCCTCTAGGGTTTCTTTCATCCCTTGACGCACTTGTTCAACAGTTAGTCCCAAGATTTGGGCCGTTTGCTCTACTGTAAATCCCCGGGATAGCAACTGCGGGACTACTTCACGTTTGCCTTCGAGCTTAATATCTTGATACAGTCTGGAGTGCTTGAATCCACTCACGTCTATCATCTGTTTTACCTCCTCGCTGCTGAATGAACGAAAACTTGTACAATACCACCGTCTCTATCAACTAAACAACTTCGGCGCGATCGGCTTCATCCGTCATTTCCTGCCTTGCCTGAACCACAATCTGTCTGGCTTTTTCCGCAAGGCAGATAGCGGTTACCCGAGATTTCTGCAAACCAGTTCTGACCCCTGCTTCTTTAAAAGATAGCCACTCCACCCATCATATTTTGTCAATAAACCGGGCGGTAGGATTCATAACCCTACCGCCCGGTTGAGGGTTCTAACCTCGCTTGAAACCTAGGTTTGTTGAATCCCTTGGCGCACTTGTTCAACAGTTAAACCCAGCATTTGCGCGATTTGCTCAACTGTAAATCCCTGTGACAGCAACGGCGGAACGACTTCGAGTTTGCCTTCGAGTTTGCCTTCGAGTCTGCCTTCAAGTTTGCCTTCGAGCTTAATATCTTGATACAGCCTGGATTGCTTGAATTCATTTACGCCTATCATCTCTTGTACCTCCTCGCGGCTTAATTTAGCAAATTTGTACAATACGACCGTCTCTATTAAGTCTACAACTTCTGCGCGTTTGATTAAGGGGGGCCAAGAGATTTTTGCAAGAGGTTTAATAACTTGTATGATGTTTATGTCACCTTCAATAGATTCCGAATTAACTGTTCCAGATGATACGGTTTAGATGAACTACAGCACAGCAAGATTAGTTCTCCATGACGTATAGATATCCCTCTTTGTACTGCTTTTTAGAAGTCCTTATGTAGATAATTAAATAATTTCTTAATTCAAATACTTCTTTGATACCTGAAACCAAATTGCTCGTGTCCTCCTTAAGGAAGTTATCGGCATTTATTTTGGAAAGACAACTGTTTAGATACTGAACCAAATCCTTTGTGAACTCATGAAATGCTTGGCTATCCTTTAATTTTTGGCTTTGACAATAGTAGACTTGACCAGATAGACTTTTAATGTGTGATTTTTGACTGGATTGCCGATCCAATTCCTTGACTTCACCCTGAACCCTCTCCTCTTGATCCGGGTTAGCATCCTGAACTTCAGGAAGAAGCTGCTCAAGTAGTCCAGTTGTTTCAAATGATTGAATTAATTTCTCAAAAATTGTAACAATATCGGGAACGGATATTCCAATAGGTTTTTCTGCAAAACTCTCGCGATCATAGACAATATATTCACCCTCTTTTTTCAAATGAAGGGCAAAGTTAAGGGTGTATTTCATAGGTTTTATGGGGTAACTTCCCGAGCAACTATCGTAATTTTAATGGAGTAGGAATCCACCGCTTCATAGGCTGTCCTGGCTACTGAACGGCATCGAATGATGATTTCTGTTGCATCCGGAACCGCTCGGAGTTGAGCGCCTACAATCTGATCTAGCATAGGGCGAGTCAAATGCCGATCTTTATACTCTAAGGCAATCTTCTGGTAGGCCATCAATAATCCCCTGTTACCAAAATATTTCTAATTCGTGTGGCCACATTTTTTGCGCCTTTTTCCGTGGGAGCAATAATCCGAATGACGCAATCAATACCCCCATCTTTACCATACCGATTATCTATACTTTGGGGAGTCAGGGGAGTACCACCTACATCGGTGAATTCAACCGTTTCAAATCGTTTGAGTCTCAGCATTAAGCGTTTGAGTTCGTCATGCTCAAATTTATACCCCATTTGACTAGGGGTTAATTTTTCTACGGGTTTGAACTGCGTGACATTAGAAAAATTAAAGAAGTTTTGGACCCATCCGACGATTAGATCAATCATAATGTTTTGCTCCTTGTGCCTGTTAATTCAGATTTTTGGCAAATTATGGCCCCTCACCCCTAGTCTTGCTCAGATCTGACCGTAGGACTGAGAATGCTCCCAAGGGTCAAGGCAGAGCGCGATCGCACACTATTGCAATCCCGAGAGTTCCTCCGTTTACGATTTGAGTCAAGGTAGCAAGCTTCACTGGCAAGCCCCTACACAAGCATTGCTCAAGCTCGGGCAGCGAGATCGCCTGCTCAATCCTTATTGTCTTCTGCTCCTTTTCCTTTAGACAAGTCGGAAAAGGACGGAAAAAGACGGCTCTTTTCTTAAAAAAATCTTAAAAGGGCGGATAGTAGCGGATAATAGCGGATAGGGAAGAATTTGGGAGGGTTGATCGCGGCACTATGAACTGGCAATCGGTGTTGAAATCAATTGATGACTTAGTGTTTCAGCAAACGGGTAAACATCTTGATAATCTGCAAATGGCAATTTTGAAGGGCGTCTTTAATGGTGAGAAGTATGCAGACATTGCAGAACAGTATAAATGTACGATGGGTCATGTCAAGGATGAGGGATACGAACTTTGGCAAATTTTGTCCCAGGTTTTAGGTGAGGAATTAAACAAATCAAATTTTTGCGCTACGATTGAACGGTTGGGCTTTGTAAATTCTCAACATCAAATTATTGGTAATCCAGTCCAAATTGGTAACCTCAACCTTTGTGCTAATCCGGATAATTTGGAATTAAACAAGAAAGAAGCGGTCAATCCTGACTCACATCGATATCCCACCCCAAATCACGAAAGCTCAAATCAAAATATCTTAGACCCTAGAATTCTAAAGACTATCTCCAAGTTCAATGAACTAGGGTTAACTCCCGAACAAATTGCAGAAACGATGGATTTACCATTATTTCAAGTCCTAGATTCCCTCAAATAAAGAAAAATTAATTTTAGTTTAAATCAATTTCTTTGAACCAATTTAATGATTTTGATTGATTTACCCCCTGATTCCACTATTCTGGGTAAAAAAATACTGGAGTAGAGTCAATCACCCTACCCCAGATTAAAATAGGTTAACCCTTAGCAAACCTAGGTTTGTTGAATCCCTTGGCGCACTTGTTCAACGGTTAAACCCAGCATTTGCGCGATTTGCTCAACTGTAAATCCCTGTGACAGCAACGGCGGAACCACTTCGAGTTTGCCTTCGAGCTTAATATCTTGATACAGCCTGGATTGCTTGAATTCATTCACGCCTATCATCTCTTTTACCTCCTCGCGGCTTAATTTAGAAAACTTGTACAATACGACCGTCTCTATTAATTCTACAACTTCTGAGCGTTTGGCGTCATCGGTCATTTCCTGCCTTGCCTGAACCACTAGCTGTTTGGCTTTTTCCGCTGCACTGGCGTTTTGCTTCTCAATGATTAACTGGACAATCTGCATTCCTAACGAGGTTTCTGGGACCTCTTCCAACTCGTCCAGATAGATGCGCTGAACTTGATTGGAATTTAGGAGTGCTTGATAGGGTACGAGTTCCTTCGGTTCATAACTGCGTCGGCCAAAAATAACCACGGTTCGCCAGTTTTGAGCGGGATTGTTTTGATGCAGGTAGAGAAAGAGTTCGGCAAACAAATTGGCATAAAATCTTTTGTCGCTGTAAAATTGTACCTCCACCAAATTCAGCGGCATTTCGGGAAACTCGGCTTTGGGGATAAACAACCCATCAATCCGAAAAGCCGTTTGTTTGAGTTCCACGGAGGAAAATTCATAAGCCTCTGCTTCGGAGGCTGGACGACCAATCACTTCAAAGAAGCAACTGGGTTGTTGTTTAAACAGTCGGTAAAATATGGGGTCTGTTTCCATGTCAGAAAGAGTAGATGGCACTCCAGGGTGATGGCTGGATTTACTTTTATTTTATCATAACTAGAGTTTGAAAATCCTATATTTTAACTCAATTTAATACCATTGGCTTAGGCGAATCGTTAGGTAGACTAGGACAGCATTGGAAAATTTAAGCGCCAATGTTTCCTGCGGCTAATACTTCGTTAACGGTTAGGGTTAATTCAGGAAACACTTGAGAGACTAGGGTTTGACTTGCGGTTAATATGGTTTCTTCATAAAATCCTTCTTCTAGGCGCAAGACGGATAGTTTATTGAGGATAGGGTCTACAATCCAATATTCGGGGATGTCGGCGGCTGCATATTCCGATCGCTTATATCGATAGTCCCGATTAATCGATTCAGGGCTGACCACTTCTATCACTAATAAAGGTGGGGTCTGGAAAACAGCGGATTTGTCCAACAAGTCTATGGCTTGTTCTTGTAAGACTACGCAGATATCGGTTACGCGAGATTTCTGCAATCCGGTTCTGACTCCTGCTTCTTTAAAACATAGCCCCGGTAATTTTTTTCGAGTAATTTCCACTTTTAAGCTATCCCGAATAAAATCAGCAATCAGCAAATGTCTGATAGTTGGTGGATTCATGATTTCTAATTTCCCATTGACTAATTCATAGCGGTTATCGGTTCCATCATCATACTGTAGATAGTCTTCAAAGCTGCATAATTTATCGGTGACTATAGCATTCATGGCAATTATTTAGATGGGATTGATGGATGTTATTATAGCGCATCAAATTACCATCAATCTGGAGGTTCACGGGTGAGAGTGGTCCGGAGGGAGGAACTCTGGGGGGAGAAATCTCTTCCAGGAATTATCCTATTGATTGATACCGAGTATCATCGATCGCCCTTGAAGAACTTCTATCTCTTCTGGGGAGGCGATCGCCTCCCAAAATAGGTCCCTCAGTTCCGGCAACCTCGGACCCTCCAGGAACCATGAGCATTTTTCAAAATTTGTCAATGATACCGATCGCGAATTTTGTGGCAATTTTTCACAGTCCTCCTATGTTTGCGATCGCCACCTAAGTTCACCAAATCTTTAAGAATAAAGTATGAGTGTTGTGCAATCAGTCTAAATAGGGTGCAATCATGCTAGGTCAAACGACTTTACCTAAACTTTCAGTGGATCAAATCGTGGAGAGAATCTTTGCTTTACGCCAAATCACCCGCGTTGACCAACAACTGTTGATGACAACGCTACTCTCGAAAAATGCCCTAAATGACCGAGAACATACCCAAATCAGTCGCGTGTTTGATGGGGTCCAACGAGGGTTAATTCGGGTCGTTGAATAACAAATATCGGGTGATCGGCTAGGGGAAATGCTTGCTTGAGGTGGGTCGTGGCAGTTTTTATTCTGTCTTGAACTATTTTAAGCAAAGGAAAGGAGTAGCAACAAATGTGCTGTTACAAAGCTAGATGTTTTCCGGTTGATGCAATCTCTTCAAACTTATTTCTGGGACTCATGAATGTCTATCAATAAAAAGCAGCCTGCTGGATGAATTGGATCCAGCAGGCGCTATCAATTTAAAGGGCAAAAAGCTAACCCATCTCTCTATTTGTAGCACTCAGATTTTAGCTATTCTGCAATAACCAAAACCCACTATAGGTCATCCCAGAATCATCCGGTTGGATCAGTAAAAAATGTAACCCCTGTGTTGCCTGTTTGCGCTGTTGAAACGTTTGACCCGCCTCGGCAACTTCTGTATCCTCAAAGGTAGCCATAATCCAGCGATCGACTAATCCCGCCTCTAAAATTAGTCCATTAGGAGGTCCGGGATTGTAATCGATCGCCACTGGAGATGCTTCTTGCAACCATTGAGCAATTTTCATCGATTGCCGTCCGCCATCCAGGACCACTCCCGGAATCACCGCATTAGAAGGGAGTCCCAAGGCAACTGGCGTCAATTCCTCCGGGATATGCCGAATCCGGATTGCTCTTTCCGCAAACACTTCCATTAAATAAGCGGCACTCACGGAAGCAAACCGCCAGCGATCGCCCCATAACGCTTCTGGCAGAGGTCCCGGTGGTGGGCGATCGCGCACTAAGGGTTCGTAAGGTTCATGAGTATAATTAGGCTCGTTTCTATACTCCTGCGCTTTCTCCACTAACCATGATTTTAAAGCGGGAGTGCGTCGAGAAGCTTCTACCTTCACCCCCAGTTTTTCCCCTGCCGCTACCATCAAACTGAGGGACTGGGGACGAAACACTGCGATCGCCTCCGGTAATCTCCCCTCCCCCGCAATTTGCAGTTGTTGCGCTAACCAAGTCGAGTTTGCCTCCGATTGGGAACAGCGACTACTCCATTGGAAATTTCCCGTTGCATCACAGAGGCACAACTCCCATAACGGTTCCCCTGCGGCGCTTTGTAACGGACGACGGTAAAAATCTGCTTGCCAAATGACCACAATTACTATCCCAATTTATCAGTACCGGCGGGAACAACCGGCGGGGGATTAATTAAAGTCGCTACACCCGGCGGGTAGTAGCATCACCCGGCGGGTAGTAGCATCACCCGGCGGGTAGTAGCATCACCCGGCGGATAGTAGCATCACTCGGTGGATAGTAGCATCACCCGGCGGGGTTTAAACCCCCGCCTAATAGCTCAAGTCGGTTAAAAACCGACTAACAACACCACCTTAGAAGACTTTTAGTCGGTTAAAAACCGACTAACAACACCACCCTATAAGACTTTTAGTTTTAACTCCCGCCGGTTGTCTTTCAGTCGGATTTATCCGACTTTAGCTGTTAGGCGGGGGTTTAAACCCCCGCCGGTGCTCGCGGTTAGGACTCAAACCCCCGCCGATAATCCCAATTACACCTAGACGCTGGCGAGAATCGGTTCTAAATCAAGCTGAATCCCTGGTGCATAAACTTTTGCCACATAATCCGCCACCATGCGATCGGTGTTGAATAATGGTGCATTGGTCTTAATCGAACCCTTCATCATCTTAATCCAACCGTGAGATAGACCAGTATTCGGGTCGATGTCGTAATACAGGGGAACAATTTCCTCTTCTAATAACCGATACAGGGATTCTGCATCAATTTTATCCTGCATTTCCTGGTCACTGGTATGAGCATCTTCCCCGATCGCCCAACCATTCATCCCTTTGCCATCAGGACCCGTTTGATAGCCTTCACACCACCATCCGTCTAACACGCTGCAATTGATACCGCCATTAAAGCAGACCTTTTGACCGCTAGTTCCCGATGCTTCCAGGGGACGACGGGGGGTATTTAACCACACATCCACACCCTGAACCAACTTGCGTCCCGTGTACATATCGTAATCAGGCAGCACAATCACGCGGTTTTGCAACAGGGAATGTTGTTGACTCCACTCATAAATCCGTTGCAGAATCCGCTTGCCTTGTTCATCTGCCGGGTGTGCTTTCCCCGCAAATACGATTTGCACTGGGCGTTCGGGGTTGCTGAACAGACGCAGCGATCGCTCTAAATCATGCATCAACAGATACCCACGCTTGTAGGTACTGAAGCGGCGCGCAAACCCAATCGTTAGCACATTCGGGTCTAAAATCCGGTCGGCAGCATCCACCCAATGGGCATCTGCCCCGTGCTGTTGCCTTGCCCGTTTAATTTTAGTGCGGGTGTGAGCAATTAAGCGTTCTTTCAGCAGTTGATGACGCCACCAGAGTTCCTGATCGGGAATTTCATCTACTTTCGCCCACATTTGCGGGTCAGCGATGCGATTGGACCAATCTTCTCCGAAATATTGAGCATAAAGGTCACTGAGTAGCGGTGCAGTCCAAGTGCGCTGATGCACCCCATTGGTGATGTGACCGATCGGGACTTCTTCCATCGGGCGATCGGGATACATAATATGCCACATCTTCCGGGAGACTTCCCCATGTAAGGCAGAGACTCCATTGGCAGTCCGGCACATCCGCAAGGCGAGCACTGTCATGCCGAACGGTTCCCAAGGGTCTCCCAGACGCCTTGCACCAACCGCCATGAATTGTTCCTGAGTTAGTCCCAGAGTCGGCCAATAATGGGAGAAGTAAGACTCAATTAAGTCTCCGGAAAATACATCGTGACCCGCAGGAACTGGGGTGTGAGTGGTGAAGACACAACGTTCGCGAACTGACTGTTCTACATCATAGAAACTCTTGCCAGTCCGCTGCATTTCCATGCGGGCGACTTCTAGGGTACAGAAGGCGGCGTGTCCTTCGTTGAGATGACAAATTGCAGGGTTAATTCCCAGGGCCTCTAATGCTCTGACACCACCAATACCTAAAACGACTTCCTGAGCAATCCGGGTGTCTTGGTTGCCGCCATAGAGGTGTCCGGTTAACCAGCGATCGAGGGGGTCATTATCATGGCGATCGGTATCGAGTAAATAGAGGGAAACTCGCCCGACTTGTACTCGCCAAATTTGGATTTTAACTACCCGACTGCGGATTTCTAATTCAACCGTAATCGGTTTACCCTCGGCATCCGTCATTAACTCCAATGGCATCTGCTCGAAGATGTTATCTACATAGTAATCTTCTTGCCATCCGTGACCGTTAATGCGTTGGCGGAAATATCCTTGCCGATACATTAAACCAATTCCAATTAAAGGAACGCCTAAATCTGAGGCGGATTTGAGGTGATCCCCAGCTAACATCCCCAAACCACCGGAGTAGATGGGGAGGGATTCGTGGATGCCAAATTCGGCACAGAAGTACACGACGGGGCGATCGCGGGTAATCTGAGGGGCCACTCGACTCGCCCAGGTATCCCGAATCGCCATGTAGCGGTGGAATTGCTCCGAAACCGCTTTCACCCGCTTCATGTAATCGGGATCGTTTGCAAGCTGACTGAGGCGTTCTAGCGAAACAAATTGCAGCAAGGCAACGGGATTGTGATTCCACTGGTGCCATGCGTCGGGATCGATGTTGCGAAACAGAGAAATTCGTTCAGTGGTCCAACACCACCAATAGTTATAAGCGATTTCTGCCAAGGGTTTCAGGGGAAAGGGCAATTTCTCCCGCAATTGTTGGCTGGCTTTCGTGTAATTTTCAATCACCATACTATGACACCATGCTTTCGAGACGTTTTCGGTTGTCGGACATTATGACAGAAGGGCGATACCCCGAAGACTCTCGATGGACCGATCGCTGCAAAGAGTATCCCGGGGCTGCTCCTTTGGCAACATTAGGATGAATTATAAATGTATGACCTCTAGGCGGTAAATAGGTGTTTTATTACACAATTTTAAGTTTTGGTTCAGATTGTCCCGGAACGGCCCCTGGGGGCGATCGCCGCTTGACCCGTCTTTTGTAGGGGCCCCGGTGTGTAGAGCCAGAATCTGGCAATATCTTGCTCTGTAACGCTTGAAGCGGCTTTCGTTACGGGTTAAACCCGAAAATTTTTCATCGTTCTAGGAGTTGACTTCAAGGCAGTTCCGGGAGCAATTTCGGGAGTCAGGGTCGGTTAGTCATGCTTATTAATTGTGAGGAATTCTTGACGTGCAGTCTCTAAACGGGCGATCGCTGGGTTGGAACGGTTGATCCCGCTCTGAGGGACCTCCTTCTGTTGCTCATTCCGAATTACTAATCCTCAAAAGGGCTAGGTCCCTTTCCAGGGACCTGGAAATTATGAAGATGAGCCAAGGGCCGCGATCGCGACACCAAAAATCAGCTAAAATCGGTAAAAATCACGGCAAACTTATCGTTAATAGTAGAAGTCCTATGAATCCCGATCTGACTAAATTTGGTGAACAGATGTCCCAGCTTACTGGAGTACGGGCCATCATGAAAGATATTAGTGAAACCTTACGCGCCGGTGCAGATCGGGATTTAATTAATATGAGTGCCGGAAACCCGGTCATTTTGCCCGAGGTTGAACAGTTGTGGCGCGATTGTACAGCAGATTTACTCTCGTCCTCCGAGTATGGGGAAGTCGTCTGTCGCTACGGAGAATCCCAAGGGTATCAGCCGTTTATTGATGTCATCAAAGCAGATTTTAACAAGCGCTATGGATTAAACCTGAGCGATCGCAATATTCTGATTACTCCAGGCAGTCAATGCCTTTACTTTTTTGCCGCCAATACTTTAGGTGGATATACCACCAGTGGACAACTCAAGCAAATTGTCTTACCCCTGAGTCCGGATTATACTGGGTATGGGGGAGTTAGCTTAGTCCCGGAATCTTTAATTGCCTATAAACCCACCTTAGATTTGGATGCAACAGCACATCGGTTTAAATATCGTCCAGATTTCAGCCAATTAGAGATTAATGAAAATGCCGGTTGTGTAATTTTTTCTCGTCCCTGTAATCCCACGGGGAATGTGCTAACTGAGGACGAGGTGAAGAAAATAGCCGCAATGGCAGCACCGTATGACGTGCCAGTGTTTGTGGATTCGGCCTATGCACCGCCCTATCCGGCGTTAAATTTTACCGATATGACGCCGATTTTTGGCGGAAATATTATTCATTGTATGAGTTTGTCCAAGGCGGGGTTACCTGGAGAGCGAATTGGGATTGCGATCGGGGATGAACGCACAATTCAGATTTTGCAATCCTTCCAAACCAACCTCTGTATTCACTCCTCTCGGTATGGACAGGCGATCGCAGCACGGGCGATCGCATCCGGAGCATTAGGCGAAATTGCCGAAACCGTCATCCGTCCCTACTACCAGCAAAAATTCACCGTCCTAGAAACCACCCTCGATCGCGCCATGCCAAAAGACCTCCCCTGGTTCTTGCATCGCGGTGAAGGCGCAATTTTTGCCTGGATGTGGTTCCAAGACTTACCGATGACGGATTGGGAACTCTATCAAGAATTGAAAAAAGTCGGAGTCATAGCCGTTCCCGGCAGCAGTTTCTTCCCCGGATTACGCGAAGATTGGAAACACAAACATGAATGTATTCGCCTAAGTTTAACCGCTAGTGATGAAGCCATCGAAATGGGCATGGAACGGTTAGCAAAAGTGGTTGAAAAAGTGTTTCAAGGCGTCATTGCCTAACTCAATTCTATCTAAATCTCCCGCCAAGATTCAGAAACCGGGTTTCTTACCTAAACTTAGGCAACCTACCCAAATTTAGGCAGAAACCCGGTTTCTAACCCCCGGCAAAGATTCAGAAACCGGGTTTCTTACCTAAACTTAGGCAATCCACCCAAATTGACGCAGAAACCCGGTTTCTAGCCCTCGGCAAGAGGAAAAAAGCACTTCATAAAAATTAACGGTTTTCTCGGTAGTTTCACGGATTGACGCTAATTTTTCAACTCCCCTAAAATATAGGACGACCCTCTAAGTCAAAAAATACCTAAAATCTCCGGTTGGTGCCTAGAAACTGTTCTCAACAGCAACAACTTGTAAAATTTTATACAGTTTTATATCCCGCAACTGGCTCGGTAATTTTTGCTTTTGCCTCAATATAATTCAAGGACAATCATCATGTCTTCTATCGACTCCCAACCCTCTTCTAATCCCGAATCCAATCCCACTACTGCTGCGATCGCACGTCGCCAGTTTCTCGGTTTATCCGCCAGTGCGGTTCTTGCCCTCACTCTAGGAGGGTGGCCCCAACCCGTCAGTGCTGATAGTAACGTTTCGGGTACTACAACTGAGGGTGATTCCAATGTAAATCTGAATATTAAGGAACGGTATCGAATTTTTGTTCCTAATATTACGGTGGCCCGAGGGGGTCAGGCAAAAGTTGTATTGCGATCGGGCGAAGATTTCACCATCGATATCCCTCGCCGAGTCGCCGATCAGAGTGAATTTACAATCAAAGGCAAAGGTCTTCAAGGCAACGATATTGTAATTGTCATGCATACCTTATATGAACCAAGCGCAAAAATTCAGGAAAGCATAGAATATGAAATAGAATCAGCCGGATTTATCCAAGATGTGACGAAAGAAAACTGCCAAGAAGCTTATTTGCAAATCACAGAGGGAAAATATTTTGAGGATCTCGCAACCTTAGAGTTACTAGATTATGTAGTTGCCTCTTCTAAATTAGATGAAAAAATTCAGCAGCGCTACGAAATTGCCAGTCAAAGCTCTCGATTGGTGGCAATTGAGGAAGCTATTGAGAAGGTTTTGGCGAACTCCGAGTTAAACCCAAATGAGAAACAAGTGATCCGGGGAACCCACCAATATGTGCGCGCTGGTGACCCTGTACCGAACTTTGAAGATCTCACCGATCTAGCTGCTATCATTGCCGGTACTGAATTAAGTCCCGGACTTAAGCAATATTACTTACAAGCTATTGCTACAGCTAAAGCAGTAACCGCTGATTTTATCATTGTTCAATTAATTGCAGACCCCCAACAAAGCCCCCAATTGAATGAGGAAGAGCGGAGCAAGTATTTACAAGTTTATCAGCAGGTCCGTGATGGACAAAAAGTTTCAGACCAAGAAACGTTGAAGGGGTTAGATCAATTGATTGCCAATTCTAACATCCTTGAAACCTGTAAAGTGCTGTATTCATTGGCACAAGACCGCTTTTTTGAAGATGCAGCATCAGCACAAGAAGATTTTGGAGATCTGAGGCAAGTCGCAAATAAAGTGAAACGTACTGGTGCTGGTATTGTCCCCACTGCGACCAACGCCCTTAGTTTGTTGGGAGTAGAAGCAGGAACAGGCGTAACAATTAGCTCTTTGAGTGGAGCAGCCGCTACAAATGCAACGTTAGCAGCTTTAGGTGGGGGTTCGATCGCCACAGGTGGTTTTGGGATGCTGGGTGGTTTAGCCGTTGCCACAGGTGGAGCCGCTTTAATTGGTGCAGCCGGAATCCTTTCCATTGCGCTAGTGTCTCAAATGGATGGACAAGATTTAAAAAACTTAGGAGTAGCTGGACTGACTGGCACTTTAGCGGGTGCAGCGGCTGTTTTTGTTGCCTGGACAGGTGTCAGCGCTTTGGGTATTGCGGGTACTTTATCGGGAGCCGCTGCGATTACTGCTACCATATCAGCCTTGGGTGGACTGAGTGTACTTACTGGGGGCGCATCCCTGGTAGCATTTGGTACAGGTTATGTGGTTTGGTCAGTTTTAAAGGGGAATAAGAAGCGAGATAATAATATCTTGCATCAGTTGGAAAGTCGTCTATACACTTTTATTGAAGAACTGAGTGTAGATGATAGTTTGTTTGCTTTTCTCAAAACAAAGCTCCCCCAAGAGAACTATTATGCAGCAGAAGTATTTTTTGCTCCTAATATTCCCCTAGATAAATTAACCACAGCTTTGAAAAAGTGGGGAACAGTTGGCAAGGAAGAAAAAATATTGTCGTTCGTAGATACCAGCATATTAGACAATGGTAAGGCGGGAATATTATTAACAAATCAAGGAATAATTTGGAAAAGTATTGCTTCAAGTGGACATCTTAAATTTTCTGAAATCAACACATATTTTTCGGGAAAGATAGCTGATTTGCTAATTCATGAGGAGGATAGTTCTCAATTTGCTGATGTGATTTGGGAACTTCACAATAAATTTGGCAAGACTTAGATTTTTTTCTTAGCGTTATCGAGCCTTTAACTGTTTTAAAGTAAAAGGCTCATCCTCCTGTTATCCCAACTCCCATGAAACTCCCATCCATTCTGATTAGTTTAGGACTCGCATTGTTACTGGTTCTGACTTCCCCGACTTTACCTGGGGCACAAACCTCAGTGCAATGGAATAATCTGGCGATCGCCTCTCCCATTGCTTCCCCCTGTGCTAACGTCACCACCATTCACAATGACGCTTTGGAACTTCACTACAGTCCCGAGTGTTTAGAGCAAAAACTCCATCTGAGTGAGTTACTCCATCGCTTAGAACCCTTGATTGCTGAAAAAACTCGCAACAAAATCACCGTCAGCAATCTCAACTATGCGTTAATTCCGGAAGGAATTCACCTCCAGGCGGATTTAATCGTTAATGTCAAACCGATCGCCCGAAGTGTGCCGGTTGCAGTCTCTCAAGATTTATCCCTGAGTATCCAAGATGGATATCTCTACATTAAAGCGGGCAAAACTGATATAGAAAGCTCCCAATTACTCATCCAGTCTAGCAAAGGGATGATTATTCAAAAAATTGACCAAGAATTATCCAGCTTTAACGGTAAAAAGTTGGATGAGGTTTTGGCACTTAACCATCTCAATACTCTGGCAGAACCGATTGGAATTGGTCCAAATGCGGTGGATTTTGTGATTCAATCCCTTGAAAATAAACTGAACCTGAGTCTTGATGAAAGCGGTTTAACTCTGGCGGTTCGAGTCCGATAAATGAGCGGAGATAGCAAATAGGTTCTCTAAGGGATTCTGGTTGCAGCTACAGTGAGGCGGCTGATTCCTGCGGTTCAACCCATTATGGACGCCCTCATCGCTCAGGCTGGTTTTTGGATTAGTGCAGCCTTATACACCCGAATTTTACAAGCGGCTGATGAATAATCCCTGAGCCCACCCTTGCAGGTATTGTCTATATCATTCTGACTTCCTGCCGCCCCTAGGGCTTTTTCAGATTAAGCATTATATCATAAAAATTTAAAAAATAAATATATTTCTCAGTGTAGAAAAAATATTTAGAGGTCTGAGTCATTTTATTTTTTGCGCTATACTTAGCCTATTCCGTTTACAAGTTCAGTGTTTAGGGACGACTTATTCTGATAATGAATTCACAACAATTGATGAACCGCACTGAGGAAGACTTAATGATTCCTCATGCGGAGTATGCGAAGAAATTGCGTCCCCTGTTGCCCAAGGAGGCATTTGAACCCGATCCGGGTAAGTTAGGGATTTTATCGATTAATTTGGTGATTATGGTCCTGGGTTGGGCGATCGCCTCCACATTAGATCGTTGGCCCGTATTCTTATTATGGCTTTACCTCCCGATCGCCCTGGTGATGGGTAATAGCATTGTTGTCCTCCTGTTTAGTTCTCATAACCTGATGCATGGCAGTGTTATCAAAAATAAGCGAGTGATGGACATCATGGGGTTTCTGGGATTAACCCTGTTGTGGATGCCACAGACGATGTGGAAAGCGGTACACAATCGTGAGCATCACAATAAAACCAATTCCATGAATGACCCCGATCGCAACTATTTGGAGGGTCAGCCCAAAAATTGGGGAAAATGGATTCAAAACCTATTTGTGCCTTCTGCGGAAGTCCATCCCTTGTGGTTAGCAGTCGGAATGACCAGTGCCTGGGGGGTGCATAACTTCAGAAACATCACCTCGGTGCTGTTTTTCAATGACCAATCCGTAGACTATGTTCCGGCAGCGTTTACCATCACGCCGAAAGAACGACGGGCGATCGCATGGGAATTAGTAGCGATCGCAGCGATTCATCTCACCATTTTGTTTTCCCTACAATTTGACCCCATCAAACTCCTACTGAGTTACTTTCTCCCCATCGCCATTGGCTATGCCGGGGTCATGTTTTATATTTATACCAATCACATGGTCTCGCCGATGAGCACCATTAACGATCCCACGTTCAACAGCTTATCCATCCGAGTTCCTAAACTCTTCGATTGGTTGCACTTGAACTTTTCTTACCACACCGAACATCATATTTTCCCCTATATCAACTCAGACTATTACCCCCTAGTCCGAGAATTGCTGGAACTGCACTATCCAGGTCGGTTGAAGTTAATCGATGCTACAGAAGCTTGGCGTTTATTGCTCCAAACTCCTCGCCATTATAAAGATGAAAATACGTTTACCGATTGGTCCGGAGAAAAATCGGTCCCTTGTCCCGTAATCCCGACTTCAGCGAAAAACTGACAATCAAGCAAAAACAACCGACACTCTTTAGGGTGTCGGTTGTTTCTTGAGTCTACCTATAAAGTAGGGGAAACGAACTTGTTTCCCCTACCCCGCAAACTATGTGAGAATTATTTCACAAACTTAGAAGCGGCTGGTGTTGGGTTTGTGGATGATAAAGCTCATCACTTGGCACTGCTTGATGTTATCAAAACCCACAACGCGGATGAAGCAGCTGGGGTATTCGCTACGGCAGGCTTGGACTTCAGCCATCACTTCTTGGACAGAACGTGCGTTGAACAAAGGCAACTTCCACAGGGTCCAGTAGTAAACCGTGGGGTCAGAGTTTTCATTGAACTCAATGGCAGGAATGTAGCCTTGGTCAATGATGTACTGAATCTGCTTACCAATCTGTGCATCAGACAGAGGGGGCAGATAGGAAAGGGTTTCGTAACGACGCTCTTTTGGCAGAGTTTTCATAATTCTTTGTCTCTTTGCTGCGGGATCTACAAGGATTGGCGGTTTAGGCCAGCAATAAATCACCACCAACCGGATCAGGGTTCCGTTTCCGTCTCTGGGGCTGACTCAGGTAGGGGTAATCCCGTGACTGTTCTTTCCAGATACTGCTTCCGGTGGTCGATGTTGGCTTGCATGATGCCAGTCAGAACCATTTCAGGCAAGAACTCTGTAATTTCCTCGGCGATATGTTCGCGCACGGTCATGATCCGAATCGCCAAGTCTGGCTTTTCGTGAAGCAACGTCTCGATGTACGTTTCTCCATTTTGGATATTGGCCGTGGCAGAAAAGTTTTGCAACCAATAGGCCAAGGGAGGATTAGTTTCGTTCAGTTGACTGACTACGATTCGCATGGCTTGGTAGGTCAAATAGCTGCTCATGACTTTGGCAGTATCTTTGGCAATTTGTTTTAAATCCATATTGTTGGCAAGGTTTGATATCGGCGGTTATTTATGACTACCATCCGCGATCGCAGCGGTTGGTTGCACCTTTCGTTGGGTACAAACCATAACCCGGATCTCGTTTATCAAACAGCGTAGGGGAATACTTTCCTCCCAAGGTTGCCGGATTTTGCCGTGATACTGCACTGAAGCTAGAGCGCTTGCCTGACTAGAGAAAGGTTAACCGTTTTCCCTCTGAGGTAAACGGTTAACTTTTCTACTAAGGATCCGTCATCAGACGGTATCCATCGCCTCGAACTCAAACTTGATTTCTTTCCAGAGGTCAAGGGCGACAGCCAACTCAGGAGACCAACGTCCGGCTTCACGGAGGACGTCATTCCCTTCACGAGCCAAGTTGCGGCCTTCGTTACGAGCTTGGATACAGGCTTCCAAGGCAACACGGTTGGCGGTTGCACCGGGAGCATTACCCCAGGGGTGACCCAAGGTCCCACCACCAAATTGCAGTACGGAGTCATCACCGAAGATTTCCACGAGAGCAGGCATATGCCATACGTGAATACCACCGGAAGCAACAGCCATCACCCCAGGCATGGATGCCCAGTCTTGGGTGAAGTAAATCCCACGAGATTTATCTTGTTCGATATAGTTTTCGCGGAGCAGATCCACGAAGCCCATCGTGATGCCACGTTCGCCTTCGAGTTTACCCACAACGGTTCCGGTGTGGATGTGGTCACCACCGGACATCCGCAAGCACTTGGCAAGCAGACGGAAGTGGATACCATGATTTTTCTGACGGTCGATAACTGCGTGCATAGCACGGTGGATGTGGAGCAGGACTCCGTTATCGCGGCACCAGTGAGCCAAGGTGGTGTTGGCGGTGAACCCTGCGGTTAAGAAGTCATGCATGATGATGGGCATTTCGAGTTCTTTGGCGAACTCAGCCCGTTTCAGCATTTCTTCGCAGGTGGGGGCGGTTACGTTGAGGTAGTGGCCCTTGATTTCGCCAGTTTCTGCCTGAGCTTTATGGATGGCGTCAGCAACGAACAAGAAGCGATCGCGCCAGCGTTGGAACGGCTGGGAGTTGATGTTTTCGTCGTCTTTGGTGAAGTCCAAACCACCGCGCAAGCATTCATATACTGCACGACCGTAGTTCTTCGCAGATAAACCGAGTTTCGGTTTGATCGTGCAACCCAGCATGGGACGACCATATTTGTTGAGTTTGTCGCGCTCAACTTGGATGCCGTGCGGAGGACCTTGGAAGGTCTTCAGGTAGGCAACGGGAATCCGCATATCTTCCAAGCGGAGTGCACGCAAGGCTTTGAAACCAAACACGTTCCCCACGATGGAGGTCAGCATATTGGTAACAGAACCTTCCTCAAACAAGTCGAGGGGGTAGGCAACGTAAGCGATATATTGGTTCTCTTCGTTGGGTACCGCTTCGATGTCATAGCAACGGCCTTTGTACCGATCCAAATCGGTCAAAAGGTCGGTCCAGACGGTGGTCCAGGTTCCGGTAGAAGATTCAGCAGCTACGGCGGCTCCTGCTTCTTCGGGGGGAACTCCGGGCTGAGGGGTCATCCGGAATGCTGCCAAGACATCGGTATCTTTGGGAGTGTAATCCGGCGTGTAGTAAGTCAGTCTATAATCTTTAACGCCAGCTTGGTAGCCGGTTTTTGCTTGAGTCTGGGTTGAACTGTAAGACATAATCCCCCTTCCTAGGAATCATCGGAATCATCGAAAATCGTTGCAGTTGTCCTGGTTTTTAGTTTTCCTGACAAGTTATGCACTTATCATAGGCACTATTGCTTACCGGCCCCGCGTCGGGGATCAGTGAAGCGAAATCAGTCGGCTGCTTCGTTTTGCTGCATAACAATAGTATCAGGAAAACAATAAGTTAAACATCATTGTTCTTTTATTCTTAGATAATATTTCTTTATTTTTCGTTATAAATATTAATTTTTTGTTATAATAAAAAATGGCAATTTTCCAGTATAATGAAACGCTCAATTTTGAGAGAACGGGCCGAATTTCGGTCTGGGGAGCAGCAGGAACGATACAATTGATCGCAGTTGAGAAGGCGATGGAGTCTGCGTCCTGACCCGGATAGAGCAGGGAGGAACGTTCAAGAATGCGATCGCCTCCTTTGCCTTGCGACCCTTTAACCTTGATCCCCTTTCTTGAGCGATCGCCCCTGGGGGTGATTTTAAAAAACTTATGCAGCCAGCTTTCCTCCACTGCATCAACCCGGATTGTCCAAGTCCCAGCAACCAAAATCGGAGTCATCACTTTTGCGACAGTTGTGGAACCCCTCTGATTTTAAATGGGCGTTACCTGCCGTTACAAAAAATAGGGACCGGCGGTTTTGCCGTGACTTTCACCGTTTATGACCGGCAGACGGACCGGGAACGAGTCTTAAAGGTGTTGGTGGAGCGATCGCCCAAAGCCTTGGAACTGTTTGAACAAGAGGCATCGGTTTTGGCGAGTCTGACTCATCCGGGAATTCCCAAGGTCGATCGCGACGGTTATTTTCACATTTCCCTCAAACATCCCCAACCCCACACCCTTCCTTGTCTCGTCATGGAAAAAATCGAGGGGTTCACCTTGGATGAGATGCTGCATCGGGATTATCCCCAAGGGTTTCCCGAGGAAATGGTGGTGGATTGGTTGATGCAGGCAGCAGATATATTAGAAGAGTTGCATCGGCATTCGATTATTCACAGGGACCTCAAACCCACCAATTTAATGGTCCGGATAGCGGCGACTCCGGCAAATACGGGTAGTCCGTTCTCCTTATTTAATAGAAAGATGGGGGGAAGTGCAGGGGGCCAACTGGTGGCGATCGATTTTGGGGGGGTAAAACAACTCAGCGGCAAACAAGCGAGTTCCACGCGGTTGTTTTCTCCTGGTTATAGTCCTCCGGAACAGATGATGGGGGGTTCCGTGGGACCAGCAGCGGATTTTTATGCATTAGGACGAACGGCTATTTTTCTGCTAACCGGGCGATCGCCCACGGACTTCGATGATGGGATGTCGGGAGAATGTCGCTGGCATCCTCATGCCAGGGTCAGCCTGAATCTGGCTAATGTCATCGATGAAATGCTGGAATTTCAGGTTGACAAACGATTATCCAGCGCCACCGAACTACAAGGACGACTGGGACAAGGTTCGTATTTAAAAACCTTAGTCCGCCAACGTAATCTGGGACTGAGTGGACGCTTGGCGGAGTTTGCGGCGGTGGCATCTGGGAACAGTATCAAATTTGCCTGGGGAGTAGGAACCGTGGTGATTAAGGCGATCGCCACCCTAGGGATTGTCAGCTACAAAACCCTGGAGGGCATCCTGATCACCACATTGGATGTGATTAGCTGGGTCTTTACCGCCTGCTTCGATACCTTATTAGGCACCATCTTAGGCGGATTGGGGGCCAGTGTCGGTGCCGGAGTCGGATTTACGGTAGCTTATTGGTTACCCGTGGGTACAAGAGTGAGCAGTCGCCTAAGTGAGTTAATCGCACAATGGTTTCCCAACCTGGAACTGACCGTTGATCCGGTAGCGATTTTATTTGCGATGGCGGGTTTAGGTACAGCCTTGGGGTTAACCGAAGCGGGAAGTTTTGGACAAAAACGGCGATTTCTCGTCGCGGGCTTGATGGGACTATTTGGCTATGGATTGGGATGGTTTGTATTAGCGGTGAGTTCAACCACGGAGACTCTAAACGCTCCTGATTTAGTCGGATTTACTGCAATTGCGATCGCCTCAGTTGTCCTCGGGTTAGGATTACCCAAACCGCAACTGTTCCATGCAACGATGAGTGCGATCGGGACTGCGATCGTAATGGCCGTCTTTCTGTATAGTTCTTATTTTCCCCTAATTTTAGACCTATTTTCCGCCACCTCCGGAATCGGGATGCCGCAATTTTGGGATAGCATCGCCTTTTTTGCTTTATTAGGGATGACGGGCAGTTTTTCTCTCGGTTGTAGTTACTATTTACTCATGCCCGTTTTGAGACTGTTAGGATTTCGATAAAACGGTAGTCATAAATATGTAATGATGATGCTGGACTACTGATAGAAATCTACTTGGTTTATAAAAAATAAAAGCCAAAATTATTGCAATTTAATAAGCTAGGCTTATAAAAAATATTTGAATTTCAAATATTTCTCGGGAATGAAAAATGTTAAATTAGGGCCCTAAATTTTAGAGGAATTAACATAATGAAAAAATCGATAAAGAATACCTTTGGCGGGTATATGTAGAGTTTTTGAAGTGTCAGCAACTTGGCTTCAGAAATACGTCAATGCCAAGTATGCCAAGGTTTCCAGGGAACTTGAAATATCAGCTAAACCCCCAGGAAATCCCAGTAATGTGACGAACTTTGGTCGTATGTTCAAAACAAAGAAAACCAACAGTGGGTGTGGCTCGCTATAGATTTAAAAACCAAAGAAATTGTCGGATTTTATGTAGGAGATAGAAGTCAAAAATCAGCCCAAAAATTATGGGAATCTTGACCTCCTGTTTATCGGCAATGTGCAGTATGCTATACAGATTTTTGGCAAGCATATGAATGTGCTTTTCCAACAAACCGACATAAGCCGGTCAGCAAAAATAGCGGAAAAACCAGTCATATTGAACGGTTCACTAATACCTTAAGGCAACGAGTTTCTGGACTGGGCGCGAAAAACTTTATCGTTTTCTAAAAAATTTAGATAATCATGGTGGGACCTTATTGTATTTTATTCATGATTATAATGAATCATTACATATTTAGGACTACGTTTTTTGCTTTTGCTTTTATTTTTAGCGTACCTGATACCTATTATCTTGAATTTCCGTGATGCTATGTTCTTTGATTTCTGCTGTTCAATGTCTCTATGTGCGGTTTCCCACGTTATGGCTCGGACCATCAAGTAATATTCGCGTTCATCAGTGTATATAGATTTTGATGGATACTGAGGTTGTATCTTTCTCTTATACAGACCACCTAGGACGAATCTGAAATGTAGTAACTCAGCTGAGTACATTTCATAGGGTTGGCAATCGACAATATCTATCCAATGCCCTTTTGCTTGAGCGAGATGCTTTTTTACAAAGAGAACTGCACGGGACTCTTCGCTCTTAGCGTATTCAAGGTATTTTTTAAGTAGGTATTTTTTAAGTAGCTCGTCGTCCATAAGTCAAGTCGTCCATAAGTCAAGATGTTCTGGAATCTGTACTGGGTGCCTAAGAATGAAGTTGAACCGCATTCGCTAACGCTTGCCGTTAACTTGTGTCGTCTTTTATGTTGGTTCCAACGGCGTCTTATTTCGCCGCTTCCAGATTTTATCATAATAATCCCAGAAATGTTGAATGTCAATATAAAACTTTACATTGTAAGTTGGACTAAGCCTGTAAAGGCTAAATTACTCAACACGAGTATATTTATCTTCAGCAGTTTCGAGGATTTTAATCAAACCAGAGATCGCCGTTTGATTGCCTTGCCCAATTTCTCGTAAAGTATAGACAGCCAGCCTACGGGGATATTCATGGCATTGGGGATGTTCAAGCATTTGGTAAAGTTCTTGAACAGCGCGTTTGCGATCGGTTTGGAAAATAGTTTTGATAAACCTTTGACAACCGGTTTCCCTCTTAAGAGCGTCAATTTAATAACAACAAATCATGCTTTCTTGTAATAGCTTAAGCCTCGAATCCCCTACCAATACCCCTGGACGCGGAGCCTTTTTACAAACCCATCCAATAGAGAGTGAACTTTTCATCGATGCAACCGCAGGCTCGGACTGTTATCATCCCTCCTCAAGTTGACCCTAATTAATGAGAAAATCCTACAAAATATTTATCCAAGTTAAACAACTTATTTAATTCATGTTGAGCTTTTTGGTAAATTTTCATTTCTCCGGTTTCAATATGAGCAAATCCTTCACTTCCAGGGCGTAAACTCTGGTCATGATTATCAATTAAAATGGTCAAAGTCAACATGGGATTAGTCCCCGATTGATCCGATGCAATCTTCGGTAAAATTTCTTGAACCTTGGCCCGATAACTGGGACTATAAGGGTCACGAACTTTGAAAATTACAGTTTGATTAGGCTTCACCAAATTCCCATCTTCCTGGGAGACTTCTACCGTTGCCGTAAGCTGGGATAAATTAACAATTTCCATCAGTTGTTGACCCATTTGTACCGGAGCTTGATCCACTAAATCTAAATCAGGCGTTACCACAGTTCCTGTGATTTTAGATTTTAGAATCAAATCCTGCTGGCGATCGCGCAATCGGGCGAGTTCCGCTTCTGCCTTAGCCACCCGTTCCGATTCATTCGTAATTTGAATGACTGCCGCTTCCACTTGGGTTTCCACCCCACGTTGTAATGCCAATTGTTGCTCTAACTCATTCGCACGCTCATCTCGCAACTCTTCAACTTGATTTTTAACCGCTTGAATTTGTTCATATTTAGCCGCGATTAGTCCCCGTTTTTGTTCAATGAAATTTTCTCGTTGACGGATTTCGCTTTCATATTGGCGGATTTGCTGGCGCTTCACCTCCATTTGACTCATTTGTTGATTAATCTGACTTTTCAGGAGATTTTCTTCCTGCTGAGATTTCTCAAACTCCTTGCGAGCTAACGCCCCTTCCCTGAGAATATCTTGATATCGGGCAATCTCTGATTGTACAATCTCTAAATTTTCCTGATAATGTGTCGAATCTACTTCTAATCCCGCAATTTCATGCTGAATTCCAGTAATCTGATTTTCAATGCCAATTTGATTATTTTTAGCCCCGGATATTTCACTTTCAATACTGTTAATTTCTTCCTCTAACTGCCGAATTTGCGGGGAATAGTTTCCTGAGATAATGGCTTCAAACTCGGCTTGTTCTTTTTCGGCACGATTCCGGGCTATATCCACATCCTGTTTAACCTTCAGGAGTTCCATCTCGCCCTTCTTGGCCTGACTTTTTGCATCATCAAGCGCTGAATTTGCCTGTTGTAAAATCTGTTCAGCGTCAGCAATTTGCTTGTCTATCTCTGCACTATCAATTTCCGCAACAACATCCCCTTCGGTAACCCGCCCATTACTTTTAACTTTCAGATTAACTGTACCCGCGACAGAAGTGGTCACATGGTGACGTTCATAACTGCGAGAGGTAATGGTTCCTGCTCCCGTGACATGATTAGAGATGGGAATTCGGGCGATCGCCACCCCACCCACCACTAAAAACACCAGCATTAATGCCTTCCCATAAAACGGAGAAGCAGCCGGTGGTTTTGCCGGTGGAACCGCTTCCGGAGTCGGCGAAACTGGCGCAGTCGGTGGGATAGGCGGTTGAACCAGCGATTTCGGTGGCACCACTTTTAACGGAGACTTTTGGGGTGGATTCGGATTAGAACTCATAACAGTCAATGCCCTGAGTACAAAGTTAACAAATCACGGTTTATTGCTGGGAAAGAAAAAGTAAATTAACCAAGCTATTAAAAGTAAAAAAGCCGTCATTGGAATATTCGTTAAACTCCAATCGGCAATTCTGGCCAATAAAAACCCAAAGACGAAATAAATATAAGCTAAACTTAAAGGCGCATAAATGGCTAAAATTAAAATATCCCCAGACCTTTCTCGTAACGGTTTCCCGCGCAACAAATTTCCATATAAGCCAAACGATCGCGTCCTGAGATTATTAATCCCCGTCAATGCCACCGCTAGATAATAGCCGTCAAACTTAGCCATCGGATTGAGATTAATCGCCACCGTGACTAAAGCCGCCACCATCAGTAAATAACTCGCCGTATGTAGCCAACTACCGGCATGAGTCCAATTCCAAAACCACAAAGCACCGGCCCAAATTGCAAATTGCACCAACAAACCAGCCCCCACAACCAACACCCGCTTAAACCGAGATAAACAGTAAGAATCCGTCGTATTCGTATAAGCCGCAGGCATAAACATCATCAGCAGCAATCCCATATTCGGAACCACACCGCCAAAGTTTTTTAACGTAAAAGCATGACCCAATTCATGAAAAGCCACCACCAGCATTGACAGCAGAGCAAAGGGAATAATTAAAGCGGGACCATTCGCTTCCATGAGTTGCTGTCCCGTATAAAAAATGATTTCCCGCTGACGAATTCCCAAGACAGCAGAAGCACCTAAACAGAGGAATAAAAGCACCGCAAATGGCTTCGTCCAAATCCAGCGGATGCCTTCAATATGGCGAGTCAGCCAAGGGTCAGGATTGAATAAAGGAATCCGAAAATAAAGCAACTGCATCGGGTTAAATTTGCCCCGAGGAGGAGTGGGAACCGTCGTCCCTTCCAACATGGCGGATGTCGTCAACAGTCGCAGGAGATGTTTGAGTTCTTGTGGGGTAATACAGAATTCCTCAATAATTGAGGAGGGCGATCGCCTCCCCAATTGGTCGATAATTACCTTATCCGAATCACTCAATTGTAAAAAAGTAAAATCCTCCGGATTGCGAAGAATCCAATACCCATCGGGATGGTTAATCCAGTGAACACAGGATTTAAGGGTTGGAGAATTTGAAGGGCGCTCAACCGCAGATTTTTCGGCATCAGATGGCTCTGCATCATCCCGGGCTAAAATCTGTAACTCAATCAACTTTTGGAGCAAATCCGGGATAAAATCAGCAGAAATTTCCCCAGGGAACTGCTGCTCACAGCGAGTTTGAATCTCAAAAACCGTATATTTTCCCGTAAAATAATTTAAAGCATAGCCTTCAACTCTCGAAAAAATTACCCGCAGATTGCCTTCAATCGCTTTGAGCAAAACTTGGTCAGAATCAGGGAGAGGAGCCAGAGTCCAGAAAGGAGTTAAATCTGGACAAATCCAATCCATAGCAGTCTCATCCTCAGCCGCTAAAATACCCAATTCAATCAGTTTTTGGAGGAGTTCCCAGACAAAAGAGGGAGACAGGGAGTCACCAAATTGCTGCTGACAACGCCGCTGGATTTGGGCGATCGCCAACTTCCCCGTGAAATGCTGTAAAACAAATCCTTCCATCGGGGAAAACGTAAATTGACCATTCCCTTGGCGCGACTTGAGCACCACCCTATCCGAATCTCGGACCTTAGCGAGTTGCCAGTAAGTGCCGAGATTCGGACAAATCCAGGGATCATAGTGGTTTTGAGGGTTAAGGGGTTGGGGGTTCATGGCGATCGCATCAGGGGTGAGAGGGTCTAGGGGTTCATCCAGTAGCTTACGGTTCTATTTCTTTATTAGGAGTAACCCCCGGGAATTATGCAGCCTGAACAATTTTGTTGCAAAACTTTACAAACACTGGGGGCGATCGGTCAAGTTTTGGGGTCATCGTAAAGAGCGATCGCCCCTGCCAGCCTAGAAACCGGGTTAAAAGCCAAATTGTCTGCTGAGATACAAAGGCTTTACCCAAAAGATGCCTTACTAATTCTTACAAATTTGTGGGATGATTACCTTACCCATTTATGATTTTTACTCCGTCGCATCCCAGTGGCCGCCAGTCCGATTAAAATAACAGCCACCGCTGATGTTGGTTCAGGAACCGATACATCATTATTGCCATCTTTTACCACCCGTGCTACTAGGAAGGCAGAAGAAGCTTTATGCTCCTCAGTAATAAAGGAAGAAACGGGAGAAAGTCCATCAAGAGTGTGGCTAAACCCTAACAATTCCAAGCTATAGTTAAAGCCATCTTTCTGGAAAGTCGTGGTGCTAAAAGGACTGGAGAAGTCAATTTTATCATCACAGGGGGTGTTGCTAACTTGAAAAACGGGACAGGTTCCCGCAGTATTTGAAGTTTCATTAATCAAGAAACTGTAGTTAAATGCATGAAAGACTCCATCAATTGCCATTGAGAGGTCTAAATCAGCTCCTGATGCTGCCGTTCCTGCCCACACAGGGAAGTTCAAATGAGTTAATTCGCCAAGGACAAAGTTGCTCCCACTAGAAACAGAAACTAACGAAGAAGAACTGGTGAAATTGAAACCACTTTGACCCGAAATGGTAGCCGGGCTCCCCCAACGAACTTGATTAGTACCAGTGCCATTGAATACAGAAGTTCCTTGGACGTTATCCCAAGTGCCTGTAATGTTGCTGAGGGTGAAGGAAACAGCATGAGCAGGAAGGGGCGAAATCAGGGCAATTCCTGCCGTTGCACCGATGATTCCTAGGGATTTTACGAAATAAGCAGATGCCGACATTGTGATGCTCCTGTATGTTTAAGGAAAAAGAAAAGGTTTTGCGATCGGCTTTGGGGGATGGGTGCAGAAACCGGGTTTTTACATGGATTTAGGCGAGTCAGCCAAGGTTATGTAAAAAACCCGGTTTCTTTGAGGGGGGGGAAGGGGCGATCGCCAACTTCCCAGTGAAATGCTGTAAAACAAATCCTTCCATCGGGGAAAACGTAAATTGACCATTCCCTTGACGTAACTTTAGCACCACCCTATCCGAACCTCGGACCTTAGCGAGTTGCCAGGAAATGCCGAGATTCGGCCAAATCCAATAGTCATAGTGGTTTTGAGGGTTGAGGGGTTGAGGGTTCATGGCGATCGCATCAGGGGTGAGAGGGTCTAGGGATTCATCCAGTGGGTTACCGTTCTATTTCTTTATTAGGAGTAATCCCAGTGAATGATGCAGCCTGAACAATTTTGTTGCAAAACTTTACAGACAGGGGGGGAATTTTGATAAATCAAATGGGATAGCGAGTGAACATTTCAACCCATCAGATTCTTCTAGACTTCCAAGCGAATCTCGAAAGATTGTAGTCTGTCTTGTATCCATCGCTCAAAAAGTTGATTTTTAAGTTCGTGTTTGAGAGGTTCTTCTTCTAAAGAAACCGGGATAAATTGTTCAACTCGGAATAAACAATAACGATCATCAATTTTGAGCGGTCCGACTATTTCTCCAGGATTAGCTAAATCAATTGCTGTTTTCATAATATCCGGCATTTTGCCTTTGGGGACTGCACCCATCATGCCATTGGCTGCGCGATCATCCGTGATAGAATAGGCGCGGACTAATGATTCAAATTGAGTGCGATCGTCTAATATTTTTGCTTTCAGGTTTTCGGCGATTTCTGGGTCTTTCACAATCAAGCGAGACAGAACGACGCGATCAAGTAGAGGTTTGCGCTCTTGGAAATAATCTTCTAACTTAGGTTCTGTGACCTCAGCTTTCAATTGTTCTACTTTGAAACCAAACGCAATATTTTTGCGGAACTCATCGTAATTGACTCCATTAACTTGCATCCATTCTTGAAACCGTTTAGGCTCCACCAAATTATTGGCGACTCGAAAATCCATCACCGCTTGATCGACTTGAAAATCACTAAACTTAATATCAGGTCGCTGTTCCAGTTCTTTTTGCAGCAAGTATTGTCGCATGATATCTGTCATCATTCGATGGTAGCCCCCGGCTGCCTTGAGATAATCTAGCGCGTCACTAAGAGAAATAGAATCTTCGTTAACTTTAAGAAATTCCATGTTGCTTATACCGATGAGTTTAACGTTATTCAATCTGAGAGAATCGCGATCATGCCCTAGAATATTAGTGAAAGCAAGATCGCGATTAATGGACCTTTTCACTAATGACTCACCTTGAGTGAGTCATTAGCTTTACCTTAATTATGACCAGCTTATACTGGCGTTTCGATTAACTTCATATCCCATCCATTCTAGGCGATTGTAAATTCCTTCAGAGATCTTCGGATCTATGCCTGTACTATCCATTATCGCATCCATTCCTAGACTGTAGTCGTTTTGGGCTTCATCAAGACCTAGTGTATGACCAATTTCATGCATTGCCAAACGAATTAAGTAATTTTGAGATAGGGTATTGACCACATTACTGTTGAAGTGCATACGGCTTTGACCCGCATAGTTACCGGCAAACGAATCACTGGTTGTCAGGTCATACCGAGCATTCTGCTGATAAGGATAGGTTGTCCATGTGGCTTCGCCCCAATGTCCCCAACTTTCGCCTTGCATAGTTTGATACCCTTGAGTAACAGCAATTTGTAATACCCCACTGGCAACTTTATCTTTAGTAATGATTGCTTCCCAGTTGCGAGCTGCTTGCTCCATTGCATTTTTAACGGTTGAGCTAAAACTACTGTAGTAATCAAGTTGGATGTCAATATCTGGGTTACCCGCAACATCGTTGTCGTAAATGTTCACATAGCCGCTCGTGCTACTTCCCGTGTTATAGGTGGAACTCGATTGTAATGTCACCCACATATATTCTGTTCCTTCGTAGGTGCTGTCGTTAATAGGACGAACAGGAATGTAAGCCGTGGTTAACCCAGCCGGAATATCGATGTAGCTGTTGATATAGCTGTAGTCACTGCCGTTAATGGCACTACCGCTAATGCTATAGTACACCCGTTCGCTTTGGCTATTGTTTCCACCACTACGAGTCACTTTTACATAACCATCGTTGCCATTTTCGTCAGCGTTGGTATCGTGGTTGCTAATGTTAATGGTGGACTTGGGCTCGGGATCATCATCATAAATATAGACATACCCACTGGTACTGCTTCCCGTATTGTAATTAGAACTCGATTGCAGATTGACGCGCACTTCCTCCGTCCCTTCGTAGTTGCTGTCATTATTTGGACGGACGGTGATGTAAGTCGTGGTTGAGCCAGCCGGGATATCGATGTAACCAGGGAGGTAGGTGTAATCGCTGCCATTGCCAGCACTGCCGCTGATGCTGTAGTAAACCCGTTCACTCTGGCTGTTGTTTCCACCGCTGCGAGTTACTTGAATGGAACCTTGGTGGACACCTTCCATCGCATAGCGATCGTAATTACTGATGCTAATGGTGGATTTAGGTTGCGGGTCATTGTCGTAGATGTAAACCATGCCACTGGTACTGCTGCCAGTATTGTAGGCAGAACTCGATTGCAAAGTCAGTTGGAGTTGCTCAGTTCCTTCGTAGGTGCTGTCGTCAATCGCTATGATGGGAATATATGTCGTGGTTGCACCTGCGGGGATGGTAACAGAACCAGAGAGGCGATTGTAGTCGCTGCCATTGGTTGCAGTGCCGCTTACGGAATAGTAAACAGTTTCGCTACGGCTGTTATCGCCACCACTACGACTTACTTTCACGGAACCGCGATCGCCGAGGCCGTCGTTTTCATTGGCATAGGTGTCGTAGCTGCTGATATTGATGGTGGATTTGAAATCGTTGTCGTAGATGTACACCATGCCATTGGTGCTGCTGCCAGTATTGTAGGCAGAACTCGATTGCAGGTTAATGCTAACGGTTTCGGTTCCCTCGTAGATACTGTCATTAATCGGATTAATCGCAATGTAAGCCGTGGTTGACCCAGCAGGAATGTCGATGTAGCTATTCAGGTAGCTGTAGTCATTGCCATTGCTGGCACTGCCACTGATGCTGTAATAAACCCGTTCACTCTGGCTGTTGTTGCCACCACTGCGGCTCACTTGCACGTAACCGGAGTTACCATCTTCAGTAGCATAGTTGTCATAACCGTTAATGCTGATGGTGGATTTGAAATCGTTGTCGTAGATGGTGACAGTGCGAGTTGTGTTGCTACCAACAAGATAGTTGCTGTTGCTGTTTAAGGTCAGTTGAACTTGCTCAGTTCCCTCATAACTGCTGTCATTGGTGATATCTACAGGGATGTAGGCGAAACTCGAACCGGCTGGAATCGTCACATAGCCGGAAAGATAGCTGTAGTCACTGCCGTTAGTCGCACTCCCACTGACTGAGTAGTAAACCGTTTCCGCTTTACTGTTGTCCCCACCGCTGCGATAGACATAGAACTGACCATCGTTGGGAGTTTCACCCGCGTTGCGTTCCCAACCCGAGGTGTCGTTGCTGTACAGATTGATGGTGGACTTAGGTTTGGGGTCGTTGTCGTAGATGGTGACAGTGCGAGTTGTGTTGCTACCAACAAGATAGTTGCTGTTGCTGTTTAAGGTCAGTTGAACTTGCTCAGTTCCCTCATAACTGCTGTCATTGGTGATATCTACAGGGATGTAGGCGAAACTCGAACCGGCTGGAATCGTCACATAGCCGGAAAGATAGCTGTAGTCACTGCCGTTAGTCGCACTCCCACTGACTGAGTAGTAAACCGTTTCCGCTTTACTGTTGTCCCCACCGCTGCGATAGACATAGAACTGACCATCGTTGGGAGTTTCACCCGCGTTGCGTTCCCAACCCGAGGTGTCGTTGCTGTACAGATTGATGGTGGACTTAGGTTTGGGGTCGTTGTCGTAGATGTAAACCGTGCCATTGGTGCTGCTGCCAGTATTGTAGGCAGAACTCGATTGCAGGTTAATGCTAACGCTTTCGGTTCCCTCGTAGATACTGTCGTTAATTGGATTAATGGGAATGTAAGCCGTGGTTGACCCAGCAGGAATGTCGATGTAGCTATTCAGGTAGCTGTAGTCATTGCCATTGCTGCTGCTGCCGGTAATGCTGTAGTAAACCCGTTCACTCTGGCTGTTGTTTCCACCACTGCGGCTCACTTTCACGTAACCGGAGTTACCATTTTCACTGGCATAGGTGTCGTAGCTTTGGATATTAATGGTTGATTTTGATGGAGAATCGTTGTCATAAATCCAAACCGTACCGCTCTTGCTACTGCTCAATTTGTAGTTGCTACCAGCACTCAGAGTTAGTTGAACATTCTCAAGTCCTTCATAAGTAGAATCGTCTCGTACAGTGATGGGAAGATTGGCGTAGCTTGAACCAGCCGGAATTGTAATATAACCGGGCAAATAGTTATAGTCGCTACCGTTACCGGCTGTCCCACTCACCGTGTAACGAATCGTTTCAGATTTGCTATTATCGCCTCCACTACGATACACCCGGAATAAACCTGAATTCTGAGATTCACTCCATTTACGTTCGCTGGCATACGAGTCCGAGGTAATCAGACTAATTGTTGATTCAGACTGAGGATCGTTGTCATAAATATATACCGAACTGCTCTTACTACTACCTAAGTCGTAAGCAGAACTACTTTGCAAAGTTAGACTGACAAATTCAGTTCCTTCATAGACAGAATCATCGATAACGTGGATAGGAACTTTGACGCTGGTTTTTCCTGCGGGGATAACTACAGAGTTCCATAAATGAGCGTAGTCGCTGCCATTGGTGGCATTGCCAGATACGCTGTAGTACACTGTCTGTGATTGGTTTGTATTGCCTCCCGATCGCGTAATCTCAAAGTATCCTGAATTTTCAGACTGCCCTGAACGAGTTTCTTGGGCATACCAATCGGGGCTAGTAACATTAATCGTTGCCTTCTGAGGAGTTTGATTAACCGCTTTCAGCGCATTGTTGAGATTTAAACGTCCACCCGTGACTGTTTTACCTTGTAAACTGGTCAGTGGATCTACAGTTTTCATCAAAATATCTTTAATCTGCGTCGGAGTGAGACTAGAATCCTCTGCCAACAGAAGAGCCGCTGCTCCCGCAACATGGGGTGCAGCCATTGAAGTCCCATTGTATGAAGCATACTTATTTCCAGGTAATGTGCTTAGAATACCAACACCTGGGGCCCCCAAATCAACAGTCTTGTCACCGTAGTTAGAGAAATAAGCCAAATTATCTTGGTGATCTGTTGCGGCAACGGAGATAACATTTCCAACATTATAATTTGTTGGATAGTAAGGTTTATCGTCGTTGTTGTTGTTGTTATTTCCCGCTGCGGCAACAAAAGTAATGCCTGCATTTTGAGCTTTTTGAATTACATCATAAAAAGCTGACGAGTAACCACCTCCACCAAAACTTGCATTAATAACATCGGCTCCCATTTTGATGGCATATTCCACAGCACGAACTGCATTATATGTAGATCCAGAACCGTTATTGTTCAAAAATTTTAGGTGCATCAAGCTCACGTCATGGTTCACACCCACAATCCCTAGATTATTATTGCCCTTTGCTCCAATAGTTCCGGCAACATGGGTTCCATGACCATTATCATCCATCGGATCTCCATCATTATTGTGAAAATCATAGCCATAGACATCATCGACAAAACCATTGCCATCATCATCAATACCATTTCCAGCAATTTCCCCTGTGTTACGCCAGTTATTTGCAGCCAAATCTTGATGACGATAGTCGCCACCAGAATCAATAACTGCAACAACCACCGACTTTTTACCTGTTTGCTGCTGCCATGCTTCTACGGCATCAATATCTGCATCAACCTTGCCACCAGTTTGACCTGTATTATGCAGACCCCAAAGCTTATTGAAAGATGAGTCATTCACAAAAGTTGAGGGGGCAATATAGTTCAGCTCGGTTTCAGCCACATTTGTATCCTCTGACAGAGCATCACGAACACCAATAATGTCTGTATCAGAGTCGAAGGAAAGAACTTTCCATGAACTTCCCACAAAAAGTTCATCGATTTCGATAGCGCCCAAGGCGTTAACGGTCTTTTCAATATCATCTGCTGAGATACCATCCTTAAATTTCACAAGGACTTTACCAGCCTCGTACTCTCGTTGTGTTTCCGGCTCTACCAGCTTAGGATACTCAGGTTGCTCCGGTTCTTCAGGTTCTTCTGGCTGTTGAGGAACTTCATCTTCCGGCTCTTCCGGTTGTTCAGCAACAGGTTCTTCCGGTTGTTCAGCAACAGGTTCTTCCGGTTGTTCAGCAACAGGTTCTTC
>NZ_JAMXFD010000024.1:70207-102767 GCF_025370875.1 Laspinema palackyanum D2c
CGGTTGTTCAGCAACAGGTTCTTCCGGTTGTTCAGCAACAGGTTCTTCCGGTTGTTCAGCAACAGGTTCTTCCGGTTGTTCAGCAACAGGTTCTTCCGGTTGTTCAGCAACAGGTTCTTCCGGTTGTTCAGCAACAGGTTCTTCCGGTTGTTCAGCAACAGGTTCTTCCGGTTGTTCGGCAACAGGTTCTTCCGGTTGTTCGGCAACAGGTTCTTCCGGTTGTTCAGCAACAGGTTCTTCCGGTTGTTCAGGAGTTTCTGGTTCTTCCGGTTGTTCGGCAACAGGTTCTTCAGGAATTTCCGGTTGTTCGGCAACAGGTTCTTCCGGTTGTTGCGAGGTGACATAATTAATCACCTCCTGACCCAATTCTGTGCCGCGCCAGTCTTTGCCTTCGGCAACGACATCATCCATTAATGCAGCTTTTCCTGTGGCTCCTCGGAATTGTAAAACGATGTCGTTGTAGTCGAAATCGCTTCCTCCATCAACTCGAATATCTTCCCAAGCAAACGCGCTACCATCTCCGGTAATATCGGAAATTTGTCCAACGTGATAGGCATCATCCGGATTGGCTGTTGCTAGGGAAAATAACGGACGCAATGCTCCGCCAGCATGGGGATTATTTAACGCCTGCTGTACGGTTCCATTGGGAACTAACATCAGGAAAAATTCATCTCCCGGTCGCATCATAAAGGTTTTTACCCCTTGATACTCTCCGGAATTAAAATCGTGTCCCCCTAAGCGTCCCGTAAATCTTGCGCCTTCAGTGGTATCCTTAATCACGACATAACCGAGTTCGGAATTACTAGCGGCGCGAGAAAGAGATTCTACAATAAACTCTTTTGAATTGGGGTCGAGTCCTTCCATTCCCGATAAACTGACAAGGGCAACTTCTCCTTTATATGCACCCCCATCAACCAGGAAATCTACTTCGACTTCGCCAGTTTCTCCGACTGTGAAAGTACCCGACTCGAAGTTCGGTTGCAGATTGCTTAAGTTGGCAGTGGCGACTAATTCACTCTCTTCGGTATCTGTTTCTTCGGGGAGTTCGTCGGTTTCTTCTATTTCTTCGTTACTGCTGTTATTCTCGGTTTCAGCAATGACTTCTGATTCACTTTCTTCTTCAGCAATGTTCTCGGGTTCCGTATCCTCAGCATCGGTTTCAGCGGTTTGACTGTCAACTGTCTCTAGTTCGTCATTCTCCGGTTCTTCCGATGTCTCAATTTTATTGGTTTCCGGGTCTAAATCTTCTTCCCCGATTTCAGTTTCGTCCGTTGCGGCAGTTTCAAACTCTTCCTCTGCTTCTACCTCTTCCTCTGCTGTCTCGTTGAGGATGTTTTCCTCGGGGTCGATCGCCGTTTCATCCCCGGTACTCTCGTCACTTTCGCCCTCAGTTTCAATAAATTCTACATCCTCTACCCCTTCATCGCTGGTAGCAGAGTTTTTGGTAATATCGGTTACACCATCAAACTCAGTTTCGCCGCTGGGTTCGTCAGCGATCGCCTCTTCCGCTTCTAAATCAAAAAATGGCAGTTCCTCTAACTCTTCATCCCCAAATGTTGGTTCTGTACTGCCTTCTCCAACAACTTCTACATCATCCCCGTCGGACTCATCCCCAGAGAATTCCTCTGCACCCTCGCTGTCTTCTGCTGTTACATCCCAGTCTGAATCAACATCTTCAATTTCAAATTCTGACTCTTCTGCGCTTTCGGTATCGTCAAGCACTATTCCGCTAGGAGTTCTCATGGTCTCCAGACGCATTGCTGGACCTTGATACCGTTTGGATTGGGGTTGAAATCCAGTCGCTTCGGAACGCTTTTTAGAACCAAAAAGTAAGTTAAACATGACTCACTAAATCCTCATTAATAGATGCAGTTTGGACAGAGGAAATCTCTGAATATTCGGGGCAGCAAGGCGATTGAGTGTTAGCTGGAGTAGGACAAACCCTAGATTTAGATAGGGGTCAATTTGGCCTGCTTATCAGCTAAAATTTCTGGAAAGGTAAGCAAGACTTCACCGCCCAAGGATTGACGGCATGGGCTGAAATTTTATTTTTTTGTGTGATTTGTAATTATCTTTCTCCAAGAAATATCATATTAGCCATTATTTGAAATGTCAATAGACAATCCCATATTTTCGGGATATTTTTGAAAAAACTCGGAAAAAGATGAATGAAGCGCTTATAATTTCCGTGATTTTACACAAGAAATGCTGTTTTTTTGAGGAGTAGTTATTTGAGTTCCGTAATTTCACTCAAAAAATATTTGCGTTTTAACAAACAGTTATTAAATTTGTTATTCCAGTACATCGACAGGAAATCTCTGCCATTGAAAGCAACGAAGAAAGCGCGTTGAAAACTGGTTTGTTATATTCGATTAGGTTTACGGACAGCGCTGTACACTGATGCGCTAATTCATCAGTTAGGTTTACGGACAGCGCTGTCCGTAGGGTGGGCACTGCCCACCAAATTGTAGGGTGGGCACTGCCCACCCTACAATTGCTCTACTTTGAAAAGGGCAATACCCCCTCCGAACAGCTATGTGGGCAGTGCCCACTCTACAATTGCTCTACTTTGAAAAGTTGGATAATTTAGACACAATTATATATCAATATTTGCGTTTACTATATTAATGTATAATTGCCATGATTAATACTCCAAAACAAGAGAATTACAGTTGATAATTCACCGTAAAATAAAATCCCTCATCCTGAGCATTCGTCCCTTTATCATCAATTTGAAAAATAGGCCGTCCGTAATCAAGTCGCACATTAAAACCGGGAAAAACTTGCCAGAGTACACCCATTCCGATTCCGGCTAAAAAGGTTTGTCTCGGTAATTCATTGGGATTATCGACATGATTCCAAACGGTTCCCATGTCTAAAAATGGGGCAAATTGAAAGATGGGAATTCCGGAGGTATCGCGGAGGATTACAATCCGGTCCTCGACGCTCAAGCGAAATCCATTATCTCCCGATCGCACGTTTTGACGATACCCCCGCAAGGATTGACCCCCCCCAATCACAAACTGCTGGGAAGAAAGTAAACTATGGGGACTTAACTGTAAATCCGCTTGGATAATTAACAGTTGGGAACCCCCCAACCGTTGCACTCGCTGCACCTGAGAAATCCAACTCACAAATTGTCCATCGGGGATGGGGTCGTCATTATCAGTGGCATCAAATAAACCCGTTCCGATGTTCAACAGCGATCGCACGGACCAAGCGCCTTGAACATCTCGGCGCAGGTAATCCGCGCCAATCTTGAATGTGCTAGTCCGGGTAATCCCATCGGCGCTAGGACCACTGCCAAACCCAAACGGTTCACCTGCAACAAAGGTTTGACTTTCCTGGAAGGTAAACCCGAGGGAGGTGGCAAATTCTTGTCGGGGCGATCGCACCCAAGGTTGTCGAAAACTCACTTCATACAGTTCAGATTCCCCTTCAATATTCAACTCTCTAAACTCGTCTTGAACGATGCCATTTCGGTTCGGTGCTACCCGAAACCCCAAGGTTCCATTCATCGCATTCACCGGAATCCGATAGCTGAGATCGTAGATTTGCGAGTCTCCGGTTCCCCAATAATAACTGGCAGCAATTTCGTCTCCAAACCCCGTCACGTTGCGATAGCGGACAGTTCCCCCTAAACGTTCCGAACCGACACTCGGAGGGGATAAATTATCCACACCTAAATTCAACCCAAAGGGATTCGCTTCTTGTACCCGCACGGTGAGAATACTTTGGGCAATTTCATCTCCAGCACGCAAACTGGCTTCAATATTTTGAAATAAAGGGTCGAGGCGCAGTAACCGCAACTGATCTTCTAAGCGGGCGGTATTCAAGGGCGCGCCCCCCCCAAGTTCGATCCGAGAGCGGATATAGGACTCTCGCACCCGGTTGTTGCCTTCCACTTCAATAGCGGCTAAAGTTCCTTCAATCACTTGAATTTCGACGATGCCATCCTCGATGACTTGATCTCCGAGTACGGCGCGGGAGGTGATATAACCGCGATCGAGATAAATTTGGGTGATTTGATCGGCGAGTTGTCGGAGGCGATCGAGGGAAACGGTTTGTCCCTCCACCTCGGCAACAATGGTTTGAATTTCTGTATCGGTGAGTACGGTAGAGCCAGTCACGTTCACCTGGCGAATAGGAATTTCTACTTCGGGAGATTCTTCTGGAGCGGGTTGTTCTTCTGGCGGGCTCAAAACGGGGGGTTGCTCCTCTTCTGGGGGGGCCGGTGGGACCTCTGGTAGGGGGGGTAATGGCTCTTGGGTGGGAGGTTGCGGGGGCGGTGAGGGAGGGGTTTGGGCGATCGCCTCTGGCATTCCGGCGCTGAGTGTAGGGGGTTGCTCTTGGGATGCTATGCTCTGTAAATTAATCTCCAGACTGTCATCACAGGGGCGATTCTCGTTCCGAGACGCTTGGCGATCGCAACTCATTTCCCCATCCTCTAGCCACCCCAAATTTCCCAATTCTTCACCCGGGGTTGTCCGATCGGCTACTTTTCCCTGAGTTGCAAATATCTCGAAGCGATCGCTATTGTTGAGGGCTTTCTCCCTGCCTGTTTCCTGGAGTTTTAGAGTCAGAAACTCTGCTGATTCCTCGGGGAGTAAGGCTTCGATATCTGCTGCTATGGCTTGACCCGCAGAACAATTAGCGATCGCCAAGAATACCGGAATTGCCACCCCATACCCCAGAACGTTGAATATCATGTTCTTCTGCATCGAACCCTCCCCCTGCCAACCCACTTGAGATAGCCTATTCTTCCAGAGCATTTATTTTGTCACTCCCTTGGTACCTTAAACCGTGAAACTGCGGCAGCTCCAAATGCCAGTGTATCTATTGATATTGTCATCGGCAAGAGCGTCTAGGGCCGAAAACCATCCCAACTCTTTAAAACTTCAGGTTGAAACCGCAGGAAATTATACCCAATCCTGCCAAAACCCAGTTTTTACCTCAGTTGATTGTTCTGAAAACCGCTCAGCTGCATCCCTGACGGACCAAAAATCGGAGTAACTTGGGAGGGTCGAAATCAATTTGCCCTAAAGTCGGCGATGGCATTGCCGGTTCAACGTCCCAAGGATAAAATTCTCAATCGTTTGGGCTACTCCGGTGGGTTCGAGCCATACAAGAATCCCGTTCTCCAGTTGTGGCGTTATTATTTTATCTCCCCGAGGTTAAGGGTAAACCGAGCTGGGTTTGTTCTTTCCTTCATACGGTTACCCCAATTCCCTGAAGCCGTATTTCCCTATCATACATCGGTCTTTTTTTTAACAATTTGTATTAAATTTTATGGACTTGATTTTCTCAAAAGTCTTTGAAGACACCCTGAATAGGGCCAGTAAAAACCCGGCTGCTCAGCGCTTAACTCAAGTTTGATTCCAATTCAAGGGAAATTATTCCGGCAGTGCTAACCCGCTGCCTTCGGCTCCAATTGGGTTATCAAAAAAGTCTGAACTCCAAGAAGTAGCGATAGGAGCTAACAGCGCCGCTACGGTCATCAATAAAAAGATCCAAGCCAAAAATAGGCTAAAATTGGAGGGTAAGTGACTTTTTTTTGAAGGTTGAACTGGACAGTCTAGGGTTTTCAAGCAGTTGCCTTGAATCATCGGACTCCATTGATTCGCCCTGGCCCACTCTAAGTCTAATAACTGAGAATCAGCTAGGAGTTGGGACTGCCTGGTATCCGAGTTGCAAACCTGATGCTTTAACATATCTTTACTCTCCATCACAAATCTTTAAGATTTGTCTTGAATGCCGGGAAGTTGACTTGAATTTTCAATTTATCATCTGGATGTTTGCGATCGCGTTTGCGTCCTGTATGATTTGTGTATAACTTAAGCCCATTTGCCCGGTTTTCAGTTAAGTTTTTTGAAGCAACCCCTGTCGCCCTGATTCGAGGCCACAATACCCTCGATTTAGACCCGATTTAGAAAGGTATTCTCGCTATATCACTTGACAGCGTACCCAACAAGTGATAAAGAGAAAATAAACAGGGTTACACTTCTGAACTGGAAAAGCAATCAGGGCTCAAAAGAGAAATCGCCCTTGGAGAAGATGCGTTGAACCGAACCATCGGGTTACCTTGAAAAAGAGGCTGATTCCCCGGGGCGATCGCCCCAGTAACGAGAGCAAGGAGAATTCCCCATGACTTATCATAAAATTCTGGCTGCGATTGATCGTTCCCCCCAATCAGATTTTGTCATTGAGCAGGTGCTCGATTTAGCAGAAAAAGAAAAAGCCGAACTGATGCTATTTCATGCCATCCAAGTTGAGGCTCTAGCAGAGATTTCACCGATGGTGGGGACAGGCATGGGGTTAAGTCCATCTCTAGGACGAGAAATCCCCGAACTTCAGCGACAACGACTCGATGGGCAAGTCCAAAAAACCAAAGAAATACTCCAGGAATATGCTTCTATGGCAATGGCCCGGAATATTCCCACCATCTGCCATCATAGCGTCGGCGATCCCGGTGTCGTCTCTTGTGAGTTAGCCAAAAGCTGGGGCGCTAACTTAATTGTCGTAGGTCGCAGAGGTCGCAAAGGGATGACCGAACTCTTGTTAGGCAGCGTCAGTAACTACATTACCCATCACGCACCTTGCTCGGTTTTAATTGTCCAAGGCGCGTTACCCGTCACCTAAGCGAAACTCAATTGTCATCCCTCATCTTTTATTCAGATAGGGCTTAACAACCCCTCCGTTGAAAAGGTCAAAACTTTAAACCCTTTGGCAAACGGGGAAAGGTTATCTTAACAAGGCATTCATATCAAAACGATGGAGTATCCACAAAAAAAGGAGGGGGCATTTTACCCCCTCCTTTTTGATTCAAGACTAGGGGAACGGGTTGAAATAACCCGAACTCTATCCCCTAAACTCCCTTACAAAATTGGTACAAACAGATCTTTTTCTGGAACCGTCGTGTATTCCGCCACAATTTGACGCAACTCTTCCCCATCCATTGATTCCTTCTCAATCAGCAGATCCACCAAGCGGTCAATCACGATGCGGTTTTCTCGGATAATCCGCTTGGCTTCATCATGACAATGTTCCACAATGGAACGCACTTGGGCATCAATGCGAGAGGCAATTTCATCAGAATATTCCGATCGCGTCATCAAATCGCGACCTAAGAACACTTCCCCTTGTTGGGTTTCTAAAGACATCGGCCCCAAATCGGACATCCCGAAGCGAGTCACCATCTGACGTGCCATTCCGCTGACCTGTTGCAAGTCACCTCCGGCACCCGTGGTCACTTCAGAATCGCCAAAAATGACTTCCTCAGCGGCACGTCCTCCCAAAGCACCCATAATCCGGGCCATTAACTGGGATTTAGAGATCAGCATTTGGTCTTCGTTCGGCATAAACCAAGTCAAACCTTGTGCTTGTCCCCGGGGAATCAAGGTGACTTTCTGCACTGGGTCATGGTTCTTAACCAAGGTCCCAACGATCGCATGACCAATTTCGTGATAGGCAATCAAGCGCTTACTCTTGCTATCCACCAGGGGAGTGCCTTCCATCCCGGCGACAACCCGGTCTACGGCATCATCAATTTCCAAGATAGTAATCGCTTCTTTGCGGCGACGTGCGGTTAAAATCGCCGCTTCATTGAGCAAGTTAGCTAAATCTGCGCCAGTAAAACCAGGAGTCCGACGGGCGATCGCCTCTAAAGAGACTTTATCCGATAGCTTCTTATTGCGAGCATGAACATCGAGGATTTCCAGACGACCTTTGATATCCGGTGCATCCACCGTCACCTGGCGATCGAAACGACCCGGACGCAACAAGGCAGAATCCAAGACATCGGGACGGTTGGTGGCGGCAATAATAATGATGCCGGTGTTACCCTCAAATCCATCCATTTCCGTCAGGAGTTGGTTGAGAGTTTGTTCGCGCTCATCGTTACCCCCGCCGATTCCTGCACCCCGTTGACGTCCAACAGCATCAATTTCATCGATGAAAATGATACAGGGGGCATTTTCTTTGGCTTTCTTAAAGAGGTCCCGAACACGGGAAGCCCCGACCCCGACAAACATTTCCACAAATTCAGACCCAGAGATGCTGAAGAAGGGGACGCCTGCTTCTCCGGCGATCGCCTTAGCAAGCAAGGTTTTCCCGGTTCCCGGAGGTCCAATCAACAAGACACCTTTAGGAATCTTCGCACCAACAGCGGTAAAGCGTTCCGGTTTTTTCAAGAACGTAACCACTTCTTGGAGTTCTTCTTTGGCTTCTTCAATCCCTGCCACATCGTCAAACATCACCCCAGTTTTCGCTTCCATCTGAAAACGAGCTTTGGATTTGCCGAAGTTCATGGCTTGTCCTGGACCCCCAGGAACATTGTTGGAACGGCGGAAGAGGAAGAATAAGCCAGCCAATAACAGGACCGGGAAAATTAAATTACCCAACAGTCCCCAGATTGCGCCATCATTGCGGATGGGATGGGAGTCAAAACTGATATTGGAGTCTCTGAGACGGGCGATCAGTTCCGGGGCATTTCCTGGCAAATCGACTCGCAAACGCTGCACTCGGTTGTCTAGATCGGGATCGACGGCTTCAACGATCGCCGTCCGGCCACCTTCATATAAATCTACGTTGGTTACGCGATCGGCGTCCAGGTATTCCAAAAACCGACCGTAGCTCATGCGAGTATTGGCGGCATTATTTCCCATATTCATGGCGGGGGAGGAAAAGACTCCCTGCCACACGACAAAGGCGATTACTAATGCAGGTAATGCCCAAAGTAAAATTATTCTCCAGGAAGATTTCATAGGATGCGGTGGCCTCTAGTACAAATTCAGACAATGAGATTAAAAGCAGATTGGGTGTAATTAGACCCAAGCGAGTTGAGTGAGGACAGTCGGGGGGTTCTCTTGTTTCCACGTTCCGCTCCTCCCCTAGGGGTGGAGTCCGGGTATAGAGTAAAACCGTTCATCCCGATCAGAATCTTAATCAAATTTAACTTAATTATCAGGATCGATGCAACTGACTCGCCTAAAAGTCGGTAAAACCCGCTCAGAATCGGGTAAAACGAGGACTCAATTACTCCGCTAATTGGCGAAATGGTTCGGTAAACCCTTCTTTAAGTTTAAGTTATGTTAAGACAATTTCACAATTTGCCCTGATCTCAGGTTCCTAAGTCTTCTGAGCAATTGTAGTAGCGCGTCCAGCTTAAAATTGTGGGTTCTATCCCTCCTAACCCGCCTTGCCAAGGCGGGAACTCAGAAATTTTTACCCACAATTTTAGCCTAGACGTGCTAGTAGGGTGGGCACGGCCCACCTTTCTTCCGGTGGGCCGTGCCCACCCTACAAGTCCAAGCAGAAACGGGGGACAAAAGAGGCGATCGCCAGAATGCAAAAATGGGCGCACCTAGATGCGCCCATCTTATGAATCTTGTATGAATCGGTTTTTTTTAAACGTCCCCCAGACTGTCCCGATTCCTCTAAATGTAGGGGTGATTCAGGAATCACCCGAGAACAGGGATGGGGTCTAGCAGAGTCGGAGGGGACAGCTAGATATCCAGCCAAGGACCCCTCCCGGAGATGAGTCCCCCTGCTGCCCGCATCCGCAAAGGAGTGTGTGGAACGAAACGCGGAATGCACAAGGCAAAATAGAACCAGGGAACAGTCTGAGGAAGGGTCAGGACACGGCTGGGACCCTCAACCGACAGTTAGGGGTTAGGGGAATGGTTCCCGGTAATTTGTTCTTTGATTTCCTCAACTTTGACCGACAACTCTTTACGAGTCGTTGCACTGAGTAAATACCGATAAATAAACCAGCCAGAGTAAGCCATACCCACGATTTCAAAGGTTGGCTGTACTAAGGGAATGCCGTTAAGCACTTCCAAGACAGCAACCAATACTCTCAGGGACACCAAAGCCGCAATCAGTAAACCAACGGTGGTTAAGGGTCTTTGGTTGTCTTTAACAAACCCAGTGACGTAATCCGGGAGATAAGAGAGGATTTCGCGAACTTGTTTGCCGATCCGCTCTAACTGTTCATTTGTGGCCCCTGTATTGGGGACTCCGGTGGTTACCACTGGGACAGTCGATGGTTCAGACATCTCGTCCACAGGGATTTCAGAAGTAGGAATTTCTACCACAATCTTATCTTGGGATGTTTCTGGTTCAGGATTTTGAGTCAAGGTACTACCCTCTTGTTCGTCAACCTTTAAGACTTTGTGCAGGCGCGTTTTGTCCAGCTCCCGCTGATAAAGTAATACCCAAGATTGTATCAGGTCAGGACCGTGCAGTTCGCCAGTTAATCCGGCTCGCAGCGATCGCATCACCAGCCCTTTTTTGACATTAAGCTGTTTTGTGACCTGTTTAATGATGTCTTGGGCATCTGCTGCTGTCAGGCTTTCGTGACTTTTTAAATGTCCGATTACCGCTTCGAGAACCTGGGAGGCTCCCTCTTTTTCCAGTTCGGCTGCTGCTTCATCGCTGAGTTCGACCTCATCAACAAAGAACATCCGACTGAGTTCCACCGCATCAGTCAAGCGAGTTAAACTCGGACCAATTAAGGCCGAGAGTTGTTCCAACCAAGGACGGTGGCCCTCCGGATCAACAGGATATCCCGCTTGTTGCCACACCGGAATTAGTTTTTCGGTGAGGTTTTCGGGGGACATTTGGTGGAGGTATTGGCTATTAATCCAATCCAGTTTATCCCAATCAAATTTGGCCCCAGCTTTATTAACGCGATCGAAGCTAAACTGCTTTGCCGCCTCATCCAGGGTAAACAGTTCCTGATTATCCGGTGGGGACCAACCCAGCAAGGTCATATAGTTGACCAAGGCTTCGGGGAGGAATCCCATTGCTTGAAATTCGGAAATGCCGGTCACGTTATCTCGTTTTGAGAGTTTTTTGCCGGAAATATCCAAAATCAGCGGCGTATGGGCAAATTCCGGGACTGCGACGCCAAAGGCTTCATACAGCAGAATTTGTTTGGCGGTATTGGCAATATGGTCTTCCCCGCGAATCACTTGGGTGATTCTCATGTCAATGTCATCGACAACAACGGCGAGGTTATAGAGTGGCATACCGATGTCGGCACCACTGGAACCCCGGGCGATCACCATATCGCCGCCAAGGTCGCTTCCCCGCCAGGATACTTCACCGCGCACCAAGTCATTCCAGACAATCTCGCGATCGTCTTCGATTTTGAACCGAATCACCGAGGGGCGTCCTTCGGCTTCAAATTTGGCGATTTGATCCACCGTTAGATCCCGGTGACGGTTATCGTAGCGGGGGGCTTCATTCCGCGCTTTTTGAGCTTCTCTCATTTCGTCGAGTTCTTCGGCGGTGGTGTAACACCGATAGGCGAGACCCTTATCAATGAGAGTTTTGACTCGTTCCCGGTAGAGGTCGAGACGCTTGGACTGGAAAACCGGACCGGCATCCCAGTTCAAACCCAACCAGGTGAGTCCATCCAGGATATTTTGGGTGAACTCCGGGCGCGATCGCTCCTCGTCTGTATCTTCGACCCGTAAAATGAACTGGCCCCCTTGATTATGGGCAAATAACCAGTTAAACACAGCCGTTCTGGCTGTTCCAATATGTAAGTTCCCAGTCGGACTAGGAGCTATTCTTACGCGAACAGTCACAATTATTTTCTCTAATTAACTTCGTTGGCAAGGAGACACGCCGTGTCCCCTATTATTAGGAAAACACGGCGCGTAACCTGATTTATATTTTAAACGGGACTGACGGGGCTCGAACCCGCAACTTCCGCCGTGACAGGGCGGTGCTCTAACCAATTGAACTACAGTCCCTTTCCTTGAGCCTTTTATATCTTGCATGATGCTTTTGGATTTGTCAACCCCTTTTTCAAAAAAAATTTTTTGACCGGGGAAGGGGGCGATTACAGCTTGGCAATATCCAGTCAGGGCGGACCTTTGAGTGCTGCCAGAAACCGGGTTTCTTTCCCCAAACTCTGCCAATTTCCCCAAATCTAGGACAGAAACCCGGTTTCTTATCCCCGTCTCCTGCTCTCATGAGGGTCTAGGGGATGATTTATCCTAGAGGGAAGGGCGATCGCCACCTTAACCCCCCATCACCCCCTCCAATCCTCAAGGGAAGGTAAAATCATGTCTAATCAAGCCTTAAAATCTATTCTGACGGTCGAAGAATATCTGCACTATGAAGAACTCAGCGACATTCGTCATGAGTACATTCAGGGTCAAGTTTATGCCATGTCCGGAGGTAGCCAGGAACATAATTTGATTTCGGTTAATATTATCACTGGCCTAAAAACTCAGTTACGCGGGAGTGGTTGTCGAGTCTTTTCGGGCAACATGAAAGTCAGAATCAAAGACCTGGATTTATTTTATTATCCTGATGTTTCAATTAGCTGTAATCCTCAAGACCGGCAGAAGTATTTTCTTGAGTTTCCTTGTCTAATTTTTGAGGTACTTTCTCCGAGTACCGAACGGATAGATCGTCAAGAAAAACTTATCAACTATAGAGAATTAAATAGTCTTCAAGAGTATGTGTTGGTATCCCAAACGGAAAAAAAGGTGGAAGTCTATCGGCGAGGCGATCGCCCCTGCGATTGGAGTTTAGCAACTTTTTTACAAAACGATATCATTGACTTTCAATCTCTTGGATTACAGCTATCTCTTTCAGACATCTATGAAGAGGTAGAACTGTGAGGATAAAATCCCAAAACTAGAGCGGTTTTAGGCTAATCTTCGCTTAAAACCGCTCCTTGCTTAATTCTCCTGTTTTTCCAACAACTGGTGGACAAAATGCGCGTGTTCGGGTGAATTCAATCCTTCTTGCCAAACGGTGAGGACTCCGGAAAAATCTCCCGCTAATAACTTGGGACAGTCTAACCATAACCCCGGAAAAACTAGACTCCGCAAAACTCCATTTTCGTCCGGTTCGATGAGGATATATTCGCCTTCCGTGAGGTGGAACCAATCCAGTTGAGTTTGAGACACGCGCCACACCAGATACTCTTGCACTCCGTTACGACGGTAGACTTGTTTTTTATCATGTAAATCGTAAGTGGCAGTTGATGCGGCGATTTCTGCTATAAATTCTGGTGGACCTTCAACATAATCATCTTCTGCGATCGCGGAAGTACCCCCAGTCTCAATTCTTAACAGTGCATCCGGTTGGGGTTCATTGTCTAAATCGAGACGCACGGTGGTGTTATCATTCAGTTCGGTCCCTGGCGTTGCCAGCCAGTAATTGCTTAACCATGCCATGATTGCTGCATGAGGTAAACCGTGACTTTTAGAACGGACGGGTGATGGCATATAAACGACTCCTTCGATGAGTTCAGCTTTTTTGCAATTTGGCATAGCGTGATAGCGGCGCTCAAATTCAGGACGAGTGAGGCGATCGCCATTCTCTAAAGGAAGGAGTTGTTGTTCCGTTTTGTTGTTGGGTTTTCCCACTGAAGTTTGTCTACTCATAATGTGAGCCTCCATGAATTGTTCTGGGAAATTACTGTCTCTATTATCAAAGATTTATTCCCCGATTGTCCAGGATTCGCATTCACTCTTCTAGGTTTATGGCAAAAACTAAAAACTGGGTCACTTGCAACGGATTAAAATTATTATCGCTGACTAAAATTAACGAGCGTCGTCCATCGGCTAATTTGGGACCGAAGGTCATTCCTTCTAAGTTATCCAGGGGAATATCTAAAGTTCGCAAGTCCAGCAACAGGCGTTTTTGAGCCGGTTGGATGTTTTGAATATCAACATCTTTTAAACTGTCGATTGGCTGAATATTTGTTGCGTCTCCCAGAGAAACTTCATATAATAAAACTGTATTTCCTACATCTTCTGTAAAGCCTCGTTCTAAACTGAGCAATTTTGTTTCATCCCAAGCGAGTAATTCGACTAAGCTATGAATTGTCAATCCATCCGGATATTTAGGTTCAGTCTGTACAGGTTCGGTGAGATAGTAAAACTCTTGGACGGGTTGTCCTGTGGTCAAATCATATTGCAAAATGCGGACGGGAGTTCCTTTTTCCAGATTGGCGGGTTCTCCATCTTGAACTAAAGCCGTTTCGGTTGCGGTATAGAGGAATTGCTCACTCGGGCTTAAAGTTAGGCTTTCAAAAGCCTGATTATTCCGAATCCCTTGACCATTTTGAGCGATGAATTTATCGGGAATGGGGAGAGATTGGAGTTCTTTTCCTTCCCGGGAAAATTCTTTGATGAAGGGTTGAATATCTCGTTCCACATCTCCCTCGGATGAAATAAATAGGGTATCGCGACGGGTTAAGGAAATCCCTTCAGGGTCTACGGTGTAAGTGGGAAAAGGGCGACTGCTTTTATCCACCAAGGGGGTAACACCAATGGGGTTAACAGCCAGAGGATTTAATTCTATTTCTACATTGTAAAATCTTGCGGGTCCTTGGATTGCGCGATCGTCTGATACGGCATAATACAGATTGCGCTGAGGATCGTAGGTGATTCCTGAGAGTCCTCCGAGGGGGGTATCCTGAAAAATAAAGCCGGTGGGGATTTTGAATTCTCCTAAATATTCAACCGGAGAATTTATCACTGAGGCAGAATTAGAAATCCGTGACTTGGAAGGACTGGCAAAGCTTTCGGGAAGGGTTTGCGGTTGACAACCCATGCCAAAAGTACAAGACAATCCCAAAGTTATCCATAAAATAGGGTTAATTTGAGCAAAAAGCATAGAGGTTTGAGCTGATGTATTTTCTTGAAGTTAGCAGAAATATAAATTTTTTAAACAGCTAAATAGCCACTATTTCCCAGGTTTAATTTGAATTTATAGCAGTTTTAAACCTTAAATTCACGAACAATTTTGAGAAAATTGGACCAACCAGTCTTTAACGACAAAGGTGGCGATGCAGTCATCTTCGTTATAGGTTAAAATTAAATCCAAGTAATGACGATCGCCTGTTTCTAACCAGCGATCGTACCACACCACACATTGAGCACCGGACGCTAAGGCATTCTGCCACTCAAATCCGAGATATCGAGCAATCGACTTGAGGGCATAACTTTCCACCGGCATCACCACAGATTGGGTGACTAACTTATGAATATCCACAAACCGATTGAGAATTACTTTCCATCGATGTGGGGGAGTATGATAGCGGCGGGCCAGTTTTTTTAGGGTTTGAACTTCATAGTCACAAAAATGAAAAATTGGGGCAATCGGATAGGTCCAAATTAATTCCAAAAACTGCTCCCAAATTTGGAACTCTTCTTCGGGACTTTCGGCTAAAAAAGCATGAAATTTCTGCGTGGGTGCTTCTCCTGGGGCGAGATTGCGGCGATCAACGACTAACACGCCCAGTAGAAAATCGAGGTTTAATTCCGGTTGCGCTTCAATATCAAAATAGAGTTCAACCGGAGAAAGGGGTAGAAACTTGGGAGAAAGGGGCAATTTTTGGGGTAAAGCGATCGCTTGATTATTGAGGGTTGCCTTGGCTTGTATGATCAGATCACGGGCGACAGTTTCCGGTTCATATTGATTATTGCAAACCTCAACTAGACCATTGGCTAAAGTGAGTAAATCCGCATGGGCGAGGGATTCTAGTTGGGTCAAATTCAGTTGTTTTAACTGTTGATAACGAATCGGAGTTACTCCAGGCAGAAGGGAGAGGTGCTGTGTCTCTTGGGCGATCGCATAACAATGACTCTGCCAGTGGCACATACTGCAAGGATGTCGTGCCATAAAGACTTCCGGTTCTTGGCGATGGCTCAACATTTTAATGCAAGGGTTTAATACCTCCTGCATTTGAGGGACATATTTCTCTAAATTCACCCGATATTCCCCTACTTCACGGCAAACTAACCAGGCATCCTGGGGCCAAGCCCCCTGGACCCCGGCCAACACCAGGGCGTGAAATGCCGCCATAATTTGATGTTGTGCCTTCGGACGTTTACTGAAGCGAATATCCACGGGAATATAGGACCAATTCCCATAAACCGAGGCACCGGGTTTTCGGATTAATAAATCAGGACGACTCATCAGGGTGACTCCTTGGGGTCCTGGAGTCATCAAGACGCCGTGAGCAATGCGATCGATACCCTGTTGCATTAACGCCACAGTTGCCTCGGCACCCTTTACCCAGTCTCCGTAGGGATAATTCGGGCGTTGAGCGGGGTATTCTGCCAAAACGTCCTGTCGATAAACTTCGCTATCCCGTTTCAGTTTGGTGGCAAAATCACTCGCGGATTCTGGATGAGTGCCATTTCCATACAGGTTGAGGAATGACAGGCGCGCACAGCGTTGGTAATCAAATAAAAGGTTGTCAGTTAGCAGCATATCTTTAACATACCAATAATCAGTCACACAGAAGACAAAGGGTGCAGAAACGGGCGATCGCCTCAAAGTCACGAGGCAGAGGGGATCAGGCTAATCCGTAGCGGTCCAAACTGGCCCCCGGGCGGTGGGTTGCTCGGTGGGGAAGAAAGGGAGCATCAAATCAACAGCACCCCAAGGTAGAGAACATTAATTGATAGAATTTTTAGGAAAGGTTTATTTAATTATAAAGAATCTCTTATTAGAATTTATGTAAAACTGGAGATAAAAATTATTGAATTCTCTTGTTAGACTCCGATAGAATCGACCCGCTCACTCGCTACCCGTTCTATGCCTTCTATCTATCACCGCAACTCTCCAACGCGCCGCCTGAGCGCACTGTATATAGTCGCCCTTAGCCTCCTCGCCATCCTCTCGATAGGTGGCGAATTGATGAGGCAGCGATCGCTTCTGGTCATTACTACGGATTCTAAAGTGCTCAATATTGCTGGACGCCAAAGAGCCTTGAGCCAACGGATGAGTAAAGCGGCACTGATCTGGCTGGAATTCCCCCCCCAGGGCGATCGCCAACTCCACCTCCAAGAACTGCAAGATGCCGTCAACCTCTTTTCCCAATCCCATCTCGGCTTAAAATATGGGGATCCGGAACTGGGTTTGCCTAAACAGAACAACCGGCAAATTGCCCAAATGTTCGAGGAACTGGAACCCTCCTATCAAGCCTTGCGACAAGGTGCAGTTGGTTTACTGTCTGTTGTCACTGAACAAGGAAACCCGGCCGATCGCGACGCAATTTTGCCCTTTTCTCAACAAATTTTAGCCCATGAAAGGTCATTTTTCTTGGGGATGGATGCGATCGTCTCCGAGTATGAAAAACAAGCCCTTCATCGGGTTCAACATTTGCTCCGTTTGGAGTTGTTATTTTTAGGTCTCGGCTTATGCGTCATCCTCCTAGAAGCTGTATTTATCTTTCACCCCTCGGTTCGGCATATTAAGAATTATATCCAGGAGATCCTCAAGTCTCAACAAGAAATGGCGCGAATCGCCTCTCAACTCGAAGAAAATAATATGGAACTTGATTTAGCCCTCCGCGATGCTCAATCAGCTACCCAGTTGAAATCGGAGTTTTTGGCTAATATGAGTCATGAAATTCGGACTCCCATGAATGCAGTCATTGGCATGACTGGACTGTTGATCGATACGGAACTCAACCCGACTCAGCGAGATTTTGTAGAGACGATTCGCAACAGTAGTGAAGCGTTATTGACGATTATCAATGATATTTTAGATTTATCAAAAATTGAAGCGGGAAAATTGTCCTTAGAACAGACGCCTTTTGACCTGCGCGAGGCGGTGGAAGATTCTCTGGTTCTCGTTGCTGCAAAAGCCTCGGAAAAGCAACTCGAATTGGGTTACCTCATGGATGAAGAAATCCCCGTTCGGATTATCAGTGATGTCACCCGCTTGCGCCAAATTTTAGCCAATCTTCTCAGCAATGCGGTCAAATTTACGGAACGGGGTGAAGTTCGGGTCTTAGTAGAATCTGAGGAAATTGGCAATTGGTCCCCCTTCTCCAGCCTATTTTCCAACTCCAACCCCGACTCTTTAGTAGGGATATTGGAGCCGAATCAGACGTTTTTTGAACTAAAATTTTCCGTCATGGATACGGGAATTGGGATTCCCGAGGAGAACATTAATCAACTGTTTCGCTCTTTTTCTCAACTTGATGCTTCCACGACTCGAAAATATGGCGGGACTGGGTTAGGGTTAGTGATTAGTAAACGGTTGTGTGAACTGATGGGGGGGAGAATGTGGGTAGAAAGTAAGGTAGGAGAAGGCTCTACTTTCTATTTTACCATGATTGTGGCTAAAGATTCCCAACCTCTGCCGGTTTATGAAATAGGAACTGAAGCGAAGTTACAGGGGAAGCGGCTGTTAATTGTCGATGATTATGAGATCAATCGCCAAATTTTAATCCGACAAACTCAGAAGTGGGGGATGATTCCCGTTGCGGTGAGTTCGCCATTGGAGGCGATCGCCACCCTGAATCGAGGAGAATCGTTTGATTTGGCAATTCTGGATATGCAAATGCCAGAAATGGATGGGATTACTCTGGGGTCTGAGTTGCACAAGTTGCGAGACCCCCAAACGCTTCCGTTGATTTTATTGACCTCAATGGGTCAATCTCTAAATGCTGCTTTGCCGAATTTTGCCGGTTGTTTTACTAAACCGATTAAATGTTCTCATTTGTATGAAGTGTTGCTCAATGTAGTTGCCAACAAGAAGGCTATTATTGCTGCTCATGGCCCTTCTATCCCTCAGATTGACCCCCAACTGGCGGAACGATTTCCTTTACGAATTCTTCTGGCTGAGGATAATCGCATTAATCAAAAAGTTGCCCTCAAAATTTTATCCCAAATGGGATATCATGCCGATGTTGCTAATAATGGGGTAGAAGCTTTAGCGGCATTGCATCAGCATCCTTATGATGTGGTTTTGATGGATGTTCAAATGCCAGAAATGGATGGATTAGAAGCGACTCGCCAGATTAACCAGGAGTGGGCTCCCAGCCAGCGGCCTCAGATTGTGGCGATGACGGCAGGTGCAATGGAAGGCGATCGCCAGAAATGTTTAGAAGCGGGGATGAATGAGTATATTACTAAGCCGGTCAAAGTTACTGTACTCCAAACCATTTTGGAGAAGATAGCCACCCAAAAATATCTCAATCCCAATTGATTTCTCCCCGATGAGTCACCCAAACATGACCCCTGATTACCTCTGCTTTTTTAAATTACTTTACTTATGTTTAATTCATTCAAAAACCATGAATCATTTTGTGGTACAATTAATTTTAGGTTTAGCCTGATTTTGGCGGGCTATATTTTTGATGAAAATTCATCGTCTAAGGGGATGGCAAAACATAAATCATTCAACCGTTCAACGTCCCCCCCTTCAGGGGTTATCTTAAAATGACTCCTGAAGGAGTCACTACGAACGTTTTGGATATTTGATTTTTGAGAGTTCCCTAAACCTGTTTAAAATATGAGGTAAATCCCTGTGAACCCGATTGATCGCCAGCAATTTCCCGCTTTAAAGAATAAATCGTATTTTAACTATGGTGGACAAGGACCGATGCCCGAATCGGCATTAACCGCCCTGTTTCAATCCTATCAATCAATTCAGGAAAAAGGACCCTTTAGCGGAGAAGTGTTACTCTGGATCTCTGAAGAACTTGCGGCAACTCGACAGGCGATCGCCTCGGAACTCGGGGTCATGGCAGATACCATTACCCTCACCGAAAATGTCTCGATTGGATGCAATATTCCCCTCTGGGGTTTGGATTGGCAACCGGGCGATCGCATCCTCCTCGGCGACTGCGAACATCCGGGAGTTGTCTCTGCTGTCGGTGAAGTCGCCCGTCGGTTCGATTTACAAGTTTCAATTTGTCCCTTGATGGAAACTTTAAATGAGGGGAATCCCACTGTGGCGATCGCCTCCCATCTCCACCCCAATACTCGCTTAGTCGTTCTCAGTCATATCCTCTGGAATACCGGCCAAGTTTTACCCCTTACTGATATTGTTAAAGTTTGCCATGAATTTAACCAAAAATCCCCCCCTTCCCCAAAAGTTAGAGTTCTTGTAGATGCTGCCCAATCCGTCGGCATTTTACCCTTAAATCTCACCAAAAGTGGGGTTGATTATTATGCCTTTACGGGACATAAATGGTGGTGTGGACCGGAAGGGTTAGGTGGATTATATGTCAGTCCTGATGCCGCAGAAACCCTTCATCCAACCTTTATTGGTTGGCGCAGTGTTGCCTTGAATTCTATCGGTGATTGGGAAGGATTTAAACCCGATGGACGACGTTTTGAAATGGCAACTTCCGCTTATCCCTTATTAGCCGGATTACGAAAAGCGATCTCCTTTCATCAGGGCATGGGAACCCCTGAAGAACGCTACGATCGCATCCAAGCCTTAAGTCATCAACTCTGGACAAAACTCCGAGACTTACCGGATATTATTTGTTTAAAAACCACTCCACCGGAAGCCGGTTTAGTCTCGTTTCAGATTAAGGAAAATCTGCGAAAATCTGGGGCGAATCATGACAAATTGGTAAAATTTTTGGAAAAAGAACATCGCATCATGGTCCGGACTATTCTCAAGCCGGATTGTGTAAGAGCTTGCGTTCATTATTTTACCTTAGAATCTGAAATAGAGCAACTAATTAAGGGAATTCAAGATTATTGTCAGGAGATTTAACCCATTCAAAATAGAAAAATTTCAGACAAGTTGGCTAATCGTCACCTTGATTCCGAGGCAGGGGAGAAAATGAGTTAAAATTGTTTGAGGATGGCATTAGAGACGCGCTATCTTGGGTCCCTAGGTAATATTTCCCCTCTATCCTGTTGTTCTTTATCTAGCTGATATAGGCCGTGAAAACTCGACCCGTTGTTTATATCGCCATTACCAATCATGGTTTTGGTCATGCAGTGCGCGCCGCCTCAGTTGCGGCAGAAATTCAAAGGCTAAATCCGGACATTTTGTTAATTTTAGTTACCACCGCACCCCGTTGGTTATTGGAAAGTTATATTACCGGAGATTTTATCTTACGGGAAAGGGCTTTAGATGTGGGAGTGATTCAGGCAGATAGCTTGAAAATGGATAAAGTAGCTACCTTAGAAAAATTGCAAGAAATTCGCAAGCGACAATATGCGATCGCCGCTGGGGAAGTTAACTTTATTCAACTCAATCGGGTCGGATTAATTCTGGCGGATATTCCCCCCTTAGCTGCTACCATTGGTCAAGCGGCAGGCATTCCCGTCTGGATGATGAGCAATTTTGGGTGGGATTTTATCTATCGTCCTTGGGGAGGAGAATTTGAAGCCATTGCGGATTGGATTGCCGACTGCTTCAGTCAATGTGACTGTCTATTTCGTCTGCCTTTTCACGAAGCAATGAGTGCCTTTCCTCTCATTAAAGATTTCGGATTAACTGGCGGAACTCCCCGCTATCAACCGGAAACAATCCGTCGTGAATGGGGGCTGAAATCTCCTGTAGAACAAACAATTTTACTTACTTTTGGCGGATTGGGATTGGAACAAATTCCTTATCATAATTTGCATGACTTTCCCGACTGGCAATTTATCACCTTTGACCACAATGCGCCCGACTTGCCGAATTTAGTTAAAATTGACAATCAAACCAATGGCGATCGCCTTCGTCCTGTAGATTTTATGCCGGTTTGTGGGCGAGTGGTTTCCAAACCGGGATTCAGTACCTTTTCAGAAGCTTGTCGCCAAAATGTACCGATTATCTCCCTCACCCGAGAAGGGTTTGCTGAATCCCCCTTATTGCTCTCGGGAATCCAACAGCATTCTCATCACAGAATTGTCTCCCCAGAAGAGTTTTTCGAGGGGAATTGGGACTTTTTACGAGAACCCCCTCTCCCCCCACAATCCAGCGAACCCTTAATCAAAGATGGGACGGAAGCGATCGCCCAGGCAGTGGTCGATTATTTCCAAACCGAATCCCCCTCTGAACGTTAACCCTTTTACCGCTTAAATTTATGACTTACCATCAACAAATCCTCCAACTGAAAACCACGGGAAAATCCTTAGCTAAAGTTACGGCTAAAGTGGAAGAAGTCGTGGCAAAATCAGGAGTACAAACGGGCCTCTGCACCCTATTTCTCCGCCATACCTCTGCCAGTTTATTGCTGCAAGAAAACGCAGACCCCGATGTTTTAGAAGATTTACAACATTTCTTTTCTGATTTAGTTCCCGAACAACGTCGCTACCGCCACAGTACCGAAGGTCCCGATGATATGCCCGCCCATATTCGCACGGCCCTCACCCATACGAGTGAGCAAATTCCTATCAATCGAGGTCGATTAGTGCTTGGAACTTGGCAGGGAATTTATATTTGGGAACACCGGCAACAGGGTCATTATCGAGAATTAGTGGTTCATATTCAGGGGGAATGATTCTCTCTCAGGTGGCTTAAACTGAGGCAGTAGAGGCTAAAAATTCAAGCAAGTCCCGGTGAGGAATTCCATGATGGGTGTTTCCCAGAATCAGGAAATAGGCGATGATGCCGATCGCCCGAATAACCGCCAGAAACTGGTCTACTGGACAGTCGGATTCACCGCGATCACAATGGCAGTGGCGGGAATTGGGATTTATCTGCTGGATCAGATGGTCCTCTTCCAAGGGCGATCGCACCTAGAACAAATCGTCCAAATTCAAGCCCAACTGATCCAGGGGATTGCCACCGTCACGGATACCCCGCAAACCGCCTGGGAGTCCGCCCAAAAAGCCTATCAACTCCCTCAACCTTCAGGAATGCGGGTGGCGATCGCCTGGGTGGAAACCGACGATTCCCCGGTGATGTGGCAACAGGGAACAGCCAGCGATCGCCCTTGGATTCCCGTCATCCCGGATTCTGAACTCGCCGATGCCATCCACCGGGCGATCGTCGGGGAAACCGGCAGTCAGTTGATCACCGATGAACAGGGCATTCCGGCGATCGTCGCCTATGCCCCGATTCCTAAATTAAATGGGGCAGTTTTGACCCAGATTGAGGTTCAAGAACTTCGCTCATCTTACCTCCCCGGTCCAGCGATCGCCACGGGAATCGCCTCCCTCATCATTTGCACTACAGGGATACTCTTTGTCTACCAAAGTAACCGACTTCTTACCCTTGAAAAGCGCAATTCTCACCAATATCAAGCCATGTTGGAAGCGGCCCCCGAGGGGACCATTGCTATCACCGATGGCGGTAAAATTCACTGGATAAATAACGCTGCTTTAGAACTGTTTGGCTATAGCGAATCAGAATTACAAGGGCAAAATTTGAAACTGTTGATGCCCTGGTTAATGCACCAAGAAATTGACGCCTATTTGACCCTCTTTCTGAATACTCGTCAAATGCCGGGGGAGAGCAATGCGGCTTATGAATTAGTCGGACAGCGTAAAAATGGCACAACGTTTCCCATTGAACTGGCGATCGCTCATGTTCTATTACCCCAAGGCCAACTCTACACCCTATTTGTCCGCGACATCACCGAACGCAAACGTGCCCAGGAGAAATTGCAAGAAAGCTACAATCTTTTGCAAGCTATCTCCGAAGGGACAACAGATAGTATTTTTGTCAAAGACCTTCAGGGTCGCTATCTCTCCATTAACTCTGCTGGGGCCAAGGCAATTGGCAAGGCTGTGGATGAAATTTTAGGAAAAAATGATACTGAATTATTATCCCCAGAAACTGCTCGCCAACGGATGAAAAATGACCATCGGATTTTGTTAGAGGGAGAGACTCAGCTTTTAGAAGAAGAAATTGTACCATTGAATGCGGATTCTCATTTGTCTCAACCCCGGACCTATTTAACCTCAAAAACCGTTTATCGTTCTGCCCAAGGTTATGCCATCGGATTAATTGGTGTCGCCCGAGATATTAGCGATCGCGTTGAAGCCGAAACCGCCTTACGCGACACGGTGGAACGATTACATCGGACTTCCGGAGAATTGCAGGAAAAAAATCAGCAACTTGAAGCAACTTTAACTCAATTGCAACGGACTCAAACCCAGTTAATTCAATCAGAAAAAATGTCTTCCCTGGGTCAAATGGTGGCAGGCATTGCCCATGAAATTAATAATCCCGTAAATTTTATTTCTGGAAATTTAGGATATGTTCGGGATTACCTGGAAAATTTACTGGATTTAGTCGAACTCTACCGACAACAGTATGGGGAAACAGACCCAATCATTGCTGATAAACTCGAAGACATAGAATTGGATTTTTTGCAAGAGGATTTGCAGAAAATTTTGGGTTCAATGAAAGTGGGAACCGATCGCATCCGAGGCATCGTGCGATCGTTACGCACCTTTTCCCGCCTCGATGAAGCGGAAATGAAACAAGTAAATATTCACGAAGGCATCGAAAGCGCTTTGTTGATTTTGCAAGGCAGATTCAAAGCCACGGATAAGCGACTAGAAATCGATATTATCCCAGAATTTGGCGTACTGCCAGCAGTGGAATGTTATGCCGGACAATTGAATCAAGTGTTTATGAATCTCCTGAATAATGCGATCGATGCCTTAGACCAAAAGTACAACCGCAACTTAGGAGAAATACCCCCTGAGTCCCCCACCATTCGCATTCTCACCGCCGTCACTGGCGATCGGGTAACAATTCGCATCATCGACAATGGTCCCGGCATGACCCCAGAAATCCAAGCCCGACTCTTCGACCCCTTTTTCACCACCAAACCCGTCGGCAAAGGCACCGGATTAGGACTTTCTGTTTGCTATCAAATTATCGTAGAAAAACATCAAGGTCAAATCTCCTGTCACGCCACCCCAGATTTAGGGTCAGAATTTTCTATAGAAATTCCCATTTTTCAAGGATTGACTTGAAATATTTTAACCTGACCCGCAGGCTAAAGCATCCATAGCAACACCGGCGGGGGATAAATCCCCCGCCTCATAGCTAAAGTCGTCTAAAGACGACTGAAAACACCACTGTATCAAACTTGCAGTCGGTTTTTAACCGACTTTAGCTGTTAGGCGGGGGATTTATCCCCCGCCCCCCGCCGGGTGTCGCCACTGCTTTAGGGTGCGGGTTTTTGATTAATTAATCAGAAGTAACCCCAGCAATGGGAATCTGCACCTCGCTGAGTTTAATCGCTTCCGGAGTCATCGGGGAATTGTACAATAACCGACGAGGCGGACCGCTGATCACATACTCCGAATGTTCCTTCAGCCAGCCTTGCAACCGTTGCAAATGTTGTTCATAATTCGCCCAACTATAAGCCCCTTGAATGCCAATACTCACCACAGTCATCGGCGGATAATCCGTCACCTTCACCTCATCTGTCAGGGTTTCCGGCGAAATATCCCGGTTGGGATATAAAAAAGAAACCTCCGCAGTTTGTGGCGTGCTCACTTCCGGAGTTAACCCATCCAAATACCGCACTTCAACCGGGGTCGTCATGGCAATTTGATTGGTGCTAATATGCCGATATAAGGGATTAAAAGCAACTTGGCTGGCTTGTTGAACATTTCCCGAATGGCTGTAAGTCACAGCCCGATACTCGGGATACTCTTTCACTTCGATCGCCCCAGGTGGGGTAGGATTGGGAAAATCATGGGGTAAAGATGCAGACATGATTGAGTGTTAAACTGAAAAGTTTAGGAGTTTAGAACGAGCAATTCCAGGTAAAATAGAATCTAATTCTGTTGTCAGGACCGAGAACCATGAAAGGACTCTGGCTAGAAAATCAGCAATTGCAACTGCGATCGCAACTTCCCATTCCCGAACCCCCAGAAGGAGAAGCCCTCATCCGAGTTTTACAGGCGGGAATTTGCAATACCGACCTCGAACTGCTGCGGGGTTACTATCCCTACAGTGGCATTTTAGGTCACGAATTCGTGGGTGTGGTGGAACGAGGACCCGAATCCCTGCAAAATCAGCGCGTAGTCGGAGAAATTAACGCCGCTTGCGGAGACTGTCGGTTTTGTCGCAGAGGACAACCCACCCACTGCGAAAATCGCACAGTTTTGGGAATTGTCAATCGCAATGGCGCGTTTGCCGAATATTTGACCCTGCCAGTGAAAAACCTGTATGCGATACCGGATACCATTACAACGGATATGGCAACCTTCACTGAACCGATCGCCGCTGCCTTAGAAATCCAAGAACAAGTGCCTATCACCTCGGGCGATCGCATCTTAGTGGTAGGGGATGGCAAATTAGGGCAGTTAGTCGCCCAAACCCTAGCCCTCACGGGTTGTGACTTGCTGGCAGTGGGGCGACATCGGGACAAACTGGAGAATTTGGAGTCCCTAGGCATTAAAACCGGATTTGCCGATGCCGTTACCGACGGACAATTTGATATCGCCGTGGAATGTACCGGCAACCCCGAAGGATTTACTATTGCCCGTCGCGCCTTACGTCCCCGAGGGACCCTCGTCCTCAAAAGCACTTATGCGGGTCACCTCACCCTAGATATCTCGTCTCTAGTGGTGGATGAAATTACCCTAATCGGGTCCCGTTGCGGTCCGTTTCCCAAAGCATTAGAACTCTTATCACAAAACAAGATAAATGTCAACCCTTTAATTCAAGCTAAATATCCCCTTGACGAGGCGATCGCCGCCTTTGACCACGCCCAACGCCGAGGGGTTTTAAAAGTGTTGTTAGAAATTAGCCCATAGAATGACCAATGACCAATCGCTCAATTCCGATAATCCACACAATCGATCGCCTCTTCGGACATCGCCCGAGTGGGATGGACGGGACATTTCAAACGAGGGTCATTGGTAAAAAAGACGCAATAGGCACAGGGAATCTGGTGCATTCGCTTGGCATTGGTTGTTGCAGCCGCGATCGCACTAAAAAGGCTCCACCCCAGCAACATCACCAGCAACCAAGCACTGACAAAGCAAATTGGCACTAAAAATGGCTCAATGGCGCGAATCAGAGAGTACAGCATTTGGAACATAGGCCGATACCCCAATCAATGACATCAAAATCTGCTTTTAACTCATACCACAAAGAAAGCAACCTGATACAATCTAAAAAAGAACTAAAAACCGCCGGACAAACCGGAGTTATCGGGCAGAATTGCCTAATCGATTCTTTTTTGTATTGGAAATTACAGGAACCTTACTATGTCTCTGCGTTTAGGTGATACCGTACCCAACTTTACCCAAGCATCCTCCCAAGGAGAGATTAATTTTTATGACTGGGCAGGAGAAAGTTGGGTTGTGCTGTTTTCTCATCCTGCGGACTACACCCCGGTTTGCACCACAGAACTGGGTGAAGTCGCCCGTCTCCAGGCTGAATTTGACCAGCGCAATGTCAAAACCATTGCCCTGAGTGTGGATGATGTGGAATCCCACAAAGGCTGGATTGTTGATATTGAAGAAGTGGGTAACGTGAGTGTCAATTATCCAATTTTGGCCGATGCCGATCGCAAGGTATCCGATTTGTACGACATGATCCATCCCAATTCCAATAATACCCTCACCGTGCGATCGGTCTTTGTCATTGACCCTCAGAAAAAACTCCGGTTGGTTTTAACCTACCCCGCCAGTACCGGACGCAACTTTGTGGAAATTCTCCGGGCGATCGACTCCTTACAACTCACCGACAACTACAGCGTTGCCACACCAGTCAACTGGAAAGATGGCGATGATTGTGTGATTGTCCCTTCCCTGAAAGACCCCGAAGTTTTAAAGGAAAAATTCCCCAAAGGCTACACTGCCGTTAAACCTTACCTGCGGTTAACCCCACCCCCGAATAAATAGGCACTTGACTCTGCCTTGAGAAGGCGATCGGCCCTGCTCATCTGTAGGGATGTTCCGAGAAAGATAGCCCGCTCAATAGGGCGATCGCCTTTCTCTTTTGAATGACTTCATAAAACAATCAAACAAACAGTTTTAATCGCCAGCCATAGGACAACACCCAATGGATATTAAACAGGGTTTCATCGGAACCGTAGGAAATACCCCTTTAATTCGACTCAATAGCTTTAGCGAAGAAACCGGATGTGAAATTTTAGGAAAAGCAGAATTTCTGAATCCTGGAGGGTCCGTTAAAGACCGCGCCGCCCTCTTCATCATCGAAGAAGCCGAACGCAAAGGCTTACTCAAACCCGGGGGGACCGTCGTCGAAGGAACCGCAGGCAATACCGGCATTGGATTAGCCCATATTTGCAACGCCAAAGGCTATAAATGCCTAATTGTCATTCCCGAAACCCAATCCCAAGAAAAAATAGATACCCTCATCACATTAGGTGCCGAAGTGCGGAAAGTTCCCGCAGTTCCCTACCGAGACCCCAATAACTATGTCAAGGTTTCCGGCAGACTCGCCGAAGAAATGGACAATGCAATTTGGGCCAATCAATTTGATAACTTAGCCAACAGAATGGCCCATTATCAAACCACCGGACCCGAAATTTGGTCCCAAACAAACGGAAAAATAGACGCTTGGCTGGCTGCAACGGGAACTGGCGGAACTTATGCCGGAGTTTCTATGTTTTTAAAAGCCCAGAACCCGGATATTAAATGTATCGTTGCTGACCCAATGGGCAGTGGATTATATAGCTATGTTAAAACAGGCGAAATAAACCCCGTCGGCAACTCCGTCACCGAAGGCATTGGCAATAGTCGGATTACCAAAAACATGGAAGGTGTCCCCATTGATGATGCCATTCAAGTGGATGATCAAGAAGCAATTCGCGTCATTTATCAACTCCTCCAAAAAGATGGCTTATTTATGGGCGGATCCGTAGGCATTAACGTCGGTGCTGCCGTCGCTTTAGCCCAAGAAATGGGTCCGGGTCATACCTTGGTAACGGTCCTTTGTGATAGTGGACAACGCTATCAATCCCGGTTATACGATCGCCAGTGGTTAGCCTCCAAAGGACTATCCCCAGACTAAACTGAGAATTTCTTCAGCCCGTCTGTGAACCATTACCCCCAATGACTAGACTGGACCCAATCAGTAAAAGCAATCTGAACAATTAGGGTTGCTCATCTTTTACAAATTAAGAGGCTACCATCAGATGGAATCTAAGGTTCATCTCCCGTATTTTGACCGCCTTTTGGAACTATTAAAAGAGCAAAATCCAGCGGCGATCGCCGCATTTGGTCGTCACGTCCATTGGGGATACTGGGAAGACCCCAAGCGCGCCGATGGGACCCTTCCTGACTTTGCCAACGCGACTGAACAACTCTCCAGGAAGGTTTGCGATGCAGGAAACATCACCGACGGATTGAAAATTCTCGATTGTGGTTGTGGATTTGGCGGCACGATCGCCAGTCTCAACGAACGGTTTTCTAACTTAGAGATGGTGGGAGTCAATATCGACGAACGCCAACTCGAAAGGGCGCGATCGCAAGTCCAACCCCTCAACCACAATGCCATCTCCTTCGTCTGTGCCGATGCCTGCCAATTGCCCTTTGAAGATAACTCCTTTGATGTCGTCCTCGCCGTAGAATGTATCTTCCATTTTCCCAGTCGTGAGACCTTTTTTAAAGAAGCCCGCCGAGTATTAAAACCCGGGGGATATCTCGCCATCTGCGATTTTGTTCCTCTAAAATTTAGCCTCCCTATCACTAATTTTCTGGGTCAATTTTTAACATCTTCAATCGATAAAACCTACGGCACAGTCCAGAGTGATTTTTCCTTATCCACCTATCGGAACCTAGCTAAAAAGACCGGATTTGTAACGCGGATAGAAGAGGATATCACCCGCAATACCTTACCAACTTATCCCTTAGTCCGGAAACTCTTACGCGAGAATGGATCCGTCGAAACTGAAAAAATTACCGCCGGGGCCGAGTTCCTCGGTAAAATAGGGATTACCCGCTATTTAATTCTTTCCTTTGAGGCCATTGACCCCTAAACGAGTCCTAATCTGTACAAATCGTACCTGTAGAAAACAAGGTTCCCAAAAAGTCCTCGCCGCCTTTCAATCCTTACCCGTTGCTGATGTCACCCTTGAAAGTAGTAGCTGCTTGGGACAATGTGGAAATGGACCAATGGTCCTCATCCTCCCTGAAGAAATCTGGTATTCCCAGGTGCAACCCGATGAAGTGAAAACCGTAGTCGAAAAACATCTCCAAGGCGGCATTCCCGTTAAGGGAATGCTATACCCCAAGTTTCACCCTCATTAAGGGAAAAACACGGATTGGTCATTGGTCCATTGTCATTTATCATTTGGATTGTTGACCCAGGACTAAGGACCAATGAGCCATCATCCTAAATACTGTCTCAATACAGGTGAAATCCGATAAAGACGATCAGTTTTTTCTATCCAACAACGACGGCAAAGAGATTGTAGGATATCCAGTAAATCTGAAGAGGGCATCGGGGCAATTTCTAATAATTTGACAAGGGCGATCGGCTCATCTTCTTTAGCTAACAGAGATAAAAGTTGCTTTTCGGGTTCCGATAGCCAAGCCAACGGTTGCTGTAAAATATCTTTCAAATCTTGGGGAAATAATAACGGCTGATTTTGTAATACCTGTGTCACAGTTAAGCCTAAATCAGCCATAAAATTCGCTACAGTTTTTAACCACAAGGGGTTACCTTGATAATGGTTAATGAATCGTGAGCCGTTTTCTTCCGGTTCTAATCCTTGTTCGGCGATAATTTGGTTAGCGGATACACTGTCTAACCCGGTCAAGATTAAGTTAGGAGCATTTGGGTGTTTAACCTGAGCAATTTCTCTCGGGGCTTCCCAACCAATCAAGAGAAAACAGCTTTGATGCGATCGGTCTTTAATTTGTTTAAAGAAACTGCGATAATCCTCATAACCCACTTGATACTGACCAGCCAATTCTTCCCGCCTAAACAGGTAATGGATATCATCTAAAATAATTAAACAGCGATGGTTTTGTAAATATTTAATCAGGGGTGGCGATGAAGTTTGATTATCCCCCTCGGTAAAACAATCGGTTAAATTGGTTTGCAATTGAGCAACAGTCGGGCAAGTTTCCAGACTACGCCAAATCACATATTCAAATTCATACTTAATTTCTTCTACAAGTTTTATCCCCAGGGCTGTTTTCCCCACCCCTATCATGCCAATAATGGCTAAAAATTGTGCCTTTTCTCTGAGGATTGATATTTTGATGCGTTCCAGTTCAGCAGTACGATTATAGAAACTCCCTAACTTCGGCATTTCACTTAGATCGTGATGAAAATTTGCGGTTTGTTGCCGGTTAGATGTTGCTCGATTTTGCGGGTTTTGATTGGGTATATCTGGGGGGTGTCTGGCTTCTCCACAAAAGTTAATGCTACCCGCTTGAACATGATCTTGTACAACATTTGAAAATAAGGATATTTGTAGCCTCTCCATTGTCGAGCGAAAATTGGATTTAGTGACTTCCTCCTCTAACTCTTTTGAAAGTGTCTGCCATAATTTTGCTCCTACATCCCGAACATAACTCTCATTACAGTGCTTCTCCTGAGCAATTTCGCTGTATTTCTTGCCTTGCAGAGTTCCCCGTGCGATCGCCTGTTGCAAATCATCAAGATGTTGCCCCGTCTTAGCAAACACCAGAGCATCAGCGAGTTTTAACACTTCCTCAAGATTCATACAGTCGGGTATATTTCGTGATTTTCCGTATTATACCCAACATTTCCCAGCATTTCACAACAAATTCTGGCATTTTTCAACATTTTTGACGCGATAGAGTTGGAATTGCCGACAAAACGACTAGCAAAATTAAGCATTTTAGCCTAGGCAAATATTTTAAAGTGGAGAGATAATCATGCTAGTAATACTTCTATAGGAGATTAGAGCGTGCTTGTCCATCTAGTCAAATCAATGAGCCGTAGTAATAGATTGAAAAAAATTTATCTAAGCCTGCTTTTGTGTTCAATGGTTTTACCTATTGCCGCTATTGGGCAAGCGTCTCCCAACTATCAAGAACGAGATGGAATATATGGCGAAATAAAATTTGCTGAATTTTGTAATATACCCAACGGTTTAAGAGCAAGAGTTGTTGCTGAAGCGGGTAGTAGAGACTCCAGAGTTTCAAGTGTCGAATTTAAAATTTACTCAAGATATGCTTATGAAGTGAATTTGTGGGGACAAACAGTTGTTCATGTTACGGGTGAAAACTGGCGACCTCTAGGAGTTCTAGGTCCTCGCAATAATACCAGAGATGGTGATAGAAGATTCTATGATTCAGGACCAATGACAGGTCCACTACAGTCAGTTGTTCACTCCCCAATCAAGTTTGCGATTCATGTCAATCATAGTAGAGGTACGACAATCGATCTAGGGGGCATTGTTGATATGGGAGTAATTGAACCAGGACAGTGTAGAATATATGATGATGGTAATTTCAGATAAATTTATTTTGATGGTGATTAACTGAATTATCATCAAAATAAAAGTTGGTAGTAGGGGCGTTATTTGGGTCAAAATTTAGGCTAAAATTAATTATTTTTATTCCCGATTAGACGCACCTTCCTGTATCACAATTGGTGCATCTAGTCGGATTTATAAATATCTGTAAAAGCTTAATTTTTTGGGTCGCCTAACGTACCCTAAAAATCCAGAAAATCACCCAAGAAAAATGGCTTTCATGAAAATTTTCGTTGCGTGGTATAAATTGTCTGAAGAACCCCGATTCTTTGAAGTAGTGATCGCCTCTAAGCAACCTACCAAAGAAACCGGGCTTCTATGAAGCCTTGAGTTGGGTGGCAGAGATCTTCTAAACCTGAAGGGGTGACAAGAAGGCCAAAAGGCTTACCCCTTGTCGGTTTGGGCCATTTGTAGTATAAGAAAAAGAGGTCA